>NZ_CAXMZT010000003.1:0-265221 GCF_964199965.1 Legionella sp. W05-934-2 | reverse complement strand
CGCTGCGCTGCGGCTCCTCGCAACGACGGGGAGTGTGGATTGCTTCGTCCCCTCCGCTGCGCTGCGGCTCCTCGCAACGACGGGGAGTGTGGATTGCTTCGTCCCCTTCGCTGCGCTACGGCTCCTCGCAACGACAGGGAGTGTGGATTGCTTCGTCCCCTTCGCTGCGCTGCGGCTCCTCGCAACGACGGGGATAATAGGGATTGTTGGCTGCTTTTGATTTTGTATGGCCCTTTGCAATGACGGGTATAACTTGATTAGTTTGCGTCCGATAGTTATACGATGTATAATTATACTATGTATATACTTTCGGTGGATATCCTATGTCAACGGTATCACTAAAAAAATGGGGGAACTCTGTTGGGGTTCGGATTCCTTCAGCCCTATTAAAGGAAGCGCATTTAGAGTTAGGTGAAGAAATGGAAATTACCATTAATGAAAACGGCGCCATTCTGTTAACACCTTCTAAAAATAAGCAGGAAGGATGGCTTGAGCAGTTTAATGCGATTGCCAATGTCTCAGGCGAAGGTGAAGAAATTGATTTGCCTAATCAATTCGATGAAGAAGATTGGACATGGTAAAAATAAAACGATTTGATGTATGCTTGGTAAATTTAGATCCAACCGTCGGCTCTGAAATAAAAAAAACAAGACCAGCCGTGATAATATCGCCAGACTCAATGAATTTAAGTCAGCTTAAAACGGTTATCGTGGCACCATTGACAAGCACTATTCGAGAACCTTTTCCCACAAGGGTAAAAACGTCTTTTCAGGGCAAGGAGGGTCAGGTTGCACTCGATCAATTGCGCTCAATAGACCGTTCAAGGATTGTAAAAAAACTGGGAAAATTAGATAGCAAATCATCGGATGACATTTTAACTATTCTATCGATAATGTTTAGTTCTTAACGTGTTGCTCAACTTCTCTAGGAACAATACGGGCCCGGGCCCGGGCCCGTGAGCGAGCCCGTGCCCGTCCGAGCACCATCTAATCTGCTTTTTTCGCCATTTTAGTCAACATCATAAAAGTGTTTTGATTAATATATGAAGAAAAGTACTAGCGCATACTGTTGGTATGATGGGTAGTAAAATATTAGGAAATCCTCCCTTAGAATTTGGGCGCCTTGGAATTGTTTAAAAACCGGGCTCGGGCTCGCCCACGGGCCCGGGCCCGTATTGTTCCATGAAAGTTGAGCATTGCATTAGTTCTGTATATACCCAAAAACTCAACAATAACGACATCTCCCCAAAATTACGCTAAAATATCAACACTGCCTTAATTTTTTCTTTATTATGAAACTAATTCAATCCCAAGACTGCTCAGACTTTCACACGATTAAAGATTTTTATCGCTACGCGCTTTCTAAAGCCTACGAAGCAAACCTGTATTATGGCCATGGCACGGACAATCCTGAAGATGATTTGTTATGGTTAGTGTTGGCTTCACTAAACTTGCCCCTAACCACCGATGCCAGTTTGTTAGATGCGAGGCTAACTGCTGCGGAAAAGCAGCACTTATGCGCCCAACTGTCAAAACGTATTGATGATCGTATCCCCGTTGCCTATTTAATTAATAAAGCATGGTTTTGTGGGTTGCCTTTTTATGTTGATGAGCATGTATTGATACCGCGTTCGCCCATTGCGGAGTTAATTGAACAACATTTTGCCCCATGGGTGGATCCATTCGAGGTGGATAATATCTTGGATTTATGTACCGGCTCAGGGTGTATTGCCATTGCTTTAGCCTATGCATTTCCCGATGCGTGTGTCACAGGGGTTGATATTTCAGAAGAAGCATTACACGTTGCTATTCGTAATCGAAAAGAGCATCATTTAGAAAGCCAAGTGAATTTCTTCCAGTCGGATGTATGGTCTGAAATTCCCTCAGAGCGATTTAATTTGATTGTTTCCAATCCGCCTTATGTCAGTGACGAGGAAATGGAGACGTTGCCGATTGAATACCGGCATGAACCGGATATGGCATTGCGCGCTAACGAAAAAGGGTTAGCCATTGTTGAGCAAATCTTACAACAAGCCAAGCATTATCTGACTGAAAAAGGTATTTTAGTGGTCGAAGTGGGAAATTCGGAACCGATTCTAATTGAAAAATATCCCCATCTTCCCTTTACCTGGCTTGAATTTGAACGAGGCGGCCAAGGCATTTTTCTCTTGACTGCGGAACAATTAAACCAATATTTTTAGGTGACACTATGAGTGGCAACCGCTTTGGAAACGCTTTTTCAATCACCTCCTTTGGCGAAAGCCATGGGCCAGCAATTGGTTGTATTGTCGATGGGTGCCCGCCTGGCTTAACCTTATCCGAAGCGCTCATTCAACCGTTTCTCGATAAACGTAAACCGGGCCAATCAAAATATACCACCCAGCGACGAGAGTCGGATGAAGTCAAAATATTAAGTGGTGTGTTTGAAGGGAAAACCACCGGCACACCCATCATGTTATTGATTGAAAATGAAGACCAGCGCTCTCGGGACTATGAGGCGATTAAGGATATTTTTCGACCGGGGCATGCTGATTTTACCTATCATCATAAATACGGGATCCGCGATTATCGCGGCGGTGGACGCTCTTCAGCCCGTGAAACAGCGGCGCGTGTGGCGGCAGGGGCGATTGCCAGGCTTTATTTAAAAGAGCATGGGGTTGAGATTTTTGGCTATTTAAAGCAAATGGGCAATATAAGCTTGAAATTCGATCAGGTTGACCATATTAATAATAATGCTTTCTTTTGTCCCAACGATACTCAGGTCCAAGAATTAGAGCAGTGTATCGATGAACTACGCCGCCAAGGTGATTCCATCGGGGCGCGGGTGAACGTGGAAGCCCATGGCGTGCCGGTGGGTTTAGGTGAGCCTGTTTTTGATAAAATGGATAGTTTGTTGGCGCAAGCGATGATGTCGATTAATGCCGTTAAAGCAGTTGAAATAGGCGATGGCTTTGATTGTGTTACCCAACGGGGTAGCCAACATCGGGATGAGATGACGCCAAAAGAGGGGTTTTTAACCAATCATTGTGGCGGCACGCTTGGCGGGATAACCACGGGGCAACCGCTCGTGGTGAGTATGGCATTAAAGCCAACATCCAGCATTGTGACGCCGGGGCGATCGATTAATACAAGAGGGGAAGCAGTCGAAGTGGTCACTAAAGGACGCCATGATCCTTGTGTGGGCATTCGCGCAGTACCCATTGCTGAAGCGATGATGGCCATTGTTATTATGGATTGCTGGTTACGTTATCGTGGACAAATAAATAAAATTTGAGGGGTTTTAATCATGACAAGAACAGCCAATATAGCAGTCATTGGTGCTACTGGGGCAGTAGGCGAAGCCATGTTGACAGTCTTAGCTGAGCGCAATTTTCCTATTAATAAGCTCTATGCGGTGGCTAGTGCACGCTCTGCAGGGCAACTCCTTGATTTCAAAAATGAATCGATTGAGGTGCAGGATATCGAGGAGTTTGATTTTTCCAACGTTGAGATCGCTTTGTTTTCAGCAGGTTCTTCTGTTTCTGAAAAATATGCACCAATCGCGGCTTCCTATGGCTGTGTGGTTATTGATAACACCTCTTTTTTTCGCAACGATCCTGAAATCCCGCTCGTGGTTCCCGAAGTCAATCCCGAAGCGATCGAATTATTCACCACCCGCTATATTATTGCCAATCCAAACTGTTCGACTATTCAAATGGTGGTTGCATTAAAGCCCCTGCATGACAAGGCAAAAATACGTCACATTCATGTGAGTACCTACCAGTCGGTCTCTGGTTCAGGGAATAAGGGTATCAAAGAATTGGTGCATCAGTGCGGCGAATTGTTAAATGGCCGGCCGGTAAAGCCTTCAGTGTATGCCCAACAAATCGCTTTCAATGCATTACCGCATATTGACGAGTTTCAAGACAATGGTTATACCAAAGAAGAAATGAAAATGGTGTGGGAAACCAAGAAAATTTTTAACGATGATAGCATTCAAGTCAATCCAACCACAGTGCGAGTTCCGGTTCTTTATGGCCACTCAGAAGCCATTCATGTGACTTTTGAACAACCGCTCACACCACAAGAAGCGCGAGAATTACTGGTCAAAGCACCCGGCGTGACAGTAAAGGATGATTTTAAAAAAGTCCGCTACCCCACCGCTATTTCCGATGCGGTAGGGCAAGATGATGTATTTGTTGGCCGTATTCGTCAAGATTTAGATGATCCCTATGGCTTGAATTTATGGGTAGTCGCCGATAATATTCGTAAAGGGGCGGCTACCAATGCCGTTCAAATTGCTGAAATTTTGCTCAATAAATATTTATAAGTTATAATTATTAGTATGGCAAAGACAATTAAAAAGGTGGGGAAAGGATTACAGCGCTTGCGCAACACCCGTGACTTGGATGAGAGTGATGACACGGGTGGTCGTAGCAGTCGAAGCGGTCGTGGTGGCCGTGTTGACCCGCCTAAATTACCTTCTTACATAAGCGCAGAACCTCAATCAGCCTCGATGTTGGCTGAGGATAGTGTGCGCGTTGAATGGGATCGAAGGGCACAGGAGCAGGCTGGCGAAGGTCATTATGGTAAAGTGAACGTCAAAGAGCGTCGTGAAGAGGACAAAATGACGCCGGAAGGTGAGCTGCTCAATGATATCCCCCAACATCCTTTGCTTAATCGCCAAACATACGATGGCGTTCCCATCAACGATAATCCGGAACCTCCCTTAAATTCAGATGCAAGGCGCGAATACGACAATGCCAAACGGTTGCAACATCAAAAACAATTGCAGTTGAAAAACGAGCTAACTGATACACCTCAATACCAACCATCTTCTGCACCTACCCCACGCCCAGGAGGCTAATCCATGACGCTGGCCCAAGATATCATCAACGGCCGTATGCCCGATTTTGAGGCTTACCTCAATGAAGGGGAGTCGCTGGATGATATTGATGAATATGGTTTTACCCCCCTGATTGAATGTGCTATTGCGCGTAGGCCGGATGTGGCTGAAAAACTTTTGCGCCGCAATGTCGAAATTGAAAAAACGGATGTGACTGGGCGCACGGCTCTATTTTGGGCGGTAGATAATGAAGATAAGGAAATGATTGAACTATTGGTGAAGTACCATGCCAATGTGAATAGTTATACTCAAGGTGGCATGCCCATCCTTGTCTACCCCATTTTGCGTCATCGCGATAGTTTAAAACGCTACCTGCTGCATCAGGGGGCAAATCTTGATTTTGCTTTGGACTATGTTCAAGCGAAATTGTTGGGGCATCGGTTTGAATTGCGCGGTGATGTGGATATCGTCAATGCCAAAGGGGAATTTGTTCAAGTTGATTATGAGGGGTTTATTCTGGGTTTTACCGTGGATTTGCTCAAAGACTCGTTGATTCGATTTGTTAAAAGTTATGCAACCAAGCATTTAAAATCCCATTTTTCCTATTTTCAAAGAATGATCGGTGCGTTTGAGGTGGCTCAGCAATTATTAAATTTACAATATGTGGTGGAACTCAACGAGCAACATCGCAAAATACTCACTCAAATCAGTCATCAAGAATTGTTGATATTGCCTGCAGCCAGCCGAGGGCATGCGATGGCGTTTGTTCGCCTTGGACCTTATTGGGCGAAAATTGACCGCGGTGAAAATGCAAAAAAAGAAGGTTCGGTGAATATCTATCGCATGAACCATCCGGAAGCAGTGACCGGCAAATTTATTGAAACGTTTCTGATGCAAAAGCAGCCACGCCATTTTTTTCACCGTCAAATAAACGATATTTTAGGGTTAGTACCCATTGAAAAAATTCCATTGAGTGTTCAAATCAGTGGTAACTGTTCTTGGGCAAATATTCAAGGGATTATCCCCGTTGCCTATGTTATGCAATCCATGTTGGCCAATGAATATGTGGATTATCAACAGGCATTATCCTTGTATGAATTTTGGATGGATTGGGATAAAGACCGCGCCATTGAAGCGACCATCTACCGTTTTTCCTATGTTAATGAGGCAAGAAAAGCAAGTCTTGTGGCCATGCTTGCGGGTGTCTTATATCAAGCATGTGATGCGGAAAATGCCAATGATTTGAAACGTGCCGAAAAAATTCTACCCATTTTGCATCACCGCGATTTTCGTTATGTGTTGACGAGTTATCTAGAACACTATTGCATTAAGCGGTTAACCAAAAAAGGAAATAATCTTCTCAAAATCTTAGATGATCTGGGTTATAACCCCAATATCGGCATTAATCCCATTGCTACGGGGTTAAAGGATAAATTGTAACCACGGCCTCGAACTTGCGGTTTTTCGTAAGCATTTCAGGCACTTGGTGCCACACATCAGGATATACCTTTGTTACAAAAACCCCTCTCCCGCCCTTCGGGCACCCTCTCCCCATTTCCGGGGAGAGGGGAAATTGAGGGAAGTTATTTAGAAGTCCTGTTTAATTCAACCTGACAAAATATAACCCCCATTCAATCTTGCTCAAGACTTATTCCCGTCTTCCTCCGCTTTATGCAGAGGATCCATAGACATTACCATTAAAAACACCTCAGTTCCTGGACCCTCCGCTTTATGCGGAGGGCGACGTTCATGGGTTATTACTATGATTTCGTTGATAAATTCTGGTTTGTAATGCGGAATAAAGGGTATTAGCTCAGTTCCTTTTTTATCCGATACAACGAAAATTTTTATAAAAGGTCTTGAAATTTTGATGATTGATCTTAAATAAAAGTTTGAGCCTCTTATTAAAACGGCTCATCTATTTGTAGAACAAACTTTGGTAATTATTGAGTTAGTAAAGGAGATATTATGATTGCTAATCCTTGTCCTTCATGTAGAAAAAATGTGAATGTAAAAAAAGTAAAATCAGGATTTCCATCAAATTATTACACAATCTATTGTTCAAATTGCAATACCAGCCTGTCTAAAGCTTACCAAAACCCTAAAGAAATGCTTGCCATTTGGAATGCTTTGTATCCTTAAGATAGTTAATTATTGGCGCCCTTGATAAATGTAATATTGTCGGGGCATGTGATTATAGAGGCGAAATAGTCGCCTCTACTTGTAGGAGATGACAATGAACAAGATAATTGCAATATTTTTAAGTACCCTACTAGGGGTTTGTATTGTTCCCTATACAAGTGCTGCAACATTAGATACAAAAGTTCCAGATCAAGCAAATATCAAACAAAAAAACAAAACAATTATCGACCCTTTTGATAATGATCCATTCTTTCAATCGCACAACGACATCTTTAAGGAATTCGACAAGATGCATCAAGCTATGCAACGATTAATGAACCACCAATTTTCGAAAATGCAACATAGCCTTGCAACAGGATTTCCCGATTTAAATTCCACCAATTCTAACAATATACAAATAAAAGAAGGAAAAGATGAATTGGTATACAAAATAAAACTGCCCAAAGAATCCGACAATAAAATCGATGTATCAGTAAAAAATGGTCAGTTGATAATAAGCTCCAACGTGACACAAAAAATCACTCGCGAAGAAGATAATAGCAAGCGTGTCAGTTATTCACATAGCAGTCATACTCAATCATTTCAAATACCAAATGGCTATGATGAAAAATCGATGACAACAAAAATGAAGGGGACAAACCTAATTATCACATTAAAGAAAAGTGCTTAAAACGTAATAACTTGTTGGTGCGTAATATAGCCACTTCTTTGTGATATAAAGGGGGGATAGACGCACCAACTTAATTAATTCAAGACAAATTTTTCAATTCATTTTGCATGTTTAATATAGCCAATGATCCAACGCTGCTTTGGTTCGCTCTCTGGCAAGTTTAAGGGCGATGCTATCGGCTTTTCTTGGGGCATGTAAGTCATCGCAATGAGCGGATCCTTCGATCAGTTCGTAGATTAAACTGGGATTTGTCGCCCATTCGCTGTCAGGGGTAATGGACAACATTGACCAGGGGTCATTACTGCCATTGGTGAAAACAAGGTGTGTGGTCTCTTCGCTTAATAATGGAGTAAAAAAGGTCTCATTGGTTAAATCAACCTTAGCAGGAGTCGTCATATTAAACAATCGAAAGCAGATTTGATGGTGATAATCTAAGTCAATTTGCTTTGAGCGGGTTGATTGGGACGGATCGGGGTGGGCAACCTGCCAATAACCATATTCAAGGCAAGACTGATAAAACCATTGGCGCATGCCAATGCCTTCCGCGCTGTTATCAAGTGACTCCGATTCAGCGGCTTGTGCAGTCATATCAACCGCATTTTCACCAAAACGGCTATATAAAATGTTAGCGAATTGGGCATAACCGGTTAATTCGTCTTCACCAGAGGTTAGCATATGGCAAAATTCATCATGCATTCCATATTGAATGGCACCTGCACCGATATCTGCTACTAAATAGATAAAATCGATATCATCGACAACATCGCTTGCCGAAAACATTGCCTTTATTTCAGCAAACTTTTGTTTATTGGTCTGTGCTTTATCGATTATTTTAACAACTTTACGCATCGCCTTAGCACATTCAGGTCCGGCTACTTTGGTAACATGTTTATCGTATTCGGGGAAGGATTCTTGTGCTCGCACGGGTGCGGAGGATGCAATCGCACCGACCACTAAATCGGGATAATGGAGTCGATAATAAGCAGATAACGAACCAGGATATGAGCCCCCAAAACTCACCCATTTTCCTGACCAGCCATGTTTTTGGGTCATGGCTTTTTGAAACGATGCCAGATCGGCTAAGGCATTTTCAATGGTTAAGTAGCGAAGGTGATTCGTTGATAAGTCATTGAAAGGCTGGCTTTTACCATAAAAGCGATGTTCAAGTGCAATTAATCGAGCCTGATAACGCCTAGCATAGGAGCGAATAGCACCGGATAGGGATGATTGGGAACAGGCTGCTTCCCCGCAAACATAAAAAAACACGGGTGCATTGGCATCTTTGGCATAAACCTCATCCAGATAGTAGCGTTGTTTGAAGGTTCCAAGCTTTGGCCTTTTTGGGTCGATGTATTGATCAAAATACCCTGTTTTCACCGATGTGCTTTTTAAAAGTGGTAGCGCTTGTTGTTGCTGATGATATTGAAAATATTTCTCGACGGCACCGGCATGGAGCAGAAAACTACTGGCCAGCAGATAAATGAAAAGGGCTATTTTTTTCATGGTTCAGTCCTTGATGTTATTTGGTTAGCATTTCAAGCACAATGTGCAATACATCAAAATAATGACTTCGATTCAATAACCCCTCATCCGCCCGTTGGGCACCTTCTCCCCATGTCTGGGGAGAAGGGAACATGAAGCAAGTTATTTTGAAGTTTAGTGATGTCTTTTAGCTCAGCTTTTCTAAGACGACTAATCCCCACTCATTGTCGGTATTTTGATAAACGACACGGCAATCAGATTGATAGTGTTTAATGATAGTATCACATTGATTTTCTAAAAGACCAGATAATACCAATGTTGCTTTGGGTTTGCTCCATGCCATAAATTGATCGCGATATTTTAATAAAGGATCTAGCAACACATTCGCAAGAACAACATCGACAGGCTCCTGAATAATCGTTTGTTCCCCAATAATCAATTGGTTTGGGTGATCACAATCATTTTGCATTGCATTGTTTTCAGTTGCCTCATGGGCTTGGGGGTCAATATCAACTGCAAAGACTTTTTCTGCGCCTAACTTCAAAGCAGCGATAGCTAATATGCCGGACCCGCAGCCAAAATCAAGGACAATTTTGCCAGCAGGGGGGTGGCTATCTAACCAGGTTAAACATAAAGCAGTCGTTGAATGGGTCCCTGTGCCAAATGCTAATCCTGGATCGAGCTGAATATTAATGGCATTCTCATCGGGTGGGGTTGTCCACGAGGGACAAATCCATAATTTTTTGCCAAATTGCATGGGATGAAAATCATCCATACATACCCGCTCCCAAGCTTGGTCAGCCACGTTGACAATGGCCATATCACCATAAGAGAGGTTTTGTTGTAGGATCTCTCGTGCGAGTTCGGCTTCATTCTGCGTCGAAAATAACGCGGTGACAACCGATTCGGGCCACAGCGGGGTTGTGCCAGGTTTGGGTTCAAAGATGGGGTTATCGCCTTGATCGGTACAAGTGATTGATAAAGCCCCTAAGGATTCGAGTTGTTCCGATAAGGCATCGACTTGTTCTGTATCGATATCGGTGATGGTTAATTCATAATAAGACATGGTTAAAATGGTTCTTCTGCTAACATTTTTTCTAGATAGTGAATGTTAGTGCCACCCTCGATGAAGTTCTTATCATGGAAGATATGTCGATGCAATTCAATGTTCGTTTGAATGCCCTCAATAATGATTTCATCCAGCGCATTGCGCATTCGCAAAATGGCTTCTTCTCGCGTATTCCCATAACTGATTAATTTACCAATCATGGAATCATAATGCGGGGGAACGGTATAGCTGGCATAGATATGCGAATCAAAACGGATGCCAGGACCTGCTGGTTGATGCAATATGTCAATGCGACCAGGGGATGGGATAAACTTCCTTGGATCTTCGGCATTGATTCGGCATTCAAAGGCATGGCCTCGCCATTGGACATCTTCTTGTTTGATGGAAATTGGCATTTCGCATGCGATTTTAATTTGCTCTTTAATTAGGTCAATGCCGGTTACCATTTCAGTGACAGGATGCTCCACCTGTATCCGGGTATTCATCTCGATAAAATAAAAACGGCCATTTTCATAGAGAAATTCAAAGGTCCCCGCCCCGCGATATTTTAATTGACGGCAAGCATTGACAACGGTTTCGCCTATTTGCTGGCGGACATCATCGGCAATGCCAGGGGCTGTTGCTTCTTCGACGACTTTTTGGTGCCGTCGTTGCATAGAGCAATCGCGCTCTCCCAAATGAATGGCATTTCCTTTACCATCGCCCAACACTTGAAATTCAATGTGCCTTGGCGTTTCTAAAAATTTTTCCATGTATACCGTTGCATTATTAAACGCCGCTTTGGCTTCACTTTGAGTGAGTGAAATCGCGTTTAATAAGGCCGCTTCCGAGTGGACAACCCGCATGCCTCGACCACCGCCGCCTCCGGCTGCTTTAATGATGACCGGGTAGCCAATTTCATGCGCTAGCCTTAAATTTGTCTTATCGTCGTTGCCCAGGGGGCCACCGGATCCTGGCACGCAAGGAACACCTGCTTCTTTCATCGCTTTAATGGCGGCGACTTTATCGCCCATGATGCGAATCGTTTCTGCTTTTGGACCAATAAAATGAAAGCCACTTTGCTCAACAATTTCAGCAAAATCGGCATTTTCGGATAAAAAGCCATAACCTGGGTGGATAGCCACGGCATCGGTAATTTCAGCGGCTGAAATGATGGCTGGGATATTTAAATAACTTTTACTTGCAGGAGCAGGGCCGATACAAACGGATTCATCGGCTAAACGGACATGCAATAAATCTTTATCGACTTCAGAATGGACCGCAACGGTTTTAATCCCAAGTTCTTTGCAGGCCCTTAGGATACGCAAAGCGATTTCACCTCGATTGGCGATGACAACTTTATTAAACATAGCCTACCTCTTATTCCACCACCAACAGCGGTTGATTAAATTCTACGGGTTCACCGTTACTGACTAGAATTTGCTTAACTATACCGCTTTTATCCGCTTCAATCTCGTTAAACATTTTCATGGCTTCGATAATACAAATCGTATCACCTACTTTGATGGATTGACCGACGGTCACGAAGGGTTTTGCTTCAGGGGAAGGCGAGCTGTATAAAGTGCCTACCATCGGTGAACGAATGACATGACCTGACTCGTGCGCTGCTTTCGCCGCTTGAGCTTGGGTATTGGGCGATTCCATGGGCGCAGACACAGGGGCCGGTGTTCCAACAACCGGTGTATGCATCACCGTTTGGGTTGGAAGGGCATTTACGTGTTGGCTTAAGCGGACAGAGGTTTCACCTTCTTTAATCTCGATTTCAGAAATACCCGATTTGACTAATATTTCAATGAGTTTATTAATTTTACGAATATCCATGGTTACATATCTCTCAATTCTTCAAATGATTAATCGCTGCTTGCAGCGCCAAAAAATAACTCTCTGAGCCAAAGCCTGCGATGATTCCAACGGCTATGTCAGAAAAATAGGATTTGTGACGAAACGGTTCACGTTGATAAACATTGCTTAAGTGAACCTCGATGAAAGGAATGCTGATGGCTAATAATGCATCGCGTATGGCAATGCTGGTGTGGGTAAATGCGGCGGGATTAATCAAAATTATGTCGCATTTTTTGGGTGTTAATTGATGTATAAAATCAATCACTTCCCCTTCATGATTGCTTTGAAATGTGTTAACCTTGACACCGTTTTTTTCACCAATGGATACTAATTGGTCGTTGATCGCTTTTAAGCTTTCATGACCATACACATTGGGTTCACGCTCCCCGAGCTTATTTAGATTAGGGCCATGAATAACATAGATTGATGTCATGGTTTATTAATAGGGTATAAATAAAAATTACAATTATTATGACTGATAATAAGGATAATGTCCACTTATAAGAAGTTCTCTGCAGATCTAAACAAAATTAGGCTTTTTCTCTGCAAGTTTTCCTAGATAAATGACTAAATTTACCGCTATGTTACATTTTCCCCATCCGTTTTCAACTGGTTTTAATAGTGGAAGATTGATATACTCGCCGCCAATCGTATTGATGGAGTGAAGGCGTGTTTGTCATCACAGGTGGTGGTTCTGGCATTGGCCAAGCGTTAGCAATTGCGTTAGCGAAACGTGGTCAGTTTGTGATAATTACCGGTCGTCGCATAGAAGCGCTGCAACAAACAGCCTCAGAAAATGACCGGATTTCTTATATCCAGGCAGATATCAGTCATGAAGAAGGCAGAGCGGTACTGGTTGACTACTTAAGCCGGTTTAAACAGCTGACTGGATTCATTCATAATGCGGGTATTATCGACCCTATTGCGCCAATCAAAGATCTTGCTTTAGATTCGTTTCGCCAAAATATGGCAACGAACGTTGAAGCACCCTTATGCCTCAATCAATCATTATTAGCCCAATTGAAAGGCGGACGAGTTTTGCATATTGGTTCAGGTGCGGCTTACTTCCCAGTAAAAGGTTGGGCGGCCTATTGCACATCGAAAGCCGCTTTATCGATGATTACAAAATGCTGGCAACTCGAATGTGACGATCCAAGTTTTGCCTCGGTGATGCCAGGCATCATCGACACACCCATGCAAGCAGAAATTCGCCACAGCGATTGCATGGATTCTGAAAAATTGCATTTTTTCCAAAAACTTAAGCGCAACAATCAATTGATAACCTGTGACACGGTTGCGCTTTTTCTATCATGGTTGTTATTGGATGTGGACAAACACACGTTTTGCAGTCAAGAGTGGGATATCTATGACACGAGCCATCATCGTCAATGGTTACAGCCGCCCCATCATGTACCAACGTTTGAGGAATAACGAGTGAGTGGATATCGACTTTATCATGCCAATGTTTTGTTGCCAGATGGCAGTCAGAAATCAAATCAGACCGTTGTTATTAAAGCCGATACAATTGCTTGGGTAGGGGCGGATAATGAGTGCCCCGACGACTATCAAAGCGATCAGTATCTTCCAGAGGATTGTTCTGGCCATCTCTTGACCCCTGGATTAATCGACTGCCACACGCATTTAGTTCATGCTGGCCTTCGCAGTCATGAGTTTCGTTTGCGTCAACAAGGTTTGTCGTACGCTGAGATTGCCAAACGCGGCGGTGGCATTTTATCCACAGTAAACGCCACTCGCGAGGCTTCAAAAGAGCAGTTATTTGCAGAAAGCTTGCCTCGATTACAAGCACTCATCGATGAAGGTGTGACAACTGTTGAAATCAAATCGGGCTATGGTTTGTCTTTGCAGGATGAACGTAAAATGCTGGAAGTGGCTGATTTGTTGGCCAAGCAGTGTGGCATACGTATCGTTAAAACGTTTTTAGGTGCCCATGCAGTGCCTCCCGAGTATCGCGGGCAAGCACAGGCGTATGTTGATTATTTATGTCAGCAAGTGTTACCTGTTTTAGTCGATGAAAACTTATGCGATGCAGTGGATGTGTTTTGTGAAAACATTGCCTTTGATTGTGAGCAATCCCAGCAACTCTTTGAGTATGCTCGAACCCACCAATTGGCAATAAAGTGCCATGCAGGGCAATTATCGGATATGGGGGCTGTTGAACTTGCTGCCAGTTATAACGCATTATCGTGCGATCATGTGGAACATGTGTCAGAACAAGGATTGATAGCGATGCAACAACATGGCACAGTGGCCGTGTTGCTGCCGGGGGCTTTTTATACCTTACAGGAAACGCATAAGCCACCGATTGCCCAATTTCGCCAGCGACAAATTCCCATGGCGATCGCTTCGGACGCTAATCCAGGCACCTCGCCAACTGCTTCACTGCGATTAATGATGAATATGGCATGTCAATTATTCCATTTAACGGTTGAAGAAGTGCTGCAAGGTGTGACCGTTCATGCTGCCAAAGCATTGGGACTTTGTGAGCAACTTGGCTGCCTAAAATCCGGCTTGAAAGCGGATATTGTACGCTGGCATCTGGATGATTCCGCTGCACTTTGTTATTATCTTGCCTCTCCCATTGCCCACCAAACGATGATTGCAGGCAAATGGCAGTCTAATAGCCGATGAGGTCCATGTTTTTATGATAAATCATCAGTCGACAGGAAGCCCAATCCCTGAAATTACACTGCGGGTGATCGTTTTAGCGATTTTGCTGACCATCCTATTAGCCACTTCCAATGCCTATCTTGCCCTTAAGCTAGGTATTTTAACCTCGGCCTCCATTCCTGCTGCGATCATTTCCATGGGGGTTTTACGTTTTTTTAAACAACCGACTATTTTAGAACACAATTGTGTGCAAACAGCGGCTTCTGCAGGAGAGGCCATTGCTGGTGGTATCGTCTATACCATTCCAGCTCTCATCGTGATTGGCTATTGGCATCATTTTGATTATTGGACAAATTGCTTAATTGCCTTAATCGGAGGCGTTTTAGGGGTGTTATTTTCCATTCCTTTTCGAAGAATTTTGGTCAATGATAAAAACTTAAATTTCCCAGAAGGAAGAGCCATTGCCGAAGTTTTAAAGACCAGCGATGCCAGTAAAGGGGTCAGCGATATCGGTTTGGGCGGCTTGATAGGTGCTGCGATCGAGCTTTGCCAAGTGGGCTTAAAAGTCGTTGCCAACAGTTGGCAAGTCTGGTTTATCACGGGTCGATCCATTGTGGGCCTGGGAGCGGGATTTTCAGCAACCATGATTGGTGCTGGATTTTTGGTTGGTTTTGATATGGCCATCAGCATTCTGATTGGCGCTTTAATCAGTTGGGTTATTGCCTTTCCTATTTTAAGTCCCCAATGGGTTGATCTAACCAAATTCACTTCTGCGAGTGAGGCGGCTGCGATCTTGTGGAATGAGCATATGCGCTATTTAGGGATAGGTGCTATGATTTTTGCAGGCATATGGACTTTTGTGAAGCTATTGCCACCATTACTTGACAATGTCAGACATTCTTTACGTCGTATTGGCCGATTTGGACAGTCTCCTTATACTCGAGTTGATCAAGATATTCCCCTATTCTATTTATTGATTGGCATTGTATTGACCACTGTTTTAATGGGTTTTCTATTTTATTATTTGTTTCCGGTTCACCAGATGGGTGCGGATAATGCCAGTTTAATATTGACGGTATTGGCCATTGCTTATGTGCTAGTTATTGGGTTTTTATTTTCGGCAATGACAGCCTATTTTTCAGCAATGGTCGGAGTGACCGCCAGCCCTGGTAGCTCGGTTGTGATTGCAGGTATGTTGATGGCAGCCTGGGGTTTATTGAGTTGGATGAATCACCATCTTCCCCTTCCTTTTAACGAGGAACAGTTGCAGGCAGGTGAAGCAATCACTATCATCATTGGCTCCGTTGTCACGGGTATTGCTGCAATTGCCAATGATAACTCACAGGATCTCAAAGTTGGCTTTCTCGTTGGGGCTACTCCTTGGCGGCAACAATTAATGTTACTGTTGGGCGTGCTTGTTTCTTCGTTAGTGATACCACCGGTTATGCAGTTGATGTTTTATGTGTATGGGATTGCTGGCGTGGTGCCGGATGCAAGTATGGATGTCAGTCAAACTTTACCAGCACCAACGGCGGTGTTGCTGGCAGCTATCAGCAAGGCTGTCTTTACCCACACACTCCCTTGGAGTACGTTATTGATCGGCGCAGGGATTATCGTTTGGATCCTTGTGCTCGATAAACTTTTGCAATTACGGCGCTGGATAAAATTATCCATCCTTGGTGTTGCCATTGGCATGTATTTACCCATGAGTTCCTCCGTGCCAATTTTTTTCGGAGGCATGATGGCAAGGTGGATCTCATCCGCATTAGCAAAGCAAAGTAAAAACTCAACCAACCACACTAATCGGATGCAGCGAGCTGTGCTTATAGCCTGTGGGTTGGTAGCAGGCTCAGCGCTTATGGATGTTTGCCTAGCCATCCCGTTTTCAATATGGCACAGCCCTGATGCTTTGATGGTAGCGGGTCCTGGCTGGAAGACGCCAGGATTGTTATTAGCGCTCATCTTCACAATGGGACTGGCAATTTGGATTAAAAAGCGGGTAACTAGCGACATTCCCTAGCACATCTTCAAACGCACAATTGAAAAGTAACTCCGATTTTAAAATCAGAACTTACGAAAAACCCCAATCTCTTCGTTAATAAGTGTTTTAATTCGGTCATTTAGTTAATCTAAACTCCCACTTTAACAACTTTTTTTGCCTCGACCTTGGAGTTTTTCGTAAGTCCTGAAAACCCCTCAAAAGAGCCGTTGAGGGGTTTTATTTCTGACTTGCTTTTAAGATTCTTTCGTAAACAGCAGACCAATTGGCATCCAAAGGAGGAAGACGAATTGCAATGGCTAAGGCCTTTGATTTGTCGGCGACTCTCAATTGATAATAAAGCTCATAGGCTGCTTGTTCAGCAGATTGAGGCCACTTAAAAAATAACGTTGGTTCAATAAGTCCTGGGTTTTCGTAATCGATTAGGTATAAAAGCGGATTGTGTTTGGCAAGCAGTACTTGTCTTTGCTCATCCGTTTCAAAGGTAAACAAAGGCTTTTGGGGTTGATAATGATCGTTAAGTCGCCCAGATACTCTTAGCGGATTATCGGATTTAAGTGTGGCTATTGCAACGACTTGATTGATATCCGTTTCTTTGATGTGCCCATGACGGAGAATTTGAAATCCATTGTCTTTTCGCGCATCAATAATGGTCGACTCGATGCCGATTTCACAGCGGCCGCCATCCACAATTAATAACGATGCGTTAGTGAAACTATCCGCTACATGCTCGGCAGTTGTTGGGCTCACTTTTCCATAGGGATTGGCAGATGGCGCAACCAACGGCGAACCAAATTGGCGAAGACATGCTAAAAAAACAGGATGATTTGGGCTGCGAACAGCAACGCTTGCTTGTCCACCGCGCACGAGCGCTGGAATTTTAGACTCATCACAATTGAGGACAAACGTCAGAGGCCCTGGCCAAAAGGCATCCATCAATTTTTTTGCATAGTCAGGAATATCTGTTATCCACTGTGTAAGATCCCATTCAGGGGCAACATGGAGAATTAATGGGTGGTCCAATGGTCTATTTTTTAATGTAAATACCGCCCGAATAGCCGATTCATTTTGAGCATTAGCAGCTAGACCATAAACGGTTTCCGTTGGTAAGGCAACGGGGTGGCCTAAACGTAAATTTTCAATAGCTGATTGGATGTTAGTGGTAATATGACTCATGAATTGATAGCAAATAGTAGTGGGTTAGGACTTACAAAATCGATAACCTATTATACCCAAGTAACGTTTGAATTCAAGCTGGGCTTTGATCAAACACATGCCCGTATTCAATTGAGGTAATTTTTTGTCCCATGCGAAGAAAAAAATCACAAAATAACGTTTGCATTTCTCAGAATGTGCTATAAATTAAATTGGGTTGGTTGATAATAAGAAAAATGTCAGCGCAATGATTTACTTTTTGTGAACATTAGGTGTTGCTAGTCTTAATCAGAATTTGACATTTTTGTGGCTGAATTTACCCGGATTTAACGTCTTTCATTTAACAGTTAAACAAAATGATTCTTCGTTTCGAATGAGATAGTGGCATTTTTGTTAAGCAGTGCCTTTGCTTTTTATCATTTTGAAATCGATGCGAGCATCATTTTGTTCGCAAATGTTGGAATAACGCTGTTTTAATTAAAATTTTTTTGTGGTAGCTTAGTTGGGTTTGGTCTGGATTAACTTGGGTATATTGGACCGTGATAGTTTTTTCAGCCATATCAAGTGTTCATCGAACACACGGATTGGGCTATGAGTTCTGTCCAAGAACTATGACAAGGAGTTTTTTATGCACTACACACTCAAACTTTCCCCCCTTGCTTTAGCAATAGGTATTGGATTTTCAACCGCATCAGTCGCAGCAACGCAAATCGATTTACATAAAGCTTCGTTTAATCAAATACGGACTCAATTTTCGATTGCCGATACGCAACAACTGAAAATGGATAAAAATGCAATTCAATTCTTGAAAAAGCATATCGACAAAAACAAAATTACCCATGCTCGCTATCAGCAATATTATCATGGCGTAAAAGTATTCGGTGGCCATGCCATATTTCATGGGAAAGCAATGGATAAGCTTTCGTTAACCGGAGCGCAGCCTGCTAAGATGAATGGCCGACTTTATGCAAATCTTGCCAATGAATTGGGTGAGCCAAATCAATCGTTCCATAGCAACGCCAACGTTGCTTTGAAAACCTTTTTAAAGGCCTATGCTGGTGAGTCGTTAAGTGAAGAATCAGTCACACCAATGGTTTATATTGATGATAAAAATAAAGCACATTGGGCCTATGAAGTCAGCGTATTGATTTCTTATCCCGATAAGATACCGGCACGTCCAACGGCTATTATCGATGCCAATACGTTCAAACCATTTGTGCAATGGAATAATCTGAAAACCATTCATGAACCGGTAAAAGGGCTTGGATTCGGCGGTAATGTTAAAGTTGGTAAGACGGAGTTTGGTAAAGAATTGCCAGCCTTAGATATTACGCGGGATGCC
This sequence comes from Legionella sp. W05-934-2, assembly GCF_964199965.1. Taxonomy (NCBI): domain Bacteria; kingdom Pseudomonadati; phylum Pseudomonadota; class Gammaproteobacteria; order Legionellales; family Legionellaceae; genus Legionella; species Legionella sp. W05-934-2. The sequence goes on along the minus strand of NZ_CAXMZT010000003.1, from coordinate 246,068 downwards.
GAGTCTCAAACTTGCTTCATGGAAACGCCTGACATTAAAGTGGTTGATATGGAAGGGCGCACTTCCCATTCGTTGGATGCTGCCACATTCCCCTGCACCATTGAGCAACAATTGTCGCAAAATTATTTTTGGACGGGCGTTAATAATGACGGGTATGACGAAATCAATGGCGCTTATTCACCTATAAATGATGCAATGTATGCGGGCATGGTTATTAAATACATGTACAAAGATTGGTATAACTTAGAAGTATTAACCAATTACGATGGTTCTCCCATGCAATTAGTAATGCGCGTCCATTACAGCCGAAACTATGAAAATGCTTTCTGGGATGGCAAGAAAATGACATTCGGTGATGGTGGCTCATGGTTGTATCCTTTGGTATCATTAGGGGTAGGTGCGCATGAAATCAGCCATGGATTTACTGAGCAACATTCTGATTTATACTACTTTGGTCAATCAGGTGGCATGAATGAGTCTTTCTCAGATATGGCCGCAATGGCTGCTGAACATTATTCAGTCGGTAAAGAGACTTGGATGATTGGATCTGAAATTGTCAAAGACGCTTTTGGCGAAGAAGCTTTACGTTACATGGATAACCCAAGTCGTGATGGCACTTCAATCAATACGGCGGATGACTATTATGGTGGGTTGGATGTGCACTATTCCAGTGGTGTATTCAATCGATTGTTTTATTTAATCGCAACAAAACCGGGCTGGGATGCGCAAAAAGCCTTTGATGTGATGGTTAAAGCAAACATGGACTATTGGACACCGTATTCCAATTTTGATGAAGGCGGTTGTGGCATCTATTGGTCTGCTCAGGATTTGGGCTATAACCAAGATGATGTCATCGATGCACTCAATCAAGTTACCATCAAAGTAGAAAACTGTTCAAAGAATGGTTAATCAACCAATCATGAGTGATAGAGGGGCTACTCAATGAGTAGCCCTTGACTTCACGCCAGCAACTTCATTCATTCGCCAATATAATTTCTGCCACAGCATGTGGATGTTCCATATGGATGTGATGGCCACCTTTGAGGTGGTATTGCTTTAGGTTAGGGACAGTTTTGATTCGTTTGGCCATCATCGTTTGATTATATTCAAATCCCTCATTGGCCCAAATCAGTCGTGTTGAGGCGGTGATGTTAGCTAAGCAACTTAGAATTTGCCCTTCGGTTAAATACAAGGGGGTTGGTGTGACTAATCGTCGGTCATGGCACCAAATATATTGTCCTGAAGAGATGCTAACGCCTCGCTCACACAGTATTTTAGCTAACTCAACTGAAATATGACCCCGTTTAGCTCTTGCTTTCGCCGCATCCTCGATGGTGTCGTATGGGCGGATAACCTGACTAGCACCGCTATTATGATGGCTTAAATAACGCGATAATTGCTCGCTACACATTTGCTCAGGGGCCGAGAAGGGGCCCAATCCTTCAATTAAAAATAACTGGTCAATTCGCTCTGGGGCAACACCTGCCATTAAACTAGATAAGCAGGCACCCATGGAATGGCCAAGTAGATTGAACTGTCGATACCCTAATGCTTCTATCGCATCAAATAGGGTGAAAATGCCATCGACAAAATGGTAGTGACACCCTTGGGGCAGGTGCGATGATAACCCATGTCCTGGTAAATCAATAGCCACCACATAATAGTTTTTAGACAGCATAGGCGCGATAGGTTTAAATGAATTTGCGTTGTCTAACCATCCGTGAAGGGCAATTAATACAGGATTGTCTTTATGTCCCCAGGTTCGGCATGCAATGGTGAATCCAGGTATTTCAACGGTTAAGTCTGTCATGATAGTGATTACCGGGTTTATGGGATTATATGCAAAAGCGATAACCCTTGAAAAAGTATCTGCTAAAAACACAAAAGTACGCTATGATCATAATGGCTGTTGATAATTCGTTTGTAAATAATAAATTATCAAACCCATTATTTGAATCAACGATATGACTGAAATGACGAAACAGCAACTCTCGATCATTACCTATAATATCCATAAGGGATTTGGTGTAGGGCGAATGCGCTTCTTATTGCCTGAAATGCGGCAGGCATTAAATACCATGTCGCCGGATTTCATTTTTCTACAAGAAGTCCAAGGGGAACATAAACGCCGTGAAAAACGGATCGAAGCTTGGCCAGAAAGTCCTCAAACTGAATTTATGGCAGAAAACGGTTGGCCTTATCACCTATACGCTAAAAATGCAGTGTATCAATCAGGTCATCATGGTAATGCCATATTAAGTCAACATATCATCGACTCGCATGAAAATATCAATCTATCCTCCTATAATCGGGCGTCTCGTAGCATATTGCATGCGCAGGTCAACATTGATGAAACCGTATCTAAACCCGTGCATTTGCTTTGTGTGCATCTGGGATTGTTTAAGGCAGAACGAAAGGAACAAGCTAAAGCGTTGATGGCTCGGATTGCTGAAACTGTACCAGAAGGCGAACCATTAATCATGGCGGGGGATTTTAATGATTGGCGCCAGCAGCTTTCGATACCATTACGCGTTGAACTGGGTATTGAAGAAGCTTTTTCTTACATGCAAGGCGATCATGCACGTTCGTTCCCAGCCATTCGACCTTCCTTGTGTATCGACAGAATCTATTTCCGGGGAATGCAAGTGGCGTCGGTACAATGTTTAAGTGGCAAGCCTTGGCGAATGCTCTCGGATCACTTGCCATTATATGCTCAATTTTATCTTTAGATTGCAGTTTCTTGAATTCGCCCTGCTTCATCTAACAGCTGCGCAAGTTCGCCTTTTGCCTTTTGGTTTAAGTTAATGATTTCTTTTTCTTGGTCGAAAAATTCAAACGATTTTTCTAATGTTTCGTTGTCATGTTTGGTAAACGCCTTCGCTTTTCGTTCAATTTCTGCAGGGGAATAGGCAAGATCGCGCAAGATCTTCTCAGCCATACTTAAGGAAGAGTCAAATAATTCTCGTTTAAAGTAATTGACGCCTGCGCGGTGCAACTCATAGGCATGGCGCCGATTGCGCGCGCGGGCATAGATTTTTAAGTTAGGATAGAGTTGTTTCGCCAGTCGGACAACCTCCAAATTTACGGTGGCATTTCCGATAGCAACGATTAATAATTTCGCGTTTTCAGCACCTGCATTGGCAAGGTGTTCTGGTCGTGATGCGTCTCCATACCAAGCGTGATAACCAAATTTTCGTAATAATTTGATTTGTTCAGGATCTTTTTCTAATACCGTTATATGGATTCCTTGGGCATTGAGAAAACGGCCTATTATTTGGCCAAACCGACCATAGCCAGCTAGTATAATGGGATGTTTTTCACTGATTTTATCAAAATCACTGGCTGGGAGATTAAACAAGATATTAGGCTCAATATATTTCTGGTAAAACAGAATAACAAAAGGCGTTGTTGCCATGGATAAAGCCACCGTTAGCGTAAAAAAGCGGCTGACTTCGGGGGTGATGACGTGCAAACTAAGTGCATATTGCAATAAAACAAAAGCAAATTCGCCACCTTGTGCTAAAAAGAAAGCAAATGCTAGCGATTGGTATTGGGTTAACTTAAACAGCCTGGCAAGCGCAATTAATAGGATGAGTTTGACACTGATTAACCCAAACAGTGCAAGCAAAAACTTGCCAGGGTGAGTTGCCAGAAGTGGGAGGTTCATGCTCATGCCCACTGTGATAAAAAACAAGCCTAAGAGCAACCCTTTAAAGGGCTGTATATCCGCTTCTAATGATTTTTTATACTCCGAGTTTGCTAACACAACCCCGGCGACAAATGCGCCAAGCGCAGGTGATAAGCCAACTGTTAACATTAACAGCGCGATACCTATAACCAATGCTAGCGAAAATGCCGTAAATAATTCGCGTAAGTGTGTTTTTGCGATAATAAAAAATAAATAGCGAGATAAATAACGGCCAGAAAGGATGACCAAGGAGATGGTGGTTAAGTCCAGCAAGGCAAGTTGCCAACCGGTGAGATGCCATGGCAAATGATTGGTATGCAAGTTAGCATGATTGCCAGTTGATAGGCCTAATAATGGCAGAATAATCAGAATGGGAATAACGGCGATATCTTGAAAAAGCAAGACGGAGAAGGCACTTTCGCCTTCCATGGTTTTTAATAAATTATTTTCTTGCAAGGTTTGTAACACAATGGCCGTCGACGATAATGCCAACGCCATGCCAATAGCCAGACTCATTTGCCAGTGATAACCGATAGCAATGCCAATTGCAGTGAATGCAAGACTGGTTAGTACGACTTGGAGGCCGCCTAAGCCAATGATGGCATGGCGTAAGCGCCAGAGCATGGAAGGTTCGAGCTCTAAACCAATAAGAAAGAGCATCATCACCACACCAAACTCAGCGATATTCATGACGCCTTCTGCATCACCCAGAATACCTAAACAATAGGGGCCAATGATTATACCGACCAGCAAATAACCGATCACGGAACTTAAACGGAAGCGATTGGCAATAGGAACAATAACGCAAGCAGACGCTAGGAAAATAAAAATTTTAAAAAGAATTGATACGTCCATCCAGTTTATCCCAGAAGATTATTCAGGTTCACCAAATTTATTGGATATCAGGGAGGTCATTGCCTCAGCCATATGTTCTTCATCGGGCCCGTCGAATATCAGAACAATATCACTGCCGAGAGGGGCTGCAAGCATCATGACGCCCATAATACTTTTGCCGTTGACGGATTGGTTGCCCTTTTTGACAGTCAATTGACTTTGAAACCGGTTGGCCGTCGAAACGAATTTAGCCGACGCACGAGCATGCAATCCGAGTTTATTGATAATGGTTAACTGCTTTTCAATCATAAGCTTTAAAATAGCATGACGTAAGTTAATGCACAAATGATTTTTAGTGATGTTATTTAAAATTGGTTATGACCTTAATCCGGTGAATTTTGGCTGCAGTACTTTACTGCAGCCAAAATTAATTAGGTGTATTAAGAGGACGATGAAGAATCATTCTGACCCAGGGCTGAGCCATCGGGTTTGTTTTGATTAGCAATGCCTAACAGGATGGCCGAATTTGTTAGCAATATTCGTTCTTGAATTTGTCGATTGAGATAAAGCTGATAGTTGATTTCTGCCAGTAAAATGGCAATTTCTTTTTGCACGGATGCTTGTGAAGCGGTATTGATTTGTTGAAGCCACTGGGTATTGTTATCTTGTAAATTGGATGGATTTAATGCTAATCGATTTGTAGCCATTTGAAATTCGGATAATGCTTGAGATGATGGGTTTTGAGGTAAGCCGGTAGCGGTTTGAGGCATGCGCTTTGCTAGGCTGAAATATAAGTTACTTATCCCTAATGACATTTGCGCAGTATAGTAATGTAGTTGGGCGAAATAAGTGCTCAATGTTTTATTGGCTGTGAGCTGCTCTGATTGAGTGCTTTTTGAGCTAGTCGCTGTTTGGATAAGCTTATAATATGAATCAGAAGTTGGTAGCGTTGGCCGTAAAATGGTTCCTGATACGTTGCGTATAAAGTTTTGGGCTGCCTGTGCTTGACTTAATGCTAGCAAACCTGGGTTTTTACCACTAGAAGGCGTTGGCGATGACGTGGTATTTTGGTTTTGTGCTTGAGATTGATAGACGAGCGGTCCAGTTAAGGAGTTAAAATTAAGTTGAGGTAATTGAGCTTGCAGCGTGGAAAAATTAAAGAAGGCGGTTGTGTCTGTTGGTAAAGTGCCCAACGCTTGAGTGACAACGAGCCCTTGGCTCATTGGTTGGCATTTAGAGTTGACGGTTTGGTCGTTGTTTATGCAGAAACTATCGTTGGGCGTTCCTAGCAAATTTAATATCTCTTGGCTAATGGGGTCTTTCTGATAATTCTGCTGATCGATACTGGCATTGACTGAGACACGACCTTGATTGCTTTGGTCTTGGGAATAGGATGCATTGTTAAAAACGGCGTTGAAAAACTCGTTATAAGAACTTATCCCTTGAACCGCACTTGGTGTGAATTGGCCCATGGTCGAATTGACAGGCAGAGACCCTAAAAACCATACAACACTATTCCCGTAGAAGAGTGTTGAAATGGAGATATTTTCGATTAAGCTGCTATTAACATTAGTAGGGGGGGAGTTTAAATTATATCCCAAATACCCCCCTAGGTTTAAAACTAACTGCCCCAAATTTTGGAAGCCTCCTTCCCAAGGGTTACTGTCACCGCTTGAAAAATTTTGAGAATAGATTGGTGTTGATAGTGTCAAAACAGCGACAAGGGATGTCATTGGTAAAAAGCGTTTAATCATTAATCTTCTCCTTCCAGCGCTTCAGTGATTAGGCGTAATCTGTCTTCAGAAAAAATACGGGACAATAGACGAAAGCGCTCAAAGGCAATGTTGCGCTTCAAAAAAACACCGGCAGGATCGTCATCGGATAATGTTGTATCTTCTGCATGGACTAATACCTGTGATGCACTACCTGGTTGCACCGTATCAATTGCTTGTAGTAGCCTTAGTCCCCGACCCGTTTTAATATTGCCAACAATGCGAATAAAAAGTGCTTGTTTTTGCAGGGTATTCACATCTATCCCATCCATATCATCAAGCTCCTTTCCCAATTTTTCAAGGGCTTCTTCAAGGAGGGGATCGCCATCAAGGGTAAAATTTTCAACACTTTCCATAAAAGTTATGACCCGATAAATACTAGGGTCCATAAACTCAAACCAGTATTTTGCCGAGGCTTTTTGACTAAGATCAGGCATATTTTACTCTTTTTTTACTTAAAAATTACCATTGTAAAGGATACAACCAATTAGTACTATAGTATATTAGTTAATATAACGCTTCATTATTACAATAGTAAAGATTATGCAAAAAAGAAAACAATCCCGTATCCGTTCGATATTTGGAAGAGTCTTTAACTTTCGTTATTGGGTGGATTATGATCGGTTGAAAGGCTATAGTCTCTATTTATGGAACGGCTTTAAACGATTCTTTGTCCCCCAAAATCAACAGGGGGCGGGTAGCCAGATGCAATTTGATAAAGCAATCAAAGAAATGAATTTGAGTGAGGCCGATTTAAAAAGTCGCGAGGTTGCTTTGATAAGGATGAGTCGATTAATGGCTATCCTGGCAGGATTTATTTTTTTATATAGCTTTTATCATTTATTTTATGGCAGTTTACAGGCTGCGTTTTTGTGTTATTCCGTTACCTTAATTGCGGTCGCATTAGCCTTTCGTTATCACTTTTGGTATTTTCAAATAAAAGAGCGCAAGTTAGGATGCTCGTTTTCGCAGTGGTTTCGAGAGGGATTATTAGGGCAAAAATCATGAAGAAACTGGGCTTATTACTGTTATCGCTATTCTACCCCGCTTTGTTGTTCGCACAAGATCAATCCGGCGGGGGCTCGCTCAGTTTTGCACCTCCGCCTGGTGACTATTCAGTCGTTTTTCTTGGTAATATTTTTGGTGTCGTTGATGGTGTTCTCCATGGCTCTGGTTCTCAAATTATGGGCACCATGTTTGGCGTCTTTAACTCTGCCGTTTTAGCATTAGGCGGCATTGTCATCATGTACACACTGACTGTGTCGACTATGAACACAGCGCAAGAAGGCCAGTTTCTTGGCCAAAAATGGTCTTCAATTTGGGTGCCTGTTCGTTCAACATTAGGTCTTGCTCTTTTAATACCCAAAGCATCGGGCTATTGCATGATGCAAGTGTTTATCATGTGGGTGGTGGTGCAAGGGGTTGGTGCAGCGGATAAGATTTGGGATGCGGCACTAGGCTATCTTAATCAAGGTGGCGCCATCATAAAAGCGCAAATGAAACCGGCGGTTTCACTGACTGCGGGTGGTACGAGTGTGGCACAAGGTGCTTTTGTCATTTTATCTGGACAAGTTTGTATGGCTGGTATTCAGCAGATCTTATATGAACAACGTCAGAGCTTGATGGAGCAAAAATCGCAAAAAATTGGTCCTTGTTACGGTACACCGAGTAGCACTATGGCTCCTATTTGTAATGCACAAGTCCCGGATCTCGTTGGTTCTGTCAACGCAGTTTCATTTCAAACTAGCCAAAAAACTGCGAAAAGTTTTACCATGCCTTTGCCCAATTTGGACTCAACTTCTCCCTACTCAGTGCTTAACGGTATATGCGGCTCTCTCACCTGGAATGCTTTTTCGACCGGAAGTGTCGCTGGGCTCGGGCTTAATTCAGGTGATCTGCAGACCATGGAAATTTCTAGAGCGATCGCTATTCAGCAAATGTACACTGACTTGGCATCCATTGCCCAGCAAATTGTGAGCAATGATCCCCAGCTTAATACCTCGGCTGTGAGCACAACCCAGCAACCTTTTTCCCCGGTTGCCACTGAACAGTACGGTGTTCCTTATAGTATAAATGGAAACGTATGTACCTCTGATGATATTGCCAACAATCAATGCGTGAGTTGGGGGAGTGCCAGTAGCTCAACAACCAGTTCCGCCCCATTATTTAATGGCACGGCATTTCAAGGCGCCGTTCAAGATTATAATGCAGTGATGCAACCTAGCTTAACGTTAGTCCAAGAAGCCACTAACAAAAAAAATGCTTCAAAGGAAAGAGAATTTATTAAAGGAGCCGAACAACAAGGCTGGATTTTGGCTGGGAGTTATTTTTGGGACTTAGTCCAATTAAATACCTCTGCCATGAATGCAGGCAGTAATCTAACTGATTCCGACACAGGCCTTGATGGGTCAAAATTTTCTGTATCGACAATGACCAGTGCTTTTGGTAACGCTGGTACCTGCGCGGGGACTTATCAAATATTATGTACCTGGCTACAATCGGATGTTACCCAAATCAATCAGCTTAAGGGTCTTTTTGATGCATCTTCTTTTTCGGGGACAGCCATTCCGCAACCTAATACGAGTCAATCTGGCGGTGAGTCTGTTAAATCCATGTTGGCGAAAGCCCTAGAGTCTGGCCCTATTACAGGACAACAAAGTGCCACAGTTTTTGGATTTATTACCAATTCGCTTAAAGTGCAATTGCCTGATCAGCCTGGTTTTAAGCCACCTTCGTTTAATTTGCAAATTAAAATCGATTTGGACGGTAGTTTACTCTACTTGCCTTCACAAAACTTTAGTTGCGGCCATGTTCCGTTGCTAGGTTGTGTTGGCCGCTTACTTGGGAATTTATTTTATAATGATATGATTCGAGTATTTTTAAACTTTTTCTTGGATTTGATATCTAAACTTTTAGATACGGTTATATTTGCATTCATATCATTGCCGCTGGAGGGAATCGCTGAGATATTTAAGCAAGGGGTGTCTATTATTGAGCAACCGAACGCCAATCCAATAGTGGCCCTTGCTAATATGGGAACGCAATACATCAATTTTGCCGGCGACCTATGGATTTTATTAATCGAAGTTTCACTGATTGCGGCTATTCCCTATGTCGGTGGGGTCATTTTTGCAATCATTGCCCTAACGTTCCCCTTACTATTTGCATGGCTTGGCACCATGGTATCCATTGGCTTTATAACGGCCTATTATATTCCTTTTATGCCCTATATGATCTTTACATTTGGTTCGATAGCCTGGTTGATGGCTGTGATTGAAGCAATGGTGGCTGGACCAATTGTTGCTTTAGGAATTACTCACCCAGAAGGGGATGCCGCCTTAGGAAGAGGCGAGCAAGCATTGATGATTTTATTGAATGTTTTCTTGCGCCCTGCCATGATGATTATTGGTTATATCACGGCTATCGCTTTATCCTATGTCGCTGTCTGGATACTCAATGCAGGGTATCAAAATGTCGCCAATTTTATATTAGGAAGCGATACCGGTGGTGGCTTTTTAACTACCTCAAGTCAGGGTAATTATGGCTTTGGAGATCCCACAAAGAAGATTAACGATACGTCAACGGTTCAGAGCTTAGCAGGGACGATTAATCCAAAAGGTTATACGAGTTGGGCTGGCATTTATGGTTTCTTCTTTGTGATTTTGATGTATACCACCATGTATATGATTATGGTACAAAAATCCTTTAGTTTGATTACGATGCTGCCTGATAAAGTATTACGCTTTATTGGAGGACCACCTGAATCAGTTGGACAAGAGACAGCCCAATGGGGTCAAGAAGCGCAACAAAAAGTCCAAGAGGGCGCGGGTGCGACACAAAAAGCCTCGCAAGCCATCGACTCGAAGCTAGGAGGCTATGCGGAACAAGGGATTGGCAAAATCAAAGGGGCGGCAAGCAGTTTTGCTGGTGCACAACCCAACGCAAAGGCTACCTTCTCGGGTGATAACGAGTAAGCCTGGGTGTTTCAACCTTGTTATGCGACCTATCCAAAAAGATAGTGTCGAGACATCAACACGTTATTGGTCATTTATAATATTCAGAAGCACTGCAAACATCATGTGTCGCAAATCAAAAAAGTACTATCTTTAATACCCCATACTACCTTTAAATGCCAAGGTGTAAGATGAAATATATTCAAACATGGTGTCTATGGTTGAGAAGGTTGCCTCGAAGTTGAGGGCTAAAATCCCTGCAATTAAAAAAGTAAACCCCTTTGCACCATGCTGAATTCCTGGGTTACTGGCATTCACCAATAAGGAAATTCCGCGGACAAACCATATGACGCCAGCTGTTTGAATGATTATCACCATGGCTCCAAGAACATCAAACGGGTTGACTTTTTGATAAGCAAGAAGATTATCAGCGCCAAAAGCTGTCGCTGACGCTGTTTTAATGGCACCGGGGATATAGATGAGCGCTGCTCCTCCTAAGAAATAAGCAACGGGGACAAGCATGGGTAAATGAGAGGATGAGCGGGCTCGGTAGTCGGCTATGATTTTTAATTTTTGGATACCAATCATGAAAAAAATAATACCCAAAAGATAACCAAAGCCCGTGACTAACGCTTGGACTGGCACTGCGGATTGACCCAAATGGACAAGTATTGAAGTAAAACTATCATCGTTCATAGTTAAATTATAGCCTGCAATGGTTGCAAAGCATATTTTTTCCCCTATTATATGGGGTATTTGTTCGATTATAAAAGCGGATTCTATGAAAGTTCAAACATTTCCTATCACTCTGGTTGAGTCGTTTATGCTTTCCCCCAAGGTTAAGCATTTTATTTTTGCAGCGGAACATAATCCGCCATTCCAGTATAAGCCTGGTCAATTCATTACCATCCATTTTGAAAAGGATGGTAATTCATTGAAAAGAAGTTATAGTGTTGCTAATCCGCCAAGGGGCGATAATCGCATTGAGTTTGCAGCAGGGTATGTTGAAAATGGACCGGGCACCGAGTTGTTATTTAACCTAAATCCTGGCGATCAAATTAATATTAATGGTCCGTTTGGACGGTTAATCTTAAAAGAGGAGTTGCCAGGTCGCATGATCCTAGTGGCAACCAGCACCGGTGTTACTCCCTATCGGGCAATGCTACCGAGCTTAAGACACCTGCTTAAAAACAACACGAGTCTTGAAGTTGTCATATTGCAAGGTGTCCAACGCCGTGATGAGGTCCTCTATGCGGATGAATTTCAGGCATTTGCAAAGGAATTCAGCAATGTAACCTTTTGTGCTTGCCTTAGTCGCGTTGAGGCTACAGAGCTGCAAGAATTTGAACGAAGCGGCTATGTGCAACATTGCTTTGATGACTTAGCGGTAAATCCTGGTAGGGATTTAGTCTATTTATGCGGTAACCCAGGTATGATTGATGATTCGTTTGCTCTTTTAAAAGAAAAAGGGTTTGAGACACACCAAATAATACGTGAAAAATATCTATCACGATAATCACGCTTGACTCAGAAAATGCTATCTTGGCGATACATTATTAAAAACATACCATTTGATTAAAGTAGGAGACAATATACCATGAGTTTTGACGATTTAGAGTCGACAATGGATCACTTGCTACAACCGGGCAAGGGATTTTTGGCAGCTGATGAAAGCACGGGCACGATCGGTAAGCGCCTAGCCACAATCGGCCTTGAGAATACTGAGAAAAATCGACGTGATTATCGTATGCTAATTGCCCAAACCCCGGGATTGTCAGAGTATATTCATGGGGTTATTTTATACGAAGAAACGTTTACCCAAACTGATGATAACGGAAAATGCCTAGCGCAGGTATTTGCTGATCAAGGTATCACACCGGGTATTAAGGTCGATAAAGGACTGATTGACTTGGTTAATACCGATAGTGAAAAAGTTACTCAAGGATTAGATGGCTTAAATGAGCGTTTGCAAACGTTTAAAAAACAGGGGGCAACGTTTGCAAAATGGCGTAACGTCTATAACATTGCCGACAACAAACCTAGCTTAACAGCCATCAAAGCGAACGCGGAGACGTTGGCACGCTATGCGGCAATTTGCCAACATAATGGGATTGTCCCTATTGTTGAACCCGAAGTATTGATGGATGGTGACCATAGTATTGAGCAATGCGCCGAAGCACAAGAAATGGTCCTTCATGAGCTGTTCCATTCCCTCTATATTCATCAAGTCGCTTTAGAATATATGGTGTTAAAGCCAAGCATGGTCACCTCAGGAAGTGAAGCGACGCCTTTTAGTTCGCCTGATGAAGTGGCGCTTTATACGATTAGCGTCTTTCGCAATAATGTTCCAGCGGCAGTTCCTACCATCAACTTTTTATCGGGTGGCCAATCACCTGTTGTAGCGACAGAGAATCTTAATGCCATGAACATGCTCGATGAGCAACCTTGGTTATTAAGCTTTTCCTATGGCCGCGCGTTACAAGAAGATTGTTTAAAAGCTTGGGGTGGGAAACCGGAAAATATCCAGGCAGCCCAAAAAGCGCTATTGAAACGAGCAAAACTCAATAGTCTCGCAAGTTTAGGGGATTACCGTTCAGATATGGAATAATGATTGAGACAATTGTCTGGTTCCTTTTCTTTGAATTATTTATCGAACCGTCGGGCCAAGGCCCGACCTACACGTTAAGTCCAATGGCAAGGATTGCATTGAGACGGTCTAAATTTGCAATATAGCTCAAATAATCTACAATTAGATTAAATCAAAATCAAAAGGTGGATTTATGAGATGGATTGCAATTGTCCCTTTAGCTTTGTTATTGTCCGCGTGCGGAACACTTTATACGAGTGAAGTCGTGTCTTATCGAACAGTTACAGTTGACCCTTCACCCCCAACGTTTGTCATTGTCGATGAAGCCCCTGTTGATGTGACGATGACAGAGATTGATTATTACTAGGTAATCAGCGCCGACAGTATCCTTTTACGTGAACGTTTGCGTTACCGAAAGATCATGACTCTAGCAATAAGACTCTGTTAGTTTTCTAACAGCAATTTTTTTAAACTCGTCGATAACTATTTATTCTGTTTTTAAATATCGACATTTCAGGTTGACAAGATTAAATTCGGTAACGGAGACGCTAACGCAAACGTTCACGTAAAAGGGATTTTATTTTTATAGGTAGTCCCTCGATCAGAAACCCTCAACGGTTGCGCAAACCACAAACCTAAGGCATACTGCGATTTTGAAACAAACAAGGAGTTTCTATGCGCAAGTATGCTTTTTTGGCTGCATTGACGCTATCTGCGTCAGTACCTGTATCTCATGCAAATCACAATTTTATTATCAAATTCAAATCCCCCCATCCATCGTTGGCAATGTCTATCAATTCAAGCTTGAATTCACTAGGCTTGACAGCAAACGAGGTTAAACCGATGGCGGGAGGTACCTATGAGGTGAGCGTGCATGAGAAAAAGGGAATTAAAGCAATGGATGAGCAAACATTGCTTAGCCAATTGAACCAACGGTCCGATATTGAGTATGCAGTCATAAACCGTCGTGGGCAGTTTAAGCCTTTACCAAAACAATCTTACCAAGATCCTATGTTAGTTTTAAGCCATGAACTGCAGTGGGATGAGTTTTCTGCACCTGAAGGGATGATGCTTGAATCAGCACCTGGCAAAATGGATGGCGCATGGGCTTATTCGCTGGGTAATGCGAAACGAGAAGTGGTTGTTGCTGTGTTAGATACAGGCCTTGAGGCCCATCCTGATTTGATGGGTAATGTTTTTCATGACGAAAATGGTGATATTTACGGCTGGAATTTTGTCGCCAATGATATGAATTTGGCAGATGAAACGGAGTCCTATCATGGCACGCATGTGGCAGGGACAATTGCTGGTTATGGTAATATCATGCAGGGTGTTGGCCCTTCGATGAAAATTTTACCAGTGAAAATACCCGCTGCCGATGGTATGTTTTATGAGAGTAATGTGGTCAATGCGATTTATTGGGCGGCCGGTGCTGATGTGCCTGGCGTACCAAAGAATAAGCACAAAGCACGCGTTATTAATATGAGCTTTGGTGTGGATGAGCATCCCGGCAAAGAACGAAGCTATTGTGATCAGGCATTGCAAGAAGCCGTAGATTACGCACGCCAACATGGTGTTGTGGTTGTCGCAGCTGCAGGAAATGATAATCATTGGGAAAATTTTAATGCTCCAGCGATATGCAGTGGCGTGGTACGTGTGGCTTCCACTGGCCCATCTGGCTTGCGTTCCTATTTTTCAAACTATGGCCCATCCGTTGCCTTCGCAGCGCCGGGCGGCGATCAGCGATATGGCACAGATGGTGGTATCTTATCAACGGTTAAACCAGGCGAAGGATATTATGGTTCGGGGTATGATTTCTATCAAGGAACCAGTATGGCCTCCCCACATGCTGCGGGCTTGTTTGGCTTAGTTGATTCTGCTTCCCCAAGGCGAATGAGCGTGGTTGCGCTTGAGCAATTGCTCTATGCCACAACACATGATTTTGGCGCATCATCAAAGGTCACAGAATCTTGCCAAGGGAAGATGCCATGTGGGCACGGCATCATTGATGCACTCAATGCTATCTCAGCAGTTAGTAAAGGTTTTACCCACTTCTCCATCCCTTCTGAAGCGGTGAAAAAAGGTGATCCAGCTTGGCGCCCAGTGTCTGATATGGCAAAACTTCAAACAGCCATGAAAAATGCACCAATTTGGCAGGCTAAGCAAGGTCAAATATATGCCAAGGTCAATGGTAGCTATTATCAATTCACCGCACAAAACCATCAACGTTGTGAAGTTGTTGGTTTTGACGGGGTAGGCTGTTCTGAATAGCATATAGAGGAGGGGAAATGCGCGCACTCGCATGGTTTTTATTGTGGTCGATTGCTAAATTAAGCTTTTCTCTTCCCCCAGGTTTTGTTTATTTGCAGAACATAGCTCCGGACATCAAGCAAGATATGCGTTATGCGACCAACAACAATTTTGTTGGTCGCCCGATTGCTGGTTATCAATCCGGTGTGTGCATTCTAACAAAGCCGGCAGCAGTTGCTTTGCGGAAAGCTCAGAAACTAGCAAAAAAGATGGGTTATAGCCTGAAAGTGTATGATTGTTATCGCCCAAAATGGGCCGTGGATGATTTCTATCATTGGAGTCAAAATCACCTATCGAATGCTTATCAACCCGCTTTTTACCCACGCGTAAGGAAGAATCAATTATTCCAAAAAGGTTATATCGCTCGCTATTCGGGACATAGCCGTGGAAGCACGGTTGATTTAACATTAATTCTTGCAAATGAACCAAAACACCAGCCCCATCTCCGGGCCATTAAACGCTGCTATGACTCAACATTGGCTTATCTAAACGATAATTCAATTAATATGGGCACACGGTTTGACTGTCTCGACCCGAGCGCGCACTTTCATTATGCTAGACAATCAAAAGAGCAATTATCGAATCGGAAGCGACTGCGGAAAATTATGCGTCAAGCAGGATTTAAGCCCTACCACAAGGAATGGTGGCATTTTACGTTAATTAATGAACCTTATCCTGGGCAATATTTTGACTTTTTAGTCAGATGAACGCCAAATACTACACAGTAATATTTAATATTACAGATTGGTAAATATTATTGCTTTTTTTGCCTGGTTTCTTTACCATAGATGACAGTGATCGTCGTTCAGGAGTCAAGGTGACACAAGTAACTATTGAGTCGCTCGAACAGAGCAACACCCCCTTAAATAGCTCGTGGAATAAGCAAGATACCTTATGGACGCTTAGCTTATATGGAACAGCAATAGGAGCCGGCACCTTATTCCTGCCGATTAATGCGGGTATCAACGGGCTTTTGCCATTATTGATTATGACGATCTTGGCTTTCCCAATGACCTATTATGCCCATCGTGGTCTTAGCCGATTTGTCTTATCATCACCAAATAAACACGGCGATATCACCGATGTCGCAAAAGAATATTATGGTCAACGCTCAGGCCTTCTGATTACGTTCTTTTATTTCTTTGCCATTTTTCCAATTTTACTGATGTATAGCGTGGCAATCACCAATACCGCTGAGAGTTTTTGGGTGAACCAACTTCATTTTCAGCCTATCTCCCGACCTTTATTATCCGGTGGTTTATTAACTGGCTTAATGCTAGTCATTGTCTTTGGTCAACAGATGGTGCTGCGCTCAATGAGTATGCTTGTTTATCCGTTTGTTATCGTACTATTGGCACTATCGTGTTATCTCATTCCTTCATGGAATTTATCGTACTGGATTCATTCACTGAATAATTCGCCATCGCTTCTGTCCACCTCGACAATGTCTAGCATTGCAATTTTGATTCCGGTGATGGTATTTTCCTTCAATCATTCACCGATCATTTCCTCGTTTGCTTTACAACAAAAGCAAACCTATGGGAAAGATGCAGATCAAAAAAGTTGTCAGATATTAGCGACAAGCCATCTATTGATGATTGCAACGGTAATGTTTTTTGTATTTAGCTGTGTTTTTACCTTAACTCCTGAAGACATGCAGTTGGCCAAGCATCAAAATATCTCTATTTTATCGTATTTGGCAAACTACTTTCACCAACCTTTTATCTCGTTAATTGCACCTATCATCGCTTTTGTTGCCATTGCTAAATCGTTTTTTGGCCATTATCTAGGCGCAAGAGAAGGTTTAAAAGGTCTATGGCAAAAAGAAGTTCATCCTACCAATCCCTTATTGAAGAAAGCGTTTTTGCCATCGATTGATTTATCCATATTGGGGGCATGCTGGATTGTTGCTACCATCAATCCTTCAATATTAGGCATGATTGAAACATTGGGTGGGCCCATCATAGCGATCATCTTGTTTCTGATGCCAATGCATGCGTTGTATCGCATAGAGCGGCTAAAAGCCTATCGACAAACGATTGCGGATATATTCACAACTATTATTGGCCTTTTGGCATTGTCAGCCATTCTATACAAATTGCTGGGTTAAGATCTGTTGATAGGGGCAATCGTGAATTGCCCCGATTTTCATGGCAAAATTGTGTATATTTTCGATGCCTCTTGTGACCATCTTTTTTCTGCGGCTTTTTTGCGATAGAATACACCTCTTTTTCTTTGCAGGTATTCAGTTTGAGCGATCTAAGTCATATCCGTAATTTTTCAATCATTGCTCATATTGATCATGGTAAATCAACCTTGGCTGACCGCTTTATTCAAATATGCGGGGGCTTGACAGATCGTGAAATGGAAGAGCAGGTTTTAGACTCAATGGATATTGAGAGAGAGCGTGGTATTACCATTAAAGCCCAAAGCGTGTCCCTTAATTTTACAGCTGAAAATGGACAAACCTATTTATTAAATTTCATTGATACCCCTGGGCATGTTGATTTCAGTTATGAAGTGTCCCGTTCGTTGGCCGCTTGTGAAGGTGCTATCTTGGTAGTCGATGCGGCACAAGGCGTGGAAGCGCAAACGGTCGCGGTTTGTTACACTGCTATTGAGCAAGAATTAGAAGTTGTCCCGGTTCTTAATAAGTTAGACCTACCCCAAGCTGAGCCTGAGAGGGTATGCAATGAAATTGAGAACATTATTGGCATTGAAGCTCGCAACGCTCTCAAAGTGTCGGCAAAAACGGGAGACGGTGTACGCGAAGTTTTGCAAGCAATCGTTGATAAAATTCCCCCGCCGAAGGGTGAAATTGAAGAGCCGTTACAAGCGTTGATTATTGATTCATGGTTTGATAGTTATCTTGGGGTTGTTTCCTTGGTTAGAATCGTCAATGGCCAGCTGCAAAAAGGCGATAAAATGCGGGTGATGTCAACGGGCCGCAGCCATGAAGTGGATGAAGTCGGGTATTTTACGCCAAAGCGGCATAAACTAGCCGCTTTAAAAGCAGGTGAAGTAGGCTATGTGATTGCTGGCATAAAAGACATCCATGGGGCACCGGTTGGTGATACGTTAACCCTTGAGAAAAATCAAGCCAAAAGCCCATTGCCTGGATTCCAAAAAGTAAAGCCGCAGGTATATGCCGGGTTATTTCCAATCAGTGCGGATGATTTTGAAGCGTTTCGTGACGCTTTGAATAAATTGAGTTTAAATGATGCGTCGTTGTTTTTTGAACCGGAGTCATCGGAAGCACTGGGGTTTGGTTTTCGCTGTGGCTTTTTAGGTATGCTGCATATGGAAATCATTCAGGAACGTTTAGAAAGGGAATATGACCTGGATTTGATATCGACTGCGCCAACAGTGATTTACCAAGTTGAAACCACGAAGTCAGAAATGATAATGGTGGATAATCCCTCCCACTTACCAGGCGCTTCGCAAATCAAACAGATGTATGAACCCATCGTTCGGGCTAATATCTTGGTGCCTCAAGATTATCTTGGCCAAGTCATCTCTTTATGTACTGAACGTCGGGGTTCACAAGTCAGCATGACTTATAGTGGCTATCAAGTCTCGGTCGTTTATGACATACCCATGAGTGAAGTGGTTTCGGATTTTTTTGACAAGTTAAAGTCACTCACCCGAGGATACGCCTCACTCGACTATAACTTCTTAAAATTTGAGCCGGCAAATCTTGTTAAGATGGATATCTTGATTAATGGCGATAAGGTGGATGCTCTGGCGGTCATTGTCCATCGTGATGTGGCCTATCAACGAGGCAAGGTATTAGCTGAAAAAATGCAAGAACTCATTCCCAGGCAGATGTTTGATGTGGCCATCCAGGCTGCTATTGGTAACCATGTCATCGCAAGGCAAACGGTCAAAGCATTACGCAAGAATGTGACAGCGAAATGCTATGGGGGAGATGTCACGCGTAAACGCAAATTATTAGAAAAGCAAAAAGCAGGTAAAAAGCGAATGAAACAGGTGGGTAGCGTGGAGATACCCCAAGAAGCCTTCATGGCAGTGTTCCAAACACACAAAAAGAAAAAT
Source organism: Legionella sp. W05-934-2 (assembly GCF_964199965.1). NCBI lineage: Bacteria > Pseudomonadati > Pseudomonadota > Gammaproteobacteria > Legionellales > Legionellaceae > Legionella > Legionella sp. W05-934-2. The sequence continues at coordinate 226,868 of NZ_CAXMZT010000003.1, read as the reverse complement.
TAAAGAGGGTCTGTCGACATTTCGTCCCGTTTGCTTGCCACCCGGAACGAAATATCAACAAACCCTAATAAAAAAGGATATTAACGTATGAGTTTTGCCTTATTTTTATTAGTCATGACAATCTTAACCGGCGTTTTGTATGTCTTGGAGGTTTTTTACTATGCGAAAAAACGCCCGGCCGGCCAAAAACGGGGAAGAATTTTAGAGTTTGGTCATGGGTTTTTCCCAATATTTCTAATTGTCTTAATCTTGCGCTCATTTTTAGGTGAGCCATTCCGTATCCCATCAGGCTCCTTAGAGCCCACTTTACAAGTCGGTGATTTCGTGGTGGTGAACAAGTTTTCTTATGGTTTGAGGTTGCCAGTCTCTGAAACAAAAATACTGCCAATTTCCGAACCTAAAACCGGACAAATTGCGGTTTTCAGATGGCCGCCTGATCCGACTTATGATTTTATTAAACGCGTGATAGGCGTGCCGGGTGATAAAGTGGAGTACCGTGATAAAGTGCTCTACATCAATGGCAAAGAAATAAAGCAGACATTTATTGAATATACCACCGATGAAAGCTCTGGACGTACCGTCGCAAAATATGAAGAAGATTTGGCGGGCACTAAACATGCCATTTACCTTAATCCTGAAGCATATTCTGCTGATTTTTCCTTAGTTGTTCCCCCAAAACAATACTTCATGATGGGCGATAACCGGGATGATAGTGCTGATAGCCGATTTTGGGGATTTGTACCAGAATCCTATTTACGCGGTAAAGCGGTGATGGTTTGGCTCAGTTGGAATGGTCAGACTGGCTCTGTACGTTGGTCTCGAATAGGAACTATACTGTAGGGTATGAGGACACGCCCCAGGGTTACTCTTACCGATGGTTTTAACTTATTGAAAGGAATGAAAAATGAGACGGATGCAAGGCATGACGTTAACAGGCATGTTAGTATCAGCAGCGTTGGTTGTTATATTCGCAATTTTTATTATGAAGGTTGCACCCATTTATTATAATAATTATAAGGTGAAAAATGCCGTATCGGCTTTGACCAATATTTCCTCAGAACGGTTTAGCCATGATATGTCGTATAACTCTGACCAAATCCGGCGGATATTGATTAATCAATTTTATATTGATAGTGTTATTTCAATTAAGCCCAGCAATATTGTTATTAAGCCGATAAATTACAACACCTTCAACATTAAAATTGATTACGAAGTGAAAGAAAAAATGTTTGCCAACATCAGTCTATTAGTGCACTTTAAAGTTGAACAAGAGGTAAACATTAATGCGCCCTGATGTTGAAAAGCTTTGTTTATCACTTAATTACCAATTCAATCAAGCCGCCTTGCTAAACCTTGCATTAACCCACCGAAGTGCAGCGACTTCCCATAATGAGCGGCTAGAGTTTCTTGGTGATTCAGTGTTAAGTCTAGTGATTGCTGAAGCTATTTATCAGCGATACCATAATCAAGCAGAAGGTGTTCTAAGTCGGCTACGTTCCTATTTGGTGAAAGGGGATACCCTGGCTGAGATAGCGCGAGAAATCAAGCTGGGTGATTATTTAATCATGGGGCAGGGAGAATTACGGAGTGGGGGATTTCGTCGAGCGTCGATTTTAGCAGACGCTTTAGAAGCCGTTTTTGCTGCTATTTATCTCGATGGTGGTTTTGAAGCATGCAAAAAGTCGATTTTGTTCCTGTTTGAATCCCGATTAAACGATGGCTCTTTAATCAATGATATCAAAGATGCAAAAAGTGTTTTGCAGGAAAAACTACAATCTCAGGGAATGGACTTGCCCGATTACCAACTGGTGAAAACGGTTGGTGAAGAGCATGCTCAGCAGTTTTATGTCCAGTGCCAACTAAAATCCCTTCAACTTTCAACAGAAGGGGTGGGCCCATCTCGTCGGAAAGCAGAACAAAAAGCGGCGAAAGCGATGCTGGCCTTGATAGGTAAGTAGCATTTTCAAGCTAATTGAGCAATCGTAGGTCGAGCCAAGTCCCATAGCCATCAAGCTAAGGGAGGAATAATCCTAAAAATCCAGCCCGCATACAGCGAAGCGGAATGCGGGAAATAACCCTCGGCGCAACCGAGACAAAAAAATAACACCCATGGAAATTCAAACGTTTGGCTCTTTTGAGATGTTTCGGCTTTGTCGTGGTTGAGTTCCCGTATTACGGCTATGCCTCCATACGGGCTACTATTTAAGGATGGGTTCCGCAACAGGAGTGGCTTCCGTTTTTTCCCCTCGATTAAACAAGGAATATAAACCCAGTCCTGTCACAGCGGTCGTTGTAACACCAAGACCAATTGCTGCAGGTATACCGATGCCCGTGCTTGCTACCAATAATCCAACACCAACGCCTGCTAATAGCGCAACGAGAAAAAGGGCGATATTTTTTGCTGCCGCAAATAGCAACTGGAGCGTAAAACTTCCCGTTGGGGCGGGTGGCGTTGTTTCAGGGATTGCTTTATTGCTGCTTGGAATAGGCAAAACGGAAGTTTCCTGTGGACTATTCGACTCAAGTGCTTCAGGATGTTCTGAGCTATATTTTTCTGCTGCCTCAACCCCAAGTAATCGGATGATACTTGTTTCATTAGCACGCAGCTTCTCCTCAAGCTCGCGTTTTTCTAACGCCAACGTCAGTTTCTTAGTTTGCCATTGTTCCAAAGTTTGTTTGGCTTCTTCTGAATTTGCATTTTGAATGGCTTGTTCCACTTCAGCGATTGTATCATTGGTTTCCTTCAGTGAGTGCATAATTCCCTCTTGCTCTTTCAAAAGCATATGGATCTCTCTTTCAATAGGACATTCACGTTGTCCTTCAACCAAGGCTAAATAAAATAAGCGTTTTCTTTCTTTTTCGAGATCATCCGTACTGACGGGACTTGGGGTACCGGTTTGTTGGCTTCCTGAATTATCCGTCGCCGCGGGTTTCTTCAAAGGGTTAATCAATCCACCTGAGCTCTTTGAACCCGATGTATTGTCCATTGACTGACTGGTACCTTTCTTAGCTTTGTGCTGGTTAGCATAGAGTTCAAGCAACTTTTGTTGCTTTTCAATAGTATCTTTATCCACTGAATTGACATCCACACTTGGAAAACCATCATCTGTTTTCTTTTGGCCAGTAGTGGCTATTTTTGTAATTGTCCGCAATTCAAATTTTTTAGATGGTCTTTGAGCTTCAGGGATATCGGCAAGCAACTCGCTTGGAATCAATGAGGTCCAATGGGAATTATTATGGTTATCTAATAGTATTTGAACGACATCACCCGACATTTGCACGCCATCTCGGGCGATAGAAAAAGAAATCGGGTTTTCTTGGGTGAATTCGCGGTGCCCCTCTTCACCAATCATACGCTCATTGGTAATAGCGCGATGCATGCATAACATGGTTTCTTCACTTGCCCATATTTTGGGGGTGGCCAAACGATGTCTATATTGTTCAAGCAAATTATTGCTATTAAAAAAAGCAATCGTTTTAGCATTTATAAGTGAGTCGAATATCTGAATTTTTCTTTCTTTAGTGAGATCCGATGGTTTTTCTGTATTGCATAGACGTTTGTATTGCTCTGCAAAATTCTCTCTATGTTCGATATAGAATGACAATATGTTTCTGGCAAAATTGGGCAATTTATGAAGCTCTGCAGAACTCAAATCATGCTCCTTTGGAAAAGGGGCATAAGAGGCGATGTCTGAATCACCAACGATTGCTCCTTTAAATTCCATGAGCATCGGATAGTTTGCTACTGCAAATATATGGGAAGAGTCATCTTGTTTTGATTGATACTCTAAAATGACTTGTTCTGCCGCAAATTCTCGTAAGGGCTGACCTAATTTGCGTTGGATTTCATTTAACTCGACCTGAGTAAACGCTCTTTTTTCTTTCCGCGTGTCTTCAATTAGCTTTTTTAAGTAATTGCTGTCAACCTCTTTAACCTTTAATAACTTATCGATAATTCTGCTGGTCATCGCATTATCCTTGGCATGACGCAATACATACATTAACGAGATAGCATAGGCCAAATATCCACAATTGCCATCTGCAAAATTGTCGATGAAATAATAGTTTTTACTGCCCATAATTAGCCTTTAGGAGTGTAAATTTGAGTTATTATATCAAAATTAGATTAAATTAACCATAAATTAAGCACATGGTGGATGAATAATCCTTTGTACTGGACAAAAAACAAAGAACTAATACGAGCCCGGGCACCATTAGCATTGGGCACGGGCACGTCTTAGATATGAGTTTTTGTCCGGTACAAAGTAAATAATCTAAGTACTGGATAATTATTAACAAGTCGCCATTACAAAGATAAAAAAAATACCACGTATAAGATGTCAACGTTCCTCGTTAAGCGCTTCAAGGTTTTCTATGGCCTCTAACCAATCTTGTTCCATTTGACTAAGCTGGCTTTTGATAAGGTGTGCCTTGTCTTGAAGCGACGATAATTTATGTGCATTGCCGGCTTCATACAAGGTGAGATCCGATAGATCATTTTCGATCGTTAGGTGTTCTTGCTGTAGTTCTGTAATCTGCCTTTCCAGCTTATCAACGCGGTTAGTTAATTGCTTTTTTTGCTTAAATAGCTGTGATGAATCAGCTTTCTTAGTGGTTGAGTTGAGAGAGGTTTGTAGTTGACTTAGCCATTGATAATAGTCATCGAGATCGCCGTCAAACGCTGATACTCGGTTATTGTATATAAGATAGAATTGGTCAACACTGTTGCGTAGTAAATGCCTGTCGTGAGAAATCAAAATCATAGCGCCTTCAAAGCTTTGCAGGGCTAGGGTAACGGCGGCACGCATGTCAAGATCCAAGTGGTTGGTCGGCTCATCGAGCAGTAATAAATTTGGTTTTTGCCAGACTAATTTTGCCAGCGCCAATCGCGCTTTTTCACCCCCTGAAAAATGTTCAATGGTTGTCAGGGCATTATCCCCTTGGAAGCCAAACCCCCCTAGGAAATTACGTATTTCTTGTTCACTTACTTCGGGTGATAAGGCTTGAATTTGAGCCATGGGGCTTTGATGAACGTCTAACTCTTCGAGCTGATGTTGGGCATAATAGGCAATATTTAAATGCTTTGCACGATGGATTTGGCCCGCTAATGGTGCGATACGTTGAGTTAACGTTTTTATCAAGGTGGATTTCCCCATGCCATTCGGGCCAAGAAGCGCAATTCGATCCCCTGGATTGATGGTTAAATTGACTTTCTGTAAAACGGGTTCGCCTTTTTGATAGCCCGCGTCTAATTCCTCGCTTTGAAGCATGGGCGATGAAACCCTGTCACAGGGATAAAATTGGAAGGAAAAATTGGAATCCACCTGGGCTTGTGCGATTAGATTTATTCTCTCAATCGCTTTCAAGCGACTTTGAGCTTGCTTTGCTTTAGATGCTTTATAACGAAACCTATCAACAAACGACATTAAATGAGCCACTTTTGCTTGTTGCTTTTCATAGGTAGCTTGTTGTAAAGCGAGCTTTTCGGCCCTAATTAGTTCAAATTGACTATAATTCCCGGAGTATAACGTGAGTTGTTGGTGTTCAATGTGTAAGGTGTGACTGGTAAACGCATCTAAAAAATCGCGGTCATGTGAGATGATGATGATTGTAGCAGGGCTTTGTTTTAACCATTTTTCTAGCCAATAGATAGCCTCCAAATCCAGGTGGTTAGTCGGCTCATCTAACAGCATCAATTCGGCTGGCTTCATAAGGCAGCGCGCCAAATTTAACCGCATACGCCAACCGCCAGAAAAGGCTTTAACGGCTTCTGTTTGGCGCTCATTGGCAACACCTAACCCCGCTAAGATGGCTGCCGCTTGAGCCGGTTTTGCGTATCCATCGGTCTCCGAAAGGCGATTATGGCAGGCAACCATTTTATCGGCATCACCTAAGTGTTCGGCTTCCTTTAATTCATGCATCAGTGCTTGGTAATCGACATCGCCACCCAACACATAGTCGATAGCAGGTTCTTCTGAATCGGGAACATGTTGGGCAAGATGGCTAATGCGCAAATTGTTGTTTAGTAAACACTCCCCTTCTTCAGGGTGGAGTTGGCCTAAGATAAGCGAGAATAAACTCGATTTACCTGAGCCATTTTTACCAACCAGGCCAACTTTTTGTTTTTCAAATAAGCTAATAGAAGATTTTTTGATAAGAATTTTGTTCCCTTGCATCAGGGTTAGGTTGGTTAAATTAAGCATACGACATCTGTTTAAATAATGTGGGCTATAATTTTACTATCTCATGTTGATTTAAACCACTAATTTGTCGATAATCTGGTCACAATTGTTGAAATATTGTTAGGAGTGCTTATGAAAAAAAAATTCTATCCAAAAAATAGTCATAATCAGCAGCATGCTAAGCAAACGCCTTCATACCTTTCGCTTTTTCCAAAGGAATCATTTTCTGAGGAGATTGAAGAAGGATGCGCCTATGCTAAAAAAGGCAATCTTAGGCAAGAACTAATAAAATATTTAGCATTAAATCAAAGTAACGATATAATTATCGTGACGCAAAAATTGTATAGTTTTAAAGAAGCGAAACGAAATGATGAATGGATTTTTGAAACAGGTATTCGAAGATTAGTGCACCATAAAAGTCAAAATGTGCTTGTTATCCCGTTTGATATAATGGAATCTAACATAACAGAGTTGACCGATATTTTAGTCCAAGGGAACTATAATACAACTATCTATCATGTAGGACATGGGTATTTTGGAATTTTTGATGATGCAAACAACGCACGTGAATATGCAGACATATACCTTACTATTTTTGACAAGCTCAAGCCGAAAAAGTTAAAAATATTTGGATGTCATACTGCTGAAGCACTGGATGAGCGTGAGGCGAAATCCAGCAGCTCTCATTTTAGAAAACAATTTGGCTATCAAGATCAAGATTACTCTAGAATTGAAAATACCTTTCATGTCTTTGCACAAGAAGTGAGTGAATTCACCGACTACCCTGTATCCGGTTATGTTGGTGCAAGTTTTGAACGCATGGAAAAGTCGAGGCATAATACGCATGATAAAAAAATTCATAGTTATTGTGTTTTCTTTACTGATCAAAAGGGCTCAGAAAAACAGATAAGGCAGCATGAAGCTAGGGTAACCTATCAGAATGGTAAAGTAATAGAATCAGGTCCAAATGGACCTATTTATGACAAAATAGAAAAAGAAAGTTTGGGTTCATTTTTTGCTAAAACCATTTCGGATGTAAAGGAAAATAGAGATTACGTGAAAGAGCAATTAAATCCATCAAAAGAGGAAGAGCAATTAAATCCATCAAAAATTGACTGAAACTAACGGCATTGCTTTGGAGTATCCCTTCGTCTTAGCGTATTGAATATCTTATGATGCTCACTTATAATGCTTTATTTTTGGTCTAAGTGTTATGCGTCGCCAAGACTTTCATTTTCAATTGCCCGAATCTTTGATTGCGCAATACCCATTAGCAAACCGTTCTGATTCTCGCCTTTTGGTTCATGATCCCAATCAAGGAGGCTATTGTCATCAACATTTTAAATCCCTGCCGGAGCATCTACAAGCTGGGGACGTATTGGTGATGAATAATACCAAAGTGATGCCAGCGCGCCTGTATGGGAAAAAATCGACGGGCGGGCAGGTCGAGGTCTTGATAGAACGAATGGTGGATGACTACCATTGCTTAGCCCATATCAAAGCGAGTAAAGCGCCCAAACCCGGGACGATACTTGTCATTGACGGCCAATGGCAAATCGAAGTCACTGGCCGTCAAGATGATTTATTTATGTGTAAATCGTTCTCGTTACTGAATGATATTTTGCAAAAAAGCGGTCATGTCCCTTTGCCACCCTATATACATCGCCAAGATGAAGTGAGCGACAAGGACCGCTACCAAACAGTTTATGCTGCGCATCAAGGTTCTGTTGCTGCCCCAACGGCTGGACTTCATTTTGACAAGCCAATGCTTGATTCTTTGCAATCTCAAGGTGTTCATCTCGCATATACGACTTTACATGTCGGTGCTGGGACATTCCAACCGGTCAGGGCGGACAATATTTCAGACCACAAAATGCATAGTGAGTGCTATTTTCTTCCAAGTGAAACCGTTGAAATTATCCAAAAGGCAAAGTCAGAAGGCAGGCGCGTCATTGCCGTGGGTACAACAACGATGCGGACACTAGAGAGTGTCATGCGTTCAGGGTATCTTCAGCCTGGCCATGGCGAAACCGATATTTTTATAACCCCAGGCTATCAATTTCAACTGTGTGATGGTTTGATTACTAATTTTCATTTGCCTGAATCAACCTTATTGATGTTAGTATCTGCCTTTATTGGTTATAATGAGGCAATGGCGCTATATCAAGAGGCGATTGGTCAACACTATCGCTTTTTTAGTTATGGAGATACGAGTTTATTATGGCGAAAAGCCCAATGAATCAGGCTATCGCGGTTAAAGTGATGCCCCATGACGGGCAGTATTTAACGGATATTGATTGGCATACGGCTAACGTGTCAGCTATTTGCTATGATTTGGAAATGGTTGCTTTTTATTCTCAGGATGTTAAACCATCTTGGGAGACAATTGCCGACAAAATTCACCCTTGGCCAAATTCTGTCATCCTAGATCTTAGAAACTTGTCCTTTAAAAAAGACAAATTAACCCTCCAATCCCCCTTAAATGGTCAAAAGCACCGTATTGATTGGGGTCCTTGGCTAATGGAAGCTATCTGCCAATTGGATTATTATTGGTTAATGCCTGACAGATCATTGTTGGCTGACTCAGTTGTCGATTGGATTTCTCAATTACCGCAACATAAACTAGTGCAGTTAAGTTCGATTATCAATCCATCAAAAGCGTGGCAATTGTTCGAGGAGAGGCAAGCTTTTTGCTTGGAAACGCTCGATCAACAACATACCTGGTTGTTGACTGAGCAATTATGCCCAAAATCAACTGCGGGTTTGTTATTGGATGAGCATGGTATCTATCAAATCACCGATGATCAATGGGTTAGCTCAACAAAGCCATTGGCGAATCGATGTGATTGTGAAGCTTGTGGGCTGGGTTTGCAACGATGTTATTTTCATCATCTCCACAGTTATGTCCCGCTTTTGGCGAACCGATATTTAACCATGCATAACCTTTGTCAACTGAAATTTTACATTTGACCATTGTTATCACCAGCAAATCTAGATATTATGTTCACCCATAATGATTTGTTATGATAAGTAGGAGTATCCTTATGAGTTTTTTCATTGCTGATGCAGTAGCAGCAGCTTCAAGCAGTGCCCCTGCAGCGGCACCTGGTGAAAGCATGTTCCCAATGTTTATGCTATTAGCTATTTTTGTTTTGTTCTATTTTATGCTCATACGCCCACAAAATAAGCGTGCTAAAGAACACCAAAAGCTCATTTCTGAGTTGCGCAAAGGTGATGAAGTGATTACCAATGGTGGCTTTTTAGGTAAAATTGTCAAAATTGATGATCAATATATTAAGGTGGCATTGGCCGATAGCATTGAAGTAACCATTCAACGAAATGCTATCAGCTCAGTGTTGCCTAAAGGTACCCTAAAGTCTATTTAATATCAACGTCGAGAGACACGGACTATGCACCAGAATCGTTATCCCTTGTGGAAAAATATCATGCTTGTCGTTTTGGCAGTGGTGGCATTGGTTTATTCAATTCCCAACTTATACACTGAAGAACCGGCCATTCAAATTAATCCTCCTGCTGGCCAATCCGTTGAAAAAGTTTCAACTGAAGTAAAGCAAGCATTATCCAATGACAAGATGCCATTTGAGCGCTTGGATGTGGAAAATAATCAGATCGATATTCGTTTTTCATCAACGGATAACCAATTAAAAGCCCGTGATTTATTGAAGGCAGATCTCGGTAATGATTATACCATCGCTTTGAATTTGGCGCCTACAACGCCCAACTGGTTGTCCTCGATTGGTGCAGAACCGATGAAGCAAGGTCTTGACTTGCGTGGGGGAGTGCACTTTTTATTGGAAGTCGATGTTGATGCGGTTATTGGTCGTCGATTTGAGGGGATGATTAAGAGCATTGCGCAAGATCTTCGCGAAGATGGCATTCGTTATTCGGGTATCCGATATTTTAAAAACCAAGGTGTTAATGTTCGTTTCCGAAGCCTGCAATCGCTCGAAGATGCATTGAGGAGTTTAAAAGCAAAAAATCCTGCTGCGGTGTACACCAAATTTGCGGATTCATATAGCATGATTGTTACTTTACCACCCGCTGAATTGAATCAAATTAGACAGAATACCATTGATCAAACCATGAGTATTCTACGTAATCGAGTGAATGAATTAGGGGTGGGGGAAGCAGTAGTACAACAACAAGGTGCCACACGCGTGGCTGTCGATTTACCGGGCATCCAAGACGCAACCAGAGCCAAGCAAATTTTAGGTGGAACAGCAACGCTTGAGTTTCATATGGTTGATTCTGAAAATGATCCGATGTTGGCAAAGCAAACGGGCGCTATCCCCATTGATAGTCGTTTGTATGATATGAAAGGTCAGCCTATATTACTGAAACGCCAGGTGGTTCTTAGTGGGGATGCAATTACCAGTGCGGTCTCTAGTTTTGATCAACAATCAGCAAGTCCCTCCGTGCAAATCCAATTAGGCGGTGGGGGCGAAGCGCTCTTTAGTAAAGTGACGCGAAAAAACATCGGCAAACGCATGGCAATCGTGTTTGTTGAAAGTAAAACAACACTGGAGCCTGATTCGAGTGGCGACTTAAAACGTGTAACCCGGAAAGAAGAGCGCGTTATCAGTGCGCCAGTCATTCAATCAGCCTTAGGCAATAATTTTCAGATTACCGGTCTGACTGATAGTAAAGAAGCCAGTAATTTAGCCTTGCTTCTGCGAGCAGGTGCTCTACCAGCGGCTATTTATCCCGTTGAAGAACGTACCGTAGGCCCAAGCCTTGGTAAAGAAAATATTCGCCGAGGAATCATTTCCCTTGAAGTTGGTATGGCATTGATTCTATTAACGATGCTTGTGTATTACCGATTTTTTGGCTTGGTTGCAAACATCGCGTTAATATTGAATTTGTTGTTTTTGACAGCTCTCTTATCAATCATCGGTGCGACTCTGACGTTACCTGGTATTGCGGGTATCGTGCTAACAGTGGGCATGGCCGTCGATGCAAATGTGTTGATTTATGAAAGGATTCGTGAAGAAATCCGCAATGGATTAACACCGCATGCTGCCATCTTTGCGGGGTATGAAAGAGCATTTTCCACCATTATTGATGCGAACATCACCACGTTGATTGTTGGTGTTGTGTTGTTTGCAATTGGAACAGGACCAGTAAAAGGCTTTGCCGTAACATTGTGTTTGGGTTTATTGACGTCAATGCTAACGGCCATTACTTACACGCGAGCTATGGTGAATTGGTTCTATGGTCGCAGAAATGTGAAAAAACTATCAATAGGTATTTAGTCGAGGGGCGAGATGGAATTTTTTAATCCAAATTCAAATTATGATTTCATGGGGGCTCGTAAGTGGGCTGCTATTCTGTCCGCTTTGATTTTCATCATCTCTCTGGGGGCTTTAGCTGTCAATGGGCTCAATTGGGGGTTAGATTTCACCGGGGGTACCCAAATTGAAATTACCTATCAAAAAGCTGCGGACTTACAAAATATCCGAGAAAGCTTAACCAAAGCAGGATTCCCTGAGGCGCAAGTCGTTAGCTATGGCACATCAAAAGACGTGTTAATTAGTATTTCTCCTCGCGCTGGTCAGGATCAGACAAAACTTGTGAACAGTGTGATGGGGAATTTACCCGGTGCCGTTAAACAACGAGTTGATTATGTTGGGCCACAAGTTGGGGAAGAACTTGCTACAAAAGGTGCTCTAGCGATTATTGTTTCACTATTAGCGACAATGATCTATATCGCTATGCGATTTGAGTATCGTTTAGCTGTCAGCTCTGCGTTGGCTTTGATTCACGACCCCGTTTTAATTCTGGGGGTTTTTGCATTATTTGGCATTGAGTTTGATCTTAAAGCCCTTGCAGGTTTATTGGCCGTCATCGGGTACTCGTTAAATGATACCATTGTTGTGTTTGATCGTGTTCGCGAAAATTTTATTAAAATTCGTCGTGCAAATGCGATGGAGATTATGAACATATCAATTAACCAAACGTTGTCCCGGACGATTATGACCTCCGTGTTAACCTTGTTTGTGGTTGTTGCCTTATTCATTTATGGTGGTGAAACGATTCATGGGTTTTCACTCGCTTTGATTATAGGTATTGTCGTGGGTACTTATTCTTCTATCTATGTTGCGGGTGCGTTGGCTGTTGCTATGGGATTGGACAGAAAGGACTTTTTGCCAACGCAAAGAAAGGAGCTGGACGAACGTCCTTAGCAGTGCGCTAGATCAGGAATATTATGTTTGGAAACTAAATTCTTAAGCAGGAATTCAATGGTAACTGTTTGTTCTGCATCTCGTATAAATTGTCGATTTTTACAAGCGTTGAAAAACTCCGCAACGTGTTTTAATTCAACGAGATTCCGGTGTTGATCCTTATCTGAAAATAACATTCCCATCACTAAGTCAACGGGTTGCTTGTCTATCCCTGCAAAGTCAATCGGACGCTCTAAACGGACAAACACGGCATGCGTTTCTTTCACTTGTTCCGTACGAATATGCGGTATGGCAACACCATAGCCTAGGCCTGTAGAGCCCATTAACTCACGTTGCCAAAACTGATCAAATAAAGCGTTGGGATCAATGTGAGGTGATGCGGCACAAAAATGGTTGATCAAGGTTGAAATGACCGTCTTTTTACTTTGATCGCCAGTTAATATAACGGTTGCATCAAGTTTCATTTTTCTTCATGCCTAACTTAGATTAGGGATGTAATTGTATCGCCTATAATGACTCTAGACAATAGCAATATACCATTTGCTTAGGTACTACGCATGAAAAAGCAATGGACTTTTAGGTGAACATTTGCGGGTATCTATGCCTGCCGTTTGAATGGACATGGGCGAATGCAATACTAATTGTCGTTTGGTGAGAATCACAATATAATCTTTCTTGCATCAATCTTAACTAAAGGTATCATCATGTGGGCACTCTGGGAAGCAAAAAACGCTGGCTTACTTCAATCAAAGCATTGGATAAATAATCTAATTGCAGGGATGATTGTTGGCGTTGTTGCGCTACCTCTGGCAATGGCTTTTGCGATTGCGAGTGGTGCAAAGCCAGAACAAGGGCTGTACACCGCTATTGTGGCCGGGGTTATTGTGTCTATTTTTGGTGGTAGTCGCCTTCAAATTGCTGGGCCAACTGGTGCGTTTATTGTGGTATTAGCAAGTATTACTAAAAAATATGGTATTGAAGGATTACAGATAGCCACGTTGATGGCTGGCATTATGTTATTTTTTCTTGGATTAGCCAAGATGGGTTCAATCATCAAATTTATTCCCGATCCCGTCATTGTTGGTTTTACAGCAGGCATTGCTGTGATTATTTGGGTGGGACAATGGCAGGATTTTTTTGGGCTTCCTGATGTATCAAGTCACCATTTTCATTCGAAATTATATCAGCTGATCCAGTCCTTTCCACACTTAAATATCACAACAACCCTATTGTCGGTATTGGCGTTATTTATTGTTATTTATTGCCCAAAGATTCCTGTATTTAAACGCCTTCCTGGACCTCTGATGGCGTTAGTCGTGATCACTTTGTTTCAGTATCTATTTCAATTTGAGGGTGTTAAAACGATTGGAACAGCATTCGGTGGTATTCCGCAGGGGTTACCCAAGATAACGATACCATCGATCAGTTGGGGACAGTTGACTGAATTAATTGGCCCTGCTTTTACCATTGCAATGCTTGGAGCGATTGAGTCTTTGTTATCTGCAGTCGTTGCAGATGGCATGGCTGGAACGCGCCATGATTCCAATCAAGAATTAGTTGGTCAGGGTATAGCAAATATTGTAACACCATTATTGGGTGGGTTTGCTGCGACTGGTGCCATTGCCAGAACAGCAACGAATATTCGTAATGGCGGCACAAGCCCTTTATCAGGGATCATCCATTCATTGACGTTACTTGTTATCTTAATATTGTTAGCGCCTTTAGCTATACACATTCCCCTTGCCGTACTCGCCGCAATATTGTTTGTGGTAGCCTGGAACATGAGTGAGGCCAAACATTTTATCAAAATGGCACGCCGAGCACCGAGAGCGGATGTTGTTATCTTGTTAATGACATTCTTTTTGACGGTTTTTGCTGACCTGGTTGTTGCTGTTAATATTGGTGTGATTATTGCTACTCTTCATTTTCTGCGGCGCATGGCAACCAGTGTGGAAGTAAGACAAGCGACGGAAATGGAATTAATTCAAGAATTTTCCCCAAGTGAAAGTGTCAAGCTTCCATCCAATGTCTTAGTCTTTTCTGTGGAAGGACCCTTATTTTTTGGAGCAGTCGAGAATTTTGAACGAGCGCTTGCTGCTTCTCATACTGATCCAGGGTATCTTATTATTCGTCTCAAATGGGTGCCATTTATTGATATGACTGGTCTGCAAACCCTTGAGGAAGTGATTCTTGATTTACATAAACGTGGCGTCACAGTTTTGCTATCAGGTGCAAATAAACGTGTTACCGAAAAGTTAAAAAAAGCAGGAATTCTTGAGTTGGTGGGCTTAAAGAACTATTTTAAAGACTTTGATGAAGCCCTTGCTTTCGTTAAGACGGTGTGTGATAAGCCCTAAAAAGAAAGCCCGGCAGTTGCCGAGCTTTCATGTGTTGATGCATCACATTATCGTTTTTCGCGCAGTTTTTCTTTGTGTTTAAGGAGTTGGCGATCCAGTTTGTTAACCAAATCATCCACGGAAGCATACATGTCATCTGTTTCAGAGCGTGCATGCAATTCACCTTGAGTTACGAGAATGGTCGCTTCTGCAATTTGGCGAACTTTTTCGACATCAAATACAATATTGATTGATGTAATTTTATCGAAATGCTTTTCTAATTTATCAAATTTTTCTTGAGTAAACTGCTTGAGTGCAGGGGTTAGTTCCATGCGATGACCGGTCATATTGATTTGCATCATGGTTACGCTCCTTAAAGATTTTATGACATAATACGTTTATCTAATCTTAATGTCGTTTCCGTATTAAGATAGCTTTTTTCGAGCACTAGATGGGGGAATGCCCATCGCTTCCCGGTATTTAGCCACTGTGCGACGAGCGACATGAATACCTTGCTGTGCAATTAAATTAGCGATTTTACTATCGCTTAATGGTTTTTTACCATTCTCTTCCTGAATAAGTTGTTTGATTACTGCTCGTATGGCTGTTGACGAACACCCACCACCTGAATCGGTTTGCACTTGGGATGAGAAAAAATATTTCAACTCGTAGAGTCCTCTTGGCGTATGAATAAATTTTTGAGTGGTAACACGAGAAACAGTTGATTCATGCAATCCTAACTCAGTGGAAATATCATTAAGTACCAAAGGTTTCATGGCTACTTCGCCATGCTCAAGAAAGTCTTTTTGTTTTTCCATAATGCAACGTGCCACATTTAACAATGTTTCTTGGCGGCTTTGTATGCTCTTCAAAAACCATTTTGCTTCTTGTAAGTTCGATTTAAGATAAGTTGAATCGGCTTGATTCGGACTTTGTTTGAGTAATTGGGCATACTGATTATTAATACTTAATTTTGGCAAACTTTGATTATTGAGTGCAACTTGCCATTCTCCGTTGTCCTTTCTAACAATAACATCCGGAATGACATACTCTGTGAATTCTTGTTGAATCATTTCACCGGGCTTTGGGTGCAAGCGGTGTATGATGTCTAGTACTTTGTTTAGTTGATCATCTGAAATGCGATAATCCTTTTTGATTTGCTTGTAATTATGTTGGCCTAGCAACGTTAGACTTTCGCTAAGAATTGATTTGGTGAGTGCTTTTAACGGTTCTTCTACCGGGTAGTGGTTGAGTTGAACAAGGAGACAGTCCGCCAGATCACTTGAGCAGCAACCGATAGGATCCAGATTTTGTAGAAAATGTTTCACTGCGATCACTTCATCAAATTCTAGTTCCGATAATTCTTGTTTTAAACTATGGAAAATGTCTTCAATCGGTAATGTTAAAAACCCATCTTCATGGCATGCATCAATAATGGCTGCACCAATGACTTTATCGACGATAGATAGCGTGCTTAAGGTTAATTGCCAGGTTAAGTGTTGATGTAGATCGGTTGTTGTCGAATATAAATTTTCAAAACTTTGCTTATCTTCACTGAAGTTATGGAAAGCACTTTCAAAAAGGTTAGCCCATTGATAATCATCATCAATTTCGACGGTTTTCACTTCGGGTTCTTCATTGGTAGGCTCTTCCTGCGTGGCTTCGAGAAGAGGATTCGTTTCTAGGATTTGTTGGATTTCTTGTTGAAGGTCTATAGTGGAAAGTTGTAGGAGGCGGATGGCTTGTTGCAACTGGGGCGTTAACGTCAGTTGTTGGCTAATATTTAATTGTAATGATGCCTTCATATAATCCTCAATTAAAAACATCGCCTTTAATTAAAGTTTAACTGATTATCGTCGATAATCCAGCTTTTTCCAGCGCTATTTTATAGATGGTTATAAAATAACGAATTTAAATGCATGAGGTAAAATGTTAAAAATAGAGATAATAAGGAGAGGTTTGAATAGGTAGGGAAGGAATTTGTTAGTATCTCAAGCACGATACAGAGAAGCAGATACTAACAAATAGTGCACTGACATCAACTCAGTGCAAACATCAGGTAAAAAAAGAAACTACTTAATTTTCCCTTCTTTGTACATAACATGTCGACGTAAGACAGGATTATATTTTTTCAATTCCATCTTATCAGGATGGGTACGTGGGTTTTTAGTTGTGGTGTAATAATGACCAGTGCCTTCAGTGCAGTTCATTCTAACTTTAGTAGTAACAGCTGCCATGATTGTTCCTTAAACGATATAATTAAATTTTTTCGCCGCGGTTGCGAATTTTCTCTAACACAGTTTTTATGCCTAATTTATCAATAATACGCATACCACGTGTGCTGACACGCAAAGTGACAAAACGGTTTTCTTCATCAACCCAATATCTTTTTTGCTGGATATTAGGCAAAAAACGACGTTTGGTTCTGTTAACTGCATGCGACACGTTGTTACCTGACATTGGTCGCTTGCCTGTAACTTGACAGACTCTAGACATGTTGTTACTCCAAAGATTACACGAGGGCTAACAAAAAGGCGATAAGACCCTCTACTTCTGAATTTGTAAAAATCAAGACGCGTTTTATAGCAAATATTCACAAAGAAAGCAACTATTTGTTATTTATTTCTTTGGAAAATGATCAAAAATTGGCTCAGCTAACTCGTGTTCGTGCTCGTGTCCTTAGTGGTCACTCTATTTAAGGAAAGTCCTTAAATTCATCCTGATTGTCATTATCCTTGTTGGTAATGGCATTTCTATTCGATGTTGGCACATCCTCTTCTACATCATTGGTTGGGTGAGCATGATAATCGGTCGGACTTTTGCCATTGATGTGATACAAAAAAGCGAGCAATTGAGCGACGGCGATATATAAAGCCGGTGGAATTTCTGCGTTCAACTCGACATTTTCGAGCATATAGGTTAATTGCGCATCTTGCTGGACAGGAACACCATGTTTTCTAGCAATTTCAACAATCTTACGCGCAATTTCACCCCGCCCTTTGGCAGTCACTTTCGGTGCGGATTTTCCATCATAATCTAAGGCAATACTGATATCGTTTTCTTTGCTCATAACTCAATATCCACTATGGAAAATGGGTGTTCCCGGAAATCATTTTGTTCAAGACCGTGATTAATTTGCCAACGTCCCAACCTAAGTCCTTGCTCATTGGCCCAGACACTAAGCAGGGGTTTGATTTCTTGTAACATGTGTTCATTCTGCGGTTTCTCAATGTTAATTTCAACGCCGATCGTCTTATAAGTTAGTTGAACTTTGGCTTGTATAGGGCCGATATTATCTAAATTTAAGGCGAATTGGGCTGACCAGGTATCAAGTGACGTATTATGTTGAAACGCTTCTTGCTTAATGAGTAAAGGGATGGTTTCAATACGTCCATTGAGCCTAAACGGGAGATCCAGCATTATCTGATAATTTGTTTGGCTTTGGTTTAAACCTAAGTGAGACAGTTGCAAACTCGTTATTCGAGCTAGACCTGCCTTGGCTAGAAAATGTAATTGATCTTTGAGAGACAGTTTATCTATCCCTAATTCAAGGAGGTCAGCCTCTTGAAACGGTTGGGGTATTGCACCTGGCAGCGGTAAAGGGGCATGTTTCGGATTAACATTGGCTGGTAGCTTAAGCGATTTATCCACTTTGGAGTCGACGGTTTGGGTTAGCGCGAGCAGTCGAAATAGCATGCCTTTTAAATCGCCTTTGATTTGATAGGCATTACTCGAACCAATTTTGCGTAATTTGTTTTCAAAGAATAGTCCGCTTTTGCCCATTAAGCTCGGTAGCACTTGACTTAATTGGCCTAACATTGGCATTGATTGCATCCAATTTTGTATTAATGATTGGATGGGTGGGGGTAACCGATTCGTTTGCATTAAATTGGCAATGTGACTTAACACTTGGTTCGTCGGTAGTTGTTGAGTAATATGTTGGGAAATTGCTTGTTGAATAGCTTGCGTTGTGTTTGTTTGGGGCTGAACTTGTAAATGAATTTCATTCCCCTGTTTTGCGACTTGCACTGTCAGCTCTTGCCCAGGGATATAGCGATGTGCTGTTTGAGCATTAATATTATTGCCATTAATATTGAGCATAACCGTTTGATCATTCACGGATTTAACAACGATGGTTTTTAGTATTTGACCCACATATAAATCGCTGACAGCCCGGTTGAGTTTGGCGACCTCTCCTGGTTGAATTTTGATTTGTCCGGGTGCAAATGTTTCAAGCTGCATCATTCATCCTTAAACGGTCAGTCAAACTTGTTCATTGTATTGATTAATTTTCTATCACTCTTATTATAGCAATACCAAGATTATTCGGTATATTTTTTTCAGGACTTCTAAATAACCTCCCTCAATTTCCCCTCTCCCCGGAAACGGGGAGAGGATGCCCGAAGGGGGGGGGCGGGGTTTTTCGTAAGCACTTCAAGCACCATGCGCTATTCATCAAAATAATAACTTCGATTCAACAACCCCTCATCCGCCCTTCGGGCACCTTCTCCCCATGTCTGGGGAGAAGGGAACATGAAGCAAGTTATTTAGAAGTCCTTTTTTTGTTTTTTGCACAGATAATCACTTGACCGTCATGCTAATTTCAGGAATCATAACAACTATTTTATAGACAAAGTCAGGACACTTTCCAGGATGGCATTATGTTAAATCGCGCTGTTATCGTTGATGAGCAATTTACGGCATCCATTCACAATCATCAATTACCTTCTCCGGCAAGCCACACGCATTTTGAACAAGCAGATCTTGATAAACAACAAGCCATACAATTATTTGATACGCAGATAAAATCCAGATTGCTTGATATCATTGCCCGTGAGTTAAAGGAAAAAGGATTATCTTTCTACACGATTGGTAGCAGTGGTCATGAAGGAAACGCGGGCGCGGGGCTCGAATTATCGCTAAAAGATATGGCTTTTTTGCATTATCGCAGCTGTGCGTTTTATATCCAACGTGCGCGTCATCTAGAGACAGTTGATGGTCTAAATGATTGTATTTTATCCTTTTTAGCGTCTGCCGAGGATCCTATTTCGGGTGGACGACATAAAGTATTTGGCCGTAAGGAATTAAATATTCCTCCACAAACATCGACCATTGCGTCGCATTTGCCGAAAGCTTTAGGGTTAGCCGTATCGTTAAGTCGCGGCAAAAATGCGGGATTTGAAACGGATCTTGCCTCAGATGCGATTAGCTATGTTTCATTTGGAGATGGTTCGGTGAACCACGCCTCATCACAAACGACTTTGAATGCGTGTTCGTGGTTAGCAACGCAAGGTATTCCCTTGCCGCTTGTTTTTTGGTGCGAGGACAATGGGACGAGTATTTCTGTCCCCACGCCCACAACTTGGATAGAAGCGTCCATTGCAAAGCGCCCCGGTATCCATTATTTCACTTGCGATGGCTTAAATATAGCGGATGTGGTTAAAACAGCAAGGCAAGCTTTTCACTTGGCTCGGAGTAAAAAGGTACCCGTGTTTGTGCGTATGCGCTGTGTGCGATTATTAGGTCATGCTGGTTCGGATATTGAACTTCAATACAATACGCTTGAGCAAATTGAGCGAACAGAGAAACAAGATCCGCTCTTGCATACCGCCAGAATGCTACTTGAAGCGGGCTGGATGAATGAACAAGCCATTTTGACGTTGTATAAAGACAATCGTGCTTTAATTGAAGCCAAAGCAACGGCCGCCCTAAAAACAAAAAAACTCGATTCTGCCGAACAAATTGCCTCGACGGTTATTCCCGATGCGACCTATTACCGCTCTTCACCCGGGATGCCTGATGATGCAAGCCGACAAGCAATTTTTGCGGAACAGGCGAATCAGCTCAAGCTAAAACGCAATTTATGCCAACAAATTAATTTTGCATTAACTGACTTGATGCTGCGTTATCCTCAGATAGTTATCTTTGGCGAGGATGTCGGCAAAAAAGGGGGCGTATACCGAGTCACGGCAGATTTGCAAAAGCGGTTTGGTCCGAGAAGGGTGTTTGACACCTTACTGGATGAAACAACAATCCTAGGAACAGCCATTGGATTTGCTCATAATGGGTTTATCCCCATTCCAGAAATCCAGTTTTTAGCTTACTTGCATAATGCAGAAGACCAATTAAGAGGGGAAGCGTCAACGTTATCCTTTTTTTCAAAAGGACAATATCAAAATCCAATGGTTATTCGCATCGCCTCTTGGGCTTATCAAAAGGGCTTTGGAGGGCATTTTCATAATGATAATGCCATCGGGGTATTGCGGGATTTGCCTGGGGTTATTGTCGCAACGCCCTCCCATGGTGAGGATGCTGCAAAAATGCTGAGAACTTGTGTTAAATTGGCTCATGAACAACGACGTGTCGTTGTCTTTTTAGAGCCCATAGCCTTGTATATGACCAAAGATTTGCATGAGGCTGGCGATAATTTATGGCTAAGCGAATATCCCGATCCTTCCGAGATGATAGAGCTTGGTGACATCAGTGAGCATGGCAAAGGGGATATCGCCATTTTAAGCTTTGCAAATGGGTATTACCTATCGCGACAAGCGGCTGCCATTTTAGAAAGTCAGCACCAAATTCAAACCAAAGTGATTGATATTCGATGGTTGAACCCTTTGCCGATTGAGGCCATATTACAAGCTGTTAGAGGCGCAAAACATATTGTGATTGTTGATGAAAGTCGGAAAAGCGGCTCTGTCAGCGAAGGGATATGGACCTTGCTGCAAGAAAATAGCAGCAGACCCTTGTCGATAAGCCGGATTACGGCGAGTGATTGCTTCATTCCTTTAGGCGATGCATGGCAACATGTTCTGCCCAGTCGGGATGCTATCGTTAATCATGTTGCATCAATATTAAAAAGTCAGGAGAAAAGCCGTGGACGATTTATTGTTAATTGACCAACACTTAAAAGATGAAGAACGAATGATAAGGGACAGCGTGGCAAAATTTGTTGCTGATGATGTTGTTCCTATTATGGAAGAGTCCTTTGAAAAAGGAGTATTTCCTCCAAAGCTTGCGCAACAAGTCGCTGATTTAGGCTTGTTGGGTTTGACCTTGCCTGAGCAATATGGTGGTTCAGAAGCCTCGTACGTCGCTTATGGGCTTGTATGCCAAGAGCTTGAGCGTGGCGATAGTGGTCTTCGAAGCTTTGTTTCCGTACAAAGTTCATTATGCATGTTCCCCATCTATCAATTTGGCAGTGAAGAACAACGTCAGAAATATTTGCCTGACATGGCCAAAGCGAAGTTGATCGGAAGCTTCGGGTTGACTGAACCGGATTCAGGATCGGATCCCGGCAGCATGCGCACAAAAGCGGTCAAAGTAGATGGCGGGTGGCGTTTAAATGGCGCAAAAACTTGGATTACCAATGCGCCTGTTTGTGATCTAGCAATCGTGTGGGCGAAAACCGATCAAGGTATTCGTGGCTTCATTGTTGAAAAAGAATTTGATGGATTTATCCGACGGGAAATCAAGCATAAAATGTCACTGCGTGCTTCTGTCACGGGTGAATTGGTATTCGATGATGTATTTGTCCCCGATTCGCACTATCTCCCGGGCAGTGAAAGGGGATTAGGTGCTGCTTTAAGTTGTTTAAGCCAAGCCAGGTATGGCATTTGTTGGGGAGCAATTGGCGCAGCGATAGCCTGCTTTGATATTACCAAAGATTATGTTATTGACCGACAAGCTTTCAATAAACCGTTAGCAAGTAACCAATTAATACAAGCCGATTTGGCCGAGATGTATAGTGAAATATTAAAAGCCCAATGCTTAAATTTAACCATTGGCCAACTTAAAGACCAAGGAAAAGACACCCCTGTTATGATTTCGTTGGCGAAACGTAATGCATGTCGTCAGGCATTAGCGATTGCTCGTGGCTGTCGGAATTTGTTAGGCGGCAATGGCATCAGCCTAGAATATCACGTCATTCGCCATATGTTGAACTTGGAATCCGTTTACACTTATGAAGGAACGGATAATGTTCACACCCTCGTTTTGGGACGTCATATTACAGGTATTAATGCATTCCATTAAAAAATCTGGATGATGATGGGTCCTTCGTATTCAGGCTTTGCCTAATGTGGAGGACATCCCATCAGCGAGGCTATAATTCATTTGGGTAATCATGGATCTATTCGGTAACGCAAACGTTCACGAAAAAACGATTGTTATTTCTATGCAAAGAATCGTAGTTGGTAACAACTGTTAAAGGGATGGATTTTTATTGCGAAATGATGGATTCAATCCCAGCAACCCACGCAGGACTATCGTTAACGCAGGGAACTAATGTCAGCTTTTCACCTCCTAACGCCAACCAAAGCTCTTGTCCTCTTATCCCGATTTCTTCGAGGGTTTCTAAACAATCCGTAGTAAATGATGGGCAGGCGATCAATAAATTCTTGCTGCCTTGATTGACTAAAGTTCTTAATTGTTCATCGGTATAAGGTTGAATCCAGGGGGTTCGACCAAGTCGAGATTGAAAGGATGTGCTAATTTCATTGGGCTTTAAAGATAAGGCATCAGCAATAGCTCGCGATGTCGCAAAACATTGAGAACGATAGCATTGTTGATTAAGTTTTGGGTTGGGACAAGATCCTTCACAGACCGTCTGGCAGCCACTTTTCATAATTTGTCGTGTCGGTAGACCATGATAACTTAATAAGAGATGGTCATGCGTCTCAAGGTGAGGTTTTATGAGGGCAGCCATTGGTTCAATAAAGCCTGGGTGATTGTAAAAGTCACGAATGATGGTTAATTTTGGCTTGTCTTCAAAGACGCTTAATCTATCATAAACAGTTTGAATAGTTGATTCAGTTGTAGCCCTCGAATATTGGGGGTATAAAGGTAAAACGGTTATTGATTGGCAGTCCATGAGATTTTTTAGCGCCGATTCGATAGAGGGTTGACCATAGCGCATCCCTAACGCAACTTGGAATGCTTGGCCAAGCTTCTCTTGTAACTGTTCTTTTAATCGAAGACTGTATGCAAGCAAGGGAGAGCCATTTTCCTGCCAAATTTGTTGGTAAGCGTGCGCTGATTGTTTTGGGCGAAAGGGTAATATTAAGCAATACAAAAGTGCTAGTCGAATCGGCTTAGGTAAATCAAGTACATAGGGGTCGGATAAAAATTGTTTTAAATAACGACGAACATCTTTGCGATTTGGTGAATCTGGTGTACCCAAATTAACCAATAATAACCCACGTTTCATTGACTAATCGTTCTAATTGACTAAGTTAGCATTTTATCTGGTTTGTTTAGATATTGAAATAGTTTGGAATAGAGATAGCCTTATAGATGAGAAAATCCCACTATTCCGTAAACGTTTGCGTTACCGAAATAGCTTAATTGTAACAATAACACTCGACTAATAATCCGACACTTGCTGTTGCTAATCGCAAAACTAGAGCGACATTTCCAAGCTTAAACGAATTATTTTTGATAGAAAGGGATTGGTTCGGTAACGCAGACGGTAACGCAAACATTCACGTAAGAGTATATATTTCCCAAGCTTTCTTAACTCTAAAACAAAAACCCGGAAAAACAAGATAGTTTGCCCGGGTTATTATAGGATGAGGACAATTTCGAAGGTGGGTAATATCATCCTTCTTGACATTCTTTTAGCATTTCCCGCTGTTGGTCAGGTGCCTCTGTCAAAGCTATTACGTTAGTGGCATGATGCCCACGTTCTCCTTCAACAAGGTCGAAATTGACTTGTTGCCCAGGAAATAACGTTTTGTACCCTGTACCATGAATTGAAGAATAGTGAACGAAGATATCTTCACCGCCGCCTTGTGGAATGATAAAGCCCCATCCTTTGGCATTATTAAACCATTTGACTTCACCTATAGCCATTGCTCCCTCCTAATGTAAAGCACTCAATCGCATGTTGCGTCCCTATCAACATAGCAATTGCATTCATCCTTTAATGAATATTGCTACTTTCTACCGATTTTTTTCAGTAGGTACTTTCAACATAACCTAAAATTAATCAGCCACTCAAGGGTTTTGTTTAAAAAAACTTAAAAAAAACCGTTATTGTAGTCAAAATTTGACACTATGGGTAAGAAAAAAAAAGAGTGACTATATAGTGTATACTTATAAATAATAATTGATTATTTTTATAAGGGAAAAGCAATGATCGAGTCATTTCAGCTAGCAAATCACCTATTGGTCGCCATGCCTGGTTTGACAGATCCTAACTTTGCCCATTCAGTTGTATATATTTGTGAACATCATCAAGAAGGCACGGTTGGACTAATTATCAACCAACCTTTGCAATATCACTTAGGATTCATTTTCGATCAAATGAACATACACGCGACCAAGGAAAAGCAAAAGCGTCTTCCTGTGTTATTCGGTGGGCCTGTTCAACCAGAACGAGGGTTCGTTATACACCGCCCATCTGGCTTGTGGCGATCAAGCTTAAACTTGAAGGAAAACGTGACAGTCACAACGTCAGATGATATTATCAAAGCCCTTGCTGAAGACCAAGGGCCGAGTGATGTCTTGATAACACTGGGTTATGCGGGGTGGTCTAAAGAGCAAATTGATTATGAAGTTAAGATGAATCAATGGCTGGTTTGCCCTGCCACATCCGAATTACTTTATGAAATACCCTTTGAAAAACGATGGGAAATGGCGGGTCAGTCCATTGGTGTGGATATGAGTCAATTAAGCTTTCAGTCTGGTAATGCCTAATCACACATGTCGAATGTTATCTATCTAGGATTTGATTTTGGTTACAGCCGGATTGGTGTCGCTGTAGGACAGTCGATAACTGCTTCTGCGCGCCCCTTAACAACACTAAAAGCCAATCAAGGACAGCCAGATTGGCAAGAAATCACTAAACTCATTAAACAGTGGCGCCCTGCTGAACTGGTTGTTGGGTTGCCTACGACCATTGCAGGCAAAGCGCAATATACCACTGATCCTGCAAAACAGTTTGCCAAACATTTGCGTGAAGACTATGGATTACCCGTCCATTTAGTTGATGAACGATTGACAACGAAAGAAGCCAGGGCAAATCTGTTTGATGTGGGTGGATATAAAGAATTAAAAAAAGCAGAAATTGATGCTCATGCGGCTGCTTTGATTTTAGAGCAATGGCTTCGGGACATTCCGTAATCGAAAAATGATAGGTTGGGGGGAACATGCAGCATTTCTTAGATATAGAGCAACTCAGTGCAGAGGCGATTCAAACCATGATAGCGCAAGCACGATCGTTTAAGGAAAACCCTTATGCTAGCCAACTTCCTTATCATGCGGTTGCATTAATGTTTTATGAAAATAGCACCCGCACTCGTATCAGTTTCGAAAAAGCAGCAAAACAACTATCCATGCAAGTTATCCATGTTGATATATCCCGATCTTCCGAGAGTAAAGGTGAAGCCATCGAAGATACCATCCGAAATTTGGCTGCTATGGGCATTCACCATTTTATCATCCGCCATAGCCAAGATGGCTTGCCAGTTGAGCTGTCAAAAAAATTATCTACCTTGCCTGTTCATATTATCAATGGCGGGGATGGAAAGCGCGCTCACCCTAGTCAAGCTTTATTAGATATGATGACGGTGTTGAGCTATAAACCCAAGTTAAGTGACATTAAAATCACGGTTGTAGGCAACTTACGTCACTCACGCGTCGCAAGATCATTTGCGACCATTTGTGAAAAAATGGGGGTGGGTGAATTAGTCTTCGTGTCACCAAAAATTTGGGCTCCCGAATCGATGTCATATGGCCAATGGACCGATGACTTATCTGATGGCTTAAAGGGGGCAGATGTGGTGATGGGGCTAAGGGTGCAAAAGGAACGGCTAGCTTCTGAAGATGCATTTGATATCAATCGATATCAACAAGATTTTCGCATCGATGCGATGCGTTTAGCACTGGCAAAACCCGATGCCATCGTGATGCATCCAGGCCCTGTGAACCGTGGAATCGAAATGACCTCTGACGTCATAGACGGGCCACAATCAAAAATTCTAGAACAAGTGACTAATGGTGTGTATGTGCGAATGGCAATATTGACAGCGCTTTCGAAAAACGCCTAATCACTTTGCTATACCCATTCATTGCTTCGATACTTTTATATGACACTATTAATATTGGTTTAAAAAAGTGTCTATCCCTCGACCTTTTGTAGAGCGTCCTGTTTGAGTTCACAATTAGGCGAACAACGGTTGTCCAATGGTTTGTTTAAAGGATAAGGCTTGTTGTATCGATTCAGTACTGACATTCGGCTCATTTGCGATATCCGCAATGGTTCTCGCTACTTTGAGTAAACGATGATAAGAGCGAGCGGATAATTTTAATTTTTCCATGGCTAAAAGCAAAAATTGTTTACTGGCTTCATCTAACTGACAAACTAACTCAAGATCTTTACTGTTAAGCTGGCTATTTAACATCCCCTGGCGGTCCCGCTGTCTTTGTTGAAGTCGCTCAACCTCCTTTCTAATTCGTTTGCTTTCACCTCCTGGATTGGGGGTTGTATTAATCATCGTGTGGTGGCTTAATGCTTTCACATTGACTTGGATATCGATGCGGTCTAATAATGGCCCTGATAATTTGCTTAGATAGCGCTGAATCTTATCCGGAGAGCATAGACACGAGCCTTCTTCGTTACCCCATTGGCCACAGGGGCAAGGATTCATAGCCGCAATTAATTGAAAATCAGCTGGGAACTCCATTTGCATAGCCGCTCTTGAAATGCAGATATGGCCAGATTCAAGTGGCTCGCGGAGCGTCTCCAACACTTGCCGATTGAATTCAGGGAGTTCATCTAAAAATAAGACGCCATGATGAGCTAAGGAAATTTCCCCTGGTTTAGGCGGGTTCCCACCGCCTACCAAAGCAACTGGCGATGCGGTGTGGTGAGGTGCACGAAAGGGTGGTGTTCGCCAATGGTTAAAGTTTGGTTGATTGCCATTGATCGAATGAATGGCAGCTACGGACAGTGCTTGTTCTTCTTGCAATCGTGGTAAGATTGTTGGAAATCGCTTTGCCAGCATGCTTTTACCACTTCCGGGTGGGCCACTTAATAACACACTATGGCCACCACTCGCGGCAATGACCAGTGCCTGTTTGGCGTGAGCTTGCCCTTTAATTTCAGACCAGTCGATAGGATCACTATCAAAATCTTCGTTAGAGCGTGGAGGAAGAGGGTCTAATTGATGCTGATTACAAAGAAATGCCGTTACCTCTTGTAAATGGTTAGCAGTTAATACCTTTTCATATCCTGTGATAGCCGCTTCGTTTGCATTATCTGAGGAAATAATAATCGTTTTTCCTTCTCGTTTTGCAGCTAAGACAATGGGAATGATCGCTTTCACACCCCGGATTGCCCCACTTAATGCTAATTCACCGACAAATTCATAATTAGGTAGGGTTGTTGCTGGGATTTGTTTCGAGGCCGCTAAAATGCCAATGGCAATTGCTAAATCTAAGCCACTCCCGCTTTTAGGGAGATCGGCGGGGGCAAGATTGACAATGATTTTGCGGTTTGGTAGGCGAAAATTACTGTTGCTAATGGCGCTAGCAACACGTTCTTTACTTTCTTTTACGGCTGTTTCAGCTAATCCGACGATGATGAGTTTTGGCAGTGCATTGATTAGATGAACTTCAACAGACACGCGGCGTGCATCAATACCAAGCGTGGTTCTCGCTTGGGTATTTGCGAGTTGCATAACAATTCCTTGTAGTTGGACCAGGCGTTATTCTAGCTTCCTTTATGCTTTTTGGCTAGTAGGGCATCCAGCTGAGCTTGTAAGGAATCAACTTTTTCACGCGTTTTGATGAGCACTTTGGTTTGGGTGTCAAATTCATCACGGGTGATGAGGTCCATTTTCTGAAACGTCGCGAGTAACACATCATGAAACTTTTTCTGAATATCCTTTTCCAAATTTTGAACGCTTGTTGGCAATGCTTCAAAGAGTTTTTTTGCAACCTTGTCAAACTGTTCGCTATTCATTATTAACGCTCCATTGTGATATGCTATTGACTGAAGTTTAGCAGATGTGATGAAAGGATAACAACAATGAAAATGCTGACAGCCATAATTAAGCCGTTTAAGCTCGATGATGTCCATGAAGCCTTAATGGAAATTGGCATTCCAGGCATTACATTGACGGAAGTGAGGGGTTTTGGTCGTCAAAAAGGACACACAGAACTATATCGTGGGGCAGAGTATGTTGTTGATTTTCTGCCAAAAATTAAAATTGAAGTGGCATTGTCGGATGATATGGTTGAGACAGCCATCGATGCCATCTGTAAAGCTGCTTATACGGGCAAAATTGGGGATGGAAAAATATTTGTCTATGATATTGAACAAGTTGTCCGAGTTAGAACGGGTGAAGTTGGCGAAGATGCGTTAGGCTAGACGATGCTTTGGATCGAAGATCATCTTATCTGTGATGATGGCATGAAGTGGAATGTCTAGTGAATGGGTTTTAATATGATCGAGTTGTTGAAATTGATAAGCCACACCAACTAATAACGGGCCTTGAATCCCCGCTAGCGTCTTATCATAATAGCCAGCACCCATCCCCAGGCGATTTCCCATCTTATCAAAGGCAACCAGTGGCATGAAAATGATATCTAAATCCTCAACTGGAATTGCTTGAGTATGGCAGACATTTGGTTCAGGAATACCAAAGCGATTGTCTTGCTTATCGGTTGCAGGTGTGGTTGGAAGGAAGCATAAGCTTTTGTTATCTTTTAACGCGGGAAAATAGCAAAACTTCCCTTGATAAGGGGCTGACTTCCACAATATGTCTAAGCTTATTTCACCGTTGATAGCATGATATAAAGCAATTTTTTTGGCATAACGAAACACTTTGAGTCGCTTTATTTTCTCACAAACATGCTGCGAAGCCTTCATCTGACACGAAGGGCTCAGTTTGCTACGAATCTGCCGCAAATTTTGTCGGATTATCTGGTGAACTCTATCGGCCATATCCAATCATCTTTTACCCTGTAAGGCTTTCAATAATAAGCGATATCTATACTGATTGGAATAGTGAATTTGGCAGAGTGATTGGGTTTATATTCGGGTGAATATATCCGATTATTTTAGATTATTGGGAATTCACAGTGAATTATTGCTTGTCAGAAAAATAAAACAATGATATAAGCCTATTTTTCTTTAGGGGCATAGAATAGGCTTGTTGTTAACGCAACTAAACCTAGCGATCCCCAACAATTCCTATCGATATAATCTAATTGAGAGTGTATTATGAGAGAGTGGATTAGTGATGACTACAACCTTGATGAAGAAGAATTCGTTGATGTAGAAAATGAACTGGATAGTTCAGACGAAATAAAACATATCGATGCGCGTAAGCGTTTAGAAAGAATGTTAGAAGAAAAGCAGCTTCGTGAAGATATTGAAGACTACCTATAAACTGAGTAATACCCATCCCGTTACTTGGGAAAATCCCGAAAAAGTCCTCAATAAAGGCTATAATCGACTGTTTCTTGGCGAAGGTCTCTTTGAAACCATGTGTGTCAAACATGGCGAAGTTGCAAATGCCAAGAAACATTGGCAGCGGATGAATAACTCCGCTTGTCAATTATCAATCCCATTTCCTCTCTCTTTGTCTGATTGGTTGTCTCAATTGAACCAAGCTATTGCTTGTTCAAATTGTCAAAATGGGATTGTAAAAGTCATTTTGCTTCCCCTTTCAGAAAAAAGAGGGTTGAACGTCACTGCGGATGGATGTGAGATTTTCTGGCAGATCTATGAATCAGAATCATTAGCAAAAGCCTGGTCTTTAGTGTCGTTACCTTGGCTTCGAGACAGCAATAACCCTGTGTATCGCCATAAAACGTTAAGTTATATCGAGAATATTCAAGCAAAGCGCTATGCCCTGGCTAAGGGAAGAGATGATGTCATTATCTTTGATAATAATGGCTATGTCTTAGAAACGTCGGCTGCCAATGTTTTTATGATTCTCGATGGTGAGTTATATACCCCATCGCTTAATCTTTCGATTCTTCCTGGTGTGATGAGGGAGGTTTTTCTTGAGAAGGCCAGAAGCCTTGGACTATCATGTCATGAGACAGTATTATCCCGGTATCATCTGCAAAAAGCAGAGGCGATTTTTATAACGAATAGTGTGCTTGGTTTTCTTCCGGTGCATCAGATTGATGACCAGGTCTACCCAGTAGAACATGAAATTTACCAATTGCTTAAGCGATAATTTTTTTGCAACCAGATAACCAGCAGCGTGAATAAGACACCTAGACCGAGTAAACCCATGATAAGAACGGGATTGAGTACGGTGCCATTGAGTAAAGCATGGCTGCCTGCATAGCCACAACTTGTGTAAATAATTTCAGGCGGTGTCAGAAAGAGAACGGTGATGATGACATAATCCCGTAACTTCATATTGGTTAATCCCAGGCCATAATTTACCAGGTTAAATGGTATGATGGGTACAACACGTAGAAACGCTAAAAATGGCCACCCTCTTCGATCAAAGACACGAATTAATTGACCAATCTTATAATGATTAAATCGGTATATCCACTTACGTGCTATATAACGGCTCAGACAAAAAGCGGCCGTAGCACCTAATGTTGCGCCTGTCAGATTGAGAATGGTTCCTAATACTGGGCCAAATACCGCTCCCCCAGCAAACGTTATGACTAAGGTTGGCATAAAAAACAAGGTGGCTAACATATAGAAGAAGCAAAAAAAGACAGGTGCTGCCCATCCTAGCGATTTTATCCAGATAAGTATGTCGTTGGCATGTTGGTTAAAAAGTAATGTAAAGCCAACAAATACAAGGACAAAAAACAGAGTAAAAAAAAATTTCATAGACTAATTTTTGTCTTGACGTAAGGGTTATGGTACTCTGTTTCAGCTATTGAAGCAAATTATAAAGAGAGCAATTATGAAACGGTTTTGTTGTTTACTCCTGGTATTGTATGCAGCTTTGGCTCACTCTCAGATCGTTTTTGATACGTTAGATGGCAAGCGCATCTCACTCGAGAGCTTGGCAAACAAAAAAATTGTTATTAATTATTGGGCGGATTGGTGTCAGCCGTGCGTGGATGAGATTAAGTCATTGAATGATTTTTATCAAAATTTCCACCAAAAAGTAGCATTATTTGCGGTCAACTTTGATCAACCCCCCTTGTCTGAGCAACGAGATGCCGTAAAAATACATCATATAGACTATCCATCATTAGCAGTCAATCCAGCAAAAATGCTAGCTTTGGGAAATATAAGAGCCGTCCCTGCAACATTTATTATTGATGCTAGAGGAAACGTTCAGAAGGTTCTTTATGGCCCACAAACAGCCGAAAGTCTATTGATTGCTTTAAACCTTAAGGAAGTTAACAATGGATAAATTGTTACTTGTACCGGACAAAAGCAAAAAAGAACTAATACGAGCCCGTGAGCGTGCCCGAGCCCGTGCCCGATTTTGAAGAATTAAAAGATAAACTTTGATCTTGAAGCAGCCCACCGAACAAAAGTGATTTCTGCCTATTAAAAACCGGGCACGGGCTCGGGCACCATTAACATTGGGCACGGGCACGTCTTAGATATGAGTTTTTGTCCGGTACAAAGTAAATTGTTACTTGTCATAACTGGATATTTTACGGTATAAATCGATTTGTGAATAAATAGTATCGAAGGATGACGATGAAAAATATTGGGCAAAATTGGTTAGCGGATAAATTTCGATGGCTTGTCAAAAATCTACTGCAGGCTGGGTTTAGGGTCACTGTGAATGGACAATATGAGCCGAATGACCGCGCCGTGATTATCGCTAATCGCACCTCTGTTTTGGATGTCTTGTTCCTATCGGTGTTTTTGCCAGAGCGTTTAACCGTTGTGTTGCCGCCTAGTTTATACAAAAAATTATGGGTTAAAGCGTTAGCGCTATTTGCAGACGTTATTCCCGTGGATCCGACAAAAGCGTCCGCAGCAAGAGCGTTAATAAGGGCAATGAATCAAGGAAAACGATGCTTGATTTTTCCTCAAGGGCATAGTACTCAACCCGATCATAGTTTACGGGTATTCGATGGCCCTGGAATGATTATTCAACGAGCAGGTGGTTGGGTGCAGCCTGTCCGAATTAGCGGGCTGGAATACAGCATCTTTTCAATAGCTAAGCGCAAACATCCCATCCGTCTATTGCCAAAAGTGACGTTGCACGTTATGCCGAAACTACAGCTAAGCAGCGCAACTGGAAAGCGAAAAGTGGTTAGCAGTCAATTATTCCAATTAATGTCTGAGATGACCTTTGCTAACTGTCAAGTTCGACAAAGTTTATTTTCAGCCTTAATTGAAGGGGTTCAAATTGGGAGTAAAAATAAAGCAAAAATAGAAGATGCAAGCCGGACACCTTTAACGTATAGGCAGATGCTAACGCGATGCTTTATTCTAGGCCGGCAAATGAAAAAACAAACCCAAGTGTTTGAACGGGTTGGTGTCATGATGCCGACAACTTGTGCTGGCATGATAACTTTTTTTGCCTTACAAGCATACAGACGCATTCCGGCCATGATCAATTTTTCAAGTGGCTTCTATAATGTTTATTCAGCCTGTCGCACGGCTAATATTAAAACGATTTATACTTCCCGCCAATTTGTTGAAACAGCAAAGTTAAATGGCCTGATTGATGAGTTGAAAGATAATGGGATTGATATTTATTATCTGGAAGATTTTAAGCCTCACGTTGGCTTGGCCGAAAAATTATCGGGTCTGGCCAAAGCTTCCTTTCCCCGAATTGCTTATCAAATGATCGGCCGTAAGGTTGAAGCAACAGATACCGCCGTGATACTTTTTACTTCCGGATCGGAAGGGGTGCCAAAAGGGGTTGTGCTTAGCCACAGTAATTTATTATCGAATTGTTTTCAGATGCTATCGCGTGTTGACTTTAGTCATCGAGACGTTTTTTTCAACTCATTACCCATATTTCATTGTTTTGGCTTAACAGCAGGTAGCATTTTGCCAATGGTGACGGGAAATAATGCCTTTTTCTATCCTTCTCCTTTGCATTACAAAATTATTCCTGGTTTAGTTTATGAGATGGGCGGAACCATTATGTTTGCTACCGATACGTTTTTATCCGGTTACGCGCGAGCCGCCGCTAATCATGAATTTGCGTCAATTCGCTATATATTTGCGGGGGCTGAGAAAGTCAAACCAGAAACAGTTAGGCATTGGGCCGGTCAGTTTGGTGCACGGATTTTCGAAGGGTATGGTGCCACAGAAGCCTCCCCCGTGATTTCTCTAAATTGTCCGATGGCTCATTGCACAGGTAGTGTTGGTCAACCGTTACCAATGCTTGATATTCGCATAGAACCCGTTGATGGCATTAAAAAGGGAGGGCGATTATTCATTCGCGGTCCAAATATCATGCGTGGCTATATGAGAGCTGACAACCCTGGCCAAATAGAGGCGTTGGTCAGTGGCTGGCACGATACGGGTGATATCGTTGAAGTGGATAATGAAGGATTTATCACAATCATTGGCCGAGCGAAGCGTTTTGCAAAACTGGGTGGTGAAATGGTTTCTTTGACCACGGTTGAATTAATTGCCTCAGCTATTTGGCCTGAAAACCTTCATGCTTCAATTGCGGTTCCTTGTCCTAAAAAGGGAGAGCAAATCATTCTCTATACGGAGTGTGCTGAGGCCTCTCGCAACGAGTACGTGCAGTTTATTCAAAAGAAAGGTCAAACAGAATTATTAATTCCTGCGGTGATTATCGCAGAGGCCTCTATCCCGGTTTTAGCCTCTGGAAAGATTGATTATATTACCTTGAAACAACAACATGACCAAAAAGTTGCGCATCAACCTGAACTGGCCAAGGCGTGATTGAAAAACACTCCTTTGTACCGGACAATTTTAAAAATTAGCCGTCGTTGCGAACGTAGTGAAGCAATCCAGAACAGATTTTTGTTCACAGATAGAACTTACAATTGCTTCGTAAAGCGCTTAACTAACTTCACAATTTGTATATTATTTGAGCTCAACGATCTTCTGGGCTGCTTCGCGTTGCTCGCAGTGACGACGAAGTTAGTTCGGAACGTTTTTCAGGACCTGTATAAAGGCTCGCAACGACGGAGCTATTATGAAATTGTCGGGTACAAAGAAAACACTCATTCAGTCTGTGTTCGTTAAGCTTTTGTTAATGTTCGCATGCTAAAATAAGCTTGTATTCGGCAAAAAATGTCGGTATTTTAAACTATGAGCGTAGCAAAAATCAGATGCCTGTTGTTAGTATCGGGATTTGAGCGGGGGTGTAAAAATGGCTGGAACCGACCACATACTCAAAAAACTTGTTGAAAGTAATGCCTGCAAAAATGGCGAAGAGTTCTCTGCGCAACCTATCGATAACTTGGATGAGTTGACGCCTAATCCTGAGTTAAATTTATCCCATCAACCCAAACAGGTTAAAAAGCACGAACTTAACATGTCTCATGCCCTATCTGAAATATTAGCGAACACAAACACCCCATCTCCTGATTTACCGGATTGACACAGGTCTTCTAAATAACTTGCTTCATTAGGGATAAATCCCGCGTTTTAAGCTCGCATATTCTTTTTTTCATCGTTATAATAAATATATAAGTATGATCAAGAGGATGCGATGGCCACTTTTTCTGAAACCTCTCACTGGCGCGATTCAGCGCGATCGGCACGTTTTTTTATGGTGGATGCTCGGGCAGCATTTCCCATTTTTATTTTTTTAATGCATATCCGTATTTGGACAGGGGTATTAGTCATTGTTTCAGCTCTATTTTTCGGGTTTATTGAGCATTATGGTTTCACCGTACCTGTTTTTTTGCGATCGATAAGAAGTCTAATTGCTGGTAGAACCCGCTCTGCTAACCCTTGGTGGCGCATATGAAGCTTGATATACCTAGTTCAATGGCACATATCTCTGGCCGTATGCAGGCCAAATTTTATTTAAACGATCGCTTTATCAGTGCAGAAGAAGTATTTGCTGAAACTGGCTTGTTACCGGCTATTGCCAAACGTGCTGAACAATTATGTTCGCTGTGTTTGGGATATGGATTGGGAATTCGCTTTGAAGATGCGGAAGGTGCGCTGTTAGGCAGCCGAGTGATTTTCGATGAGGTTACCCCAAATTCATTACGTATTTTATGCATGACAGACGTGCTATTTGAGCTTGTGAATGGGGGACCGAGCAAGGACTATACGCCACTAGACGAATTAATGTATGACTCATTGTAAAGCATCTATACTCGTGATCATTCGAAATGCGAGTTTTCTGCTTTTTCTTTTTCGCCCTGCAAAAAATAAAGGCGCATAAATCCTCGCATTTTGAATGATCACGGGTATATTTGTGAAGAATATTGTTAAAAAAGTGTAATTTTATGCTTTGCATGTCACTAGATTCGTGCTAAAACTTTATTATGGATGCAGATAAATATTTTTCGGAGTTGTACTATGAATCGATCACGATCACATTCGCTTTTTGGGGATCCTCGACATACAGTCGGCTGGGAAGAGCAAATTGACCAATTCTCTGGGAAACTTGAAGATGTTTGTGGAATAAACCAATCGAAAGAAAATATGGCTGCAGTGGAAACCATGGATGAATTTAAAATGACATGTGATGCCGTTTTAAATCGTACAGCGCCAAAACCTTCTTTTTAGTTATTATCGTTGGCGTTTAGTGAGCGCCGAATATTGATTAAAGTGTGTCACAAGGTTGATTTTCTTTGTTATACTTACGTTAACATCAAGCAGTTATATCTGAAATTTAGTTTTATGAAAGAAGATAAGCTAACCCGCGATCAAATTCAGTCTATACGCAATGCGTTTGATAAAGCCCTTAATGAAGGACCCTGGCAAGAAACGAATTTTTTGCGCGCTATGGGTAAGCAATTAGAAAAAATTCGGGATAATTTTTTGGTCGAAGTGGGCGAAAAATCAAGTGACGCTGCTGAAACATCCTCTAATCTAGCAAACCGAGTTGCTTTAAGGAGTGGGCAGCAAGAGATTTACATTTCGCTTTATAGCTCAAGTGGAAATCAATTATCTTCATGGGAAAAGGTCATTGCTAATCTACCAAGACAACTCATCTCGAGACCTATCTATGAAGACGAAGAAAGGGTACGTAGCCGAATAAAAAGTAAAAGCATGCCAGTGAATGAAGCTTATGTGTGTGCCTACATTGATAAAGATGATATCAAAATACTACCTAAAGATAAGATACCACATGACAAACTAAACCATCCTTTATTAACGGTGAAAGACAGGGCTATCACCTTGGATGATATTACTCGGTTTGTTCACCTTTCTGGGACCTATCAATATCGAGAGGGGCGCTTAGTTAAAAATGCAAACTCTGCGTCTAACGATGAGCCTCAATCAGAATAATTATCTTTTTTTTCATTTTATCACTAGGCCTATGGGCTATTTTATTTATTTGGGTATATACTAGAAGTATACGCAAAAATAGTTCTGTTTTATTATGGCACAACAACAGCAAGCCCAAGGTGGTGGTGGTGGTGATAACTCCATGGCACCAGTATGGATTACCATACTGCTATTTTTCACACTATATTTCATTTGGAAATTTGGCCACCCTTATATTGTTAGCTTTATTTTTTCTTTCAATGTCTTACAAGCTGAATTAGTTTCCTTAGTTTACGACCCAAATGTGCTGCGTGAGGAAATTATTTTCATGAAAACGACCGATCCCGCAACAGTCTCCTGGAAGGAATTTACTGAATATACGCGAGATGTTGGTATTTATATACGCTACCCCGTTTTACTTGTATTAATCGCTTTGGCAGCTGTTTTATATCGGTCCAATATTGTGTTGAAATTCCGTAAAATTCATAACATGAATACACTTCGTAGCCAAGAGCAACACAACTGGAGTGCTATCATGCCGGTGGTTAATGAAGATTTGGTGAGTGCCGATATTGCTGAAGGGCCTTGGGCAATGGCGTTAACCCCAATCGAATTTGCCAGAAAATATGACCTACTGCGCAAAGAAGACAAATTACAAGACAATCCATTACCCGGATTGGAAATGACGGCTGGTATCCGCAAGGGCGATGCAAAAAGGGTATTTACTTTACAAGTCGGCCCGTATTTTACAGGGTTTGATAGATTGCCAGGACATATCGTTGCTTTGGCTGCCGTGTTTATGGCACGGATTAATCGTGACAAAAAATCGGCGTCGATGATTTTATCAACCATTGATAAAACCTATGTGCAGGGTAAACCAGATTATTCCGTCGCAAAACCCATCCTCAGTAAATATGAAAAAACCGAGCTTGTGCAGGAAGTGTTAGCAAAGCACGCCTATGTATTATCCGCTATGGCCTCTTTGTTGGAAGCTGCGAGAGCGGATGGTGTTGTCCCTGTGTGTGAATTTTTATGGTTAAAAGTGGTGGATCGTCGATTGTGGTATATGCTGAGCAGCGTCGGTCGGCAAACACCCTTTGTCGAGGTGGGCGGACCCTTTGCACACTGGAAAGCTGAAAAGGTATTAGGACGTCGTTCTTTAATGCCGATGGTTGATGAAGCAACGAAGGCCCTTGAAATGGCGGTGAAAGAAATTAAACTGCATCCTAAAGAGTTAAGTAAGCTGGAGCCCTAATGAGAGGAATTGAGTCTAAAAGTGAAATTGATCCATCCTTATTGCTCAGGGATACTCGAACGATGTCTCAGCGGATTGCTGATTTCTTTGGTGATCCAACCAATGTATCCATCATGCTGTTCACCTTGGCTGCAGTTGCGTATTACCTACCAGAAATTGCCAGCACCATACTTTTAGTAGGCATTGCTTGCTTTTTGTTTGCTTATACTCGCAAACAAACATTGCCTTTCAGATTACCAATGAGTGCCCATACCAAAGATTATAATGACTTAAAGCCAGGGATTAAAACGCCTAATGAATCAAGGGGAATTACCTTCTTTGGCAATGATCGAAAGACAAAAGAAGAATTGTGGTTCACAAACGACGATATGCGGACGCACGTTTTGATTTTTGGTTCAACAGGTTCTGGTAAAACGGAGGCCTTGGTTTCTATTGCATTTAATGCACTGACGCAAGCAAGTGGTTTTATCTATGTCGATGGTAAAGGGGATAACTCGCTATATGCAAAAGTCTTCTCAATGGTTCGGAGTATGGGACGGGAAGATGATTTATTATTAATTAACTTCATGACAGGCGCTAGGGATATTGTGGGCCCTCAAGAGAAGCGATTATCCAATACGATGAATCCTTTTTGCCAAGGTTCTTCAAGTATGCTGACACAGCTGGTAGTGAGCTTGATGGGAAGCTCCGGCCAATCTTCCGATGGGGATATGTGGAAAGGCCGTGCAATCAGCTTCGTTGAAGCCTTGATGAAATTATTGGTATATATGCGAGATTTGGGTGCACTTTTGCTTGATGCAAATACAATACGTAATTATTTTAGTTTAGAACGGTTAGAAGCGATCGTCATTGATAAAGTATTTCCACGAGATGACCAAGAAAGCGTGAGTATGGAAAACGTCCCTTCTTTGGTGACAGACCCTTTGCGTAACTATGTATTTAACTTGCCAGGTTATAACAAAGAGAAAAAAGGGAAACAGGTTTCTCAAGTGCTTGAACAACATGGTTTTATTACCATGCAGTTGGTAAGGGTCTTCTCCTCATTGGCTGATACCTATGGCCATATTATCCGAACCAACTTGGCAGAAGTTGATTTCAAAGATGTGGTTTTAAATCGCCGGATATTAGTGGTGTTGTTACCGGCGCTGGAAAAATCACCGGATGAATTGGCAAACTTAGGTAAAGTGATTGTATCTTCATTAAAAGCGATGATGGCTGCAGGCCTTGGTGAAGATGTTGAAGGGGATTACCGTGACGTTATTGAACGGAAACCAACCTCTGCCCCAACGCCATTTATGTGTATTTTAGATGAGTATGGTTATTATTCAGTGCAAGGTTTTGCTGTGGTGCCAGCGCAAGCGCGTTCGCTTGGATTCTCTGCTATCTTTGCAGGGCAGGATTTACCCGCATTCCAAAAATCATCGAAGGAAGAAGCTGCCTCAATCGGCGCTAACACTAACATCAAAATTTGTATGAAATTGGAAGATCCTGTCGAAACCTATGACTTTTTCACCAAAACTGCTGGAGAGGCGTATGTAACGAAAGTAGACTCCTTCCAAACAAAGGAAACCAGCGTTTCAAACAGTTACTTAGACACTAAGAGCTCCTCCTTTGAGAAGCGTGCGCGTATTGATTTACTTGATCTCAAGGATCAATCTGAAGGTGAGGCTCATATCTTTTTTAAATCAAAAATTGTCCGCGCTAGTATGTTTTTTGCTAATCCAAAGCCAGTTAAGAAGCTAAAACTTAATCAATTTCTCAAAGTTGAGTCACCACCGGATGAGTATATTTTCCGGTTGCAAAAGCAATTGCAAGGTTTCCAAGCAATATTGGATTCGGGTGATATTTCGATTCGTGATCAAGTTGAAAATGAGGAAATCAGTTTGATTACTCAAACACTTCACGATGAAAAGGCAGAAGATAATATTGAAAGAGCAGTCAATGCCCTCATTGCTTATCATAATTTCAACGAACCAGAACCGGTCGAAGAGGTTGTTTCTGAAGTGGATGAAGGGTATATGACCTTGTTTACACCATTGCCTGACAATGATTTGTATACGCCATTATTGGTTGATAATCCAGACAGATTTAAGCTACCTATTTTGGATATCGGGTTAACTCGAGACACATTGTCCAAAGTGGAGGTCTGCTCTGGTTCCAAAGATAAATATGCAGGCACCGTGGCCAATGAAGTCATTAAAGATTTGCAAGTGGCTACAACGTATCCTCCTGAAGTTCGAGACGACATTTCTGCCTCCGACGTGGCAGAAGTAGTGAAAGAACTGGTCGATGCTATCGTTAATAAAAGGAAGGAAGTCAGGACAGAATAGCGTTTAACTTTCTTGGAGGTACGGCTTTATTTTTCATGGTTAAAAACAAGAATTATGGCCAATATATTGATCACTTAGTTATTTTTTCGATTCCTTTACAAACAAATTTTTTTCAATGCTTGTAACTTTTCTATGAGTATGCTTTCATAAATACTTATTAAACTCATCTAGTTAGGTTTGTATGGCAAAATGCTGGCAAGGGTTATGCCACTTAACCATAGTGGTTGTATGCATTAGTTTAGTTGCTTGTGCGTCACGACAACCAACGCGTAATCCATTAGGTAATGATTTGCCTAAGAAAGTCTATGGGGCCTCTGATAGAAAAATAATTGACTTACAGAGGGCTTTAAATAAGCGTGGAATCAAGGTTATCTCCATTGGGCAAAATTACTTAGTCAGTATCCCAAGTGCCTATTTATTTGCGGATCAATCGCCGCGTATTAGATGGGGTTCATATGCCGTTCTAA
Organism: Legionella sp. W05-934-2; assembly: GCF_964199965.1. Lineage (NCBI taxonomy): Bacteria > Pseudomonadati > Pseudomonadota > Gammaproteobacteria > Legionellales > Legionellaceae > Legionella > Legionella sp. W05-934-2. Next base: position 185,753 of record NZ_CAXMZT010000003.1, on the reverse strand, counting down.
ATGATGTGGTCGATTATTTAAAGCAATTTCGTAAGGTGAGTGTTTATGTTGATGCATACACAAGTCCCTATCTGACAGCAGAACGTGAAAAGGCACTAACGCTAGCTAGGGCGACGAAGGTAGGAAATTATTTGCGCGACCAAGGGATTGATAGTCGTTTTGTATTTACCCAGGGGCATGGGAGCGACAAGCCGATCCGACGGTCTAAAAATGGGGGAGATGGCTCCTTAAATTCTCGTATAGAAATTACTTTCCGACGAGAAGTCGCATAAGGTGAAGATGTAATGAGCAAAGAAGCTTGGTATAGGAAATTAGAATCGATTCAGTTCTATATTGTTACGTTTCGACGTTTAAGTGGCTTTCTGTTGGTTTCTTTTATTGTTAATGTAATATTCGGTGTTTTGATTTATTTTAAATATTTTCATCAAGGCGATCATGTTTATTATGCTACGAATGGGATTGTCTCACCGGAGAAACTGACACCGAGAGATGAACCTAATTTTTCATCCGAAGCGTTACTTGCAACGCCTAAAACGGTCCAAGAAGCAAGTAAGCCCATACCAGATTAAATGAGGCACTCATGACAGAAGATGCATTAATAGCAGTATCCCTACGCAATGACTTTTATCGTGACAGTCAAAGAAAAATCATGATTGCTGCGATACTGTCGCTTTTATTGAATTTTATCATTGGATCCTTGTTAATCTATATATATACGCATCCTCCCGCTCCCCGATATTTCGCGACAAGCATCAATGGACGCATCACCCCATTATACCCGTTAAGCGAACCGAACCAATCAGACGCAGCCGTTCTTCAATGGGCGAATGAGGCAGCTATCGCATCCTATACTTACAACTTTGTCAATTATCGGGAAGAACTGCAAGCGGCTTCTGGGTTTTTCACACCAACCGGCTGGCGCCAATTTCTCTTGGCGTTACAGGGGTCTGGTAATCTACAAGCTGTTAAGGAAAATAAATTTGTGGTTTCTGCTGTTGCAACGAGGGCGCCTTCCATAACCCAAAAAGGCTTAGTAAATGGTGTGTATTCGTGGCGAGTGCAAATGCCGGTTTCAGTGACTTATCAAAGCTCAGAAAATTATACAACTCAAAATGTGATGATTTTAATGCTAATTACCCGAGTTTCGACATTAAACGCCCCCCGGGGTATTGGCATTTCCCAATTTGTCGTGTCTCCAATTACGGGGAATAATGACCAGGATCAAAATTAATCTTATTGTGTAAATATTGAAATGTAGTTGAATTTTGATAATAGGATTGGTTGTGTAATGAGAGGATTTATGTCAATTTATTATAGGATTGGGTGAAGGGACCTTAGTTGTTAAACGATGTGGGGTGGTAGGTAAACGATCTTAATATGAGTGGAAATAATGGCTGAAAGTACAATATCGACAGATTCGTTTAAGCGTTCTTTTCATAAAGGCCTACAACACTCATTTTTGATTAAGTTAGTCATTTTATCGGCCGCATTAAATTTTATTTTTATAATGGTTCTCACATATAAGGTCATCTACCCATTGGAGCCAAAATATTACGGGACAATCACCGAAGGGCGAACTTTCCCATTAATCGCTTTGACAGAACCGAATCAATCTGACGGGGCGGTTACTGAGTGGGCAAACCAGGCTGCTATTTCAGCATTTACCCTGGATTTTGTGAATTATCCTCAACAATTGGAACAAGCATCGCGGTATTTTACCAAAGAAGGTTGGGAGCAATTTTTGGAATCATTACAACAAGGTAATAACATCGAACAGATTAGGCAAAAACGCTTAACAGTGACAGCTGTCGCCCAAAATACGCCGGTCATTTTACAAAAAGGGGTGTTAAATGGTCGATATTCTTGGCGAATCCAATTGCCAATATTAATTACTTACCAAAGTTCAAGTAGTATTCAACAGCAAACTAGTATTATAACCATGCTAGTGATTCGTATATCCACACTCGAATCTTACCGCGGCATTGGGATTTCTCAGTTCATTGTTGGATCAGCAACCGGAGGTATTGGTTAATGAGGATGATTAAAACTAAGCAGTCATGCCGCCTTTTTGCTATGGTTAGCATCCTAGCTTTGGCTTTCCCTGTTTGTGCTCAAAATAATAATGATTCAACGCAAGCGCTCCAGCAACTGAGGTTATTGCAACAACGATTATCCAAAGGGAATGATGCACCAACAGGAGGGGAGACAGATCGCAGTACAGAAGCATCCAAAGACAGTGGCCCTGCGGCAACAACAACTTCTTCAGCTCCCAACACACAACCGACTTCTAGTTCACCGGTGATCGAAACAAAATCCCAACAGGCGATAATTGATGAAAAAGCATTTGAAGATTTGCAAAGAGACATGTTTCCACTTAACTCAGCACAAATTCATCAGCTTAAGAAAAAATATGAACAAAAGGAGTTTGCAACGGCGGCCAGTGCTGGAACACCCCCTAAGCCTGTAGCAACATCCCTGTTCGTTAATTTGTCTCCTGGCTCAACCCCACCAGCAATTCGGCTTTCGCAAGGATTTGTCTCCTCCTTGGTTTTTCTCGATTCCTCAGGCGCGCCTTGGCCAATTAGTGCCTATGATTTAGGGGATCCTAATTCGTTTAATATTCAGTGGGATAAAAAGGGCAACACCCTTATGATTCAAGCTTTAAAGCTCTATAACTATGGCAACCTAGCTGTGCGCCTAAAAGGCTTAAATACGCCAGTCATGCTGACATTAGTTCCTGGTCAAAAAGAAGTTGATTATCGCATTGATTTGCGAGTGCAAGGTTATGGACCGAATGCAACAGATTTACCGATTGGCGATGGTTTGCCACCGCATGCGAATGATCTATTACTGCATGTGCTCGATGGCGTACCGCCCCCTGGTAGTCAACGTTTAGTCGTCAGTGGTGGGGATGCTAGAGCTTGGTTGTATAAGAATAAAATGTATGTCCGAACCAACTTAACTGTTTTATCACCAGGTTGGTTAGCCAGCATGACCAGTGCTGATGGGACCCACGCTTATGAAATGCAAAAATCTCCCATTTTGTTGGTTTCATGGCATGGTAAAGTGATGCACTTAAAAATTGAAGGGTTATAACAAATGGCAACAAGAAAAGACAACCTGAAAGCATTATTTACAAATACCCGAACTCGCTTAATCCTTCTATTCACCGGGGCATTGCTGATTATTGGTGTGATCATTGGGGTTAGCAAATTATTATCAACCCCTTCTGCAGAAAAACAAGCAACCGCAGATGTCAGCCTTGTGCCAAATATACAGTCCATTCCAGGACAACTTAATCCAACACCTGAATATGCTAAACTACAAGAGATTCAGAACATTAGTCAGGCTCAACAAGCTGAGAAGCAAGGTACGAGTGCCATACCCACCATTATTCGATTACAAAAATTGGGTGAAGGGGGAACAGGGTTACAAAATGTTTCTCAAGGTATAGGATTTCAGGCCCTCGCTCGCGAAAGTCAGTTAGGCCCCCAACAAAGCCTCTGGTTGCAGGAATTAAAACAAGCCAATTGTAGCAAATCTTCCGTTGCCAAGGTTACCAGTGAAGGGGCTGGGTTGGACGATTTACGTAAAGGCTGCAGTTGTGTGCAGTTGAAGGAAAATGGCTATCAATTATCTGACCTGGATCAAATATGTTCGTGTAAGGATTTACGGGCTGCAGGATTCAACGCAAGACAATTAAAAGATCAGGGATACACGGCGGGTCGTTTAAAACGTTGTGGTTTTGATGCATGCGAGTTGAGAAATGCAGGATTTACCGCGCAACAATTAAAAGACGGTGGGTTTACGGATGGAGAGCTCCGTGGTGCGGGGTACTCACCTGAGGAAATACGTCGCGCAAGCGGTATCCCAGATGGTATTACGGCAGATGATATTCGTAGAGCAGGGTGCTCCCCAGATGCCCTTCGTAAATTACGAGAAGCGGGAGTGACTGCCGCAGCAATTGTCCGCATTAGTGGTTGCACAGCAGCACAATTAAAAGCGGCAGGTTATACTGCCCAAGACCTTAAAAATGCAGGGTTCACTGCCGCGCAACTAAAAAATGCAGGATTCACACCCGATGAGCTCAGAAAAGCTGGCTATACTGCCAGGGATCTGCTCGATGCCGGATTTACGCCGAAGCAGCTGGCTGATGCTGGGTATACACCGGCACAAATCCAAGCAGCAGAATCAGAATTGCCCCCGGGTATTACACCTGAGATGATTAAAAATGCGGGATGTAGTAAGACTGCTTTAGAACAAGAGCGTTTAGCTGGTGTCAGTGCTAAGCTTATCCGCGAATATGCGGGTTGCAGTGCTAAAGCACTTAAAGCGGCTGGATTCACCGATGCTGATTTAGCTAATGCCGGTTTTACACCCGCGCAAATTAAAGATGCGACCCCCGTCACTGATGCGCAGATTAAAGCGGCGGGTTGTGATCCTAAAAAATTGCATCAGCTATTAGAAGAAGGCGTCTCTGCAAAACGTATTAGAGAGCTAAACGGTTGTACAGCAGAACAACTAAAAGAAGCTGGCTATGGTCCCGCAGCACTCGAAGCCGCGGGGTTCACGCCCCAACAATTGCTAGATGCTGGGTTTACACCAGCACAGTTGAGAGCGGCAGGTATCAATCCTATCAGTGCATTGGCTAAAGGTAGAGTTTCTGATTGCAGTGTTGCCTCATTAAAGGCTGCTAGAGAAGCTGGAGTTACTGCAGCTGAGATAAAGCGAACCCTGGGGTGTTCGGCAAAAGCAATGAAGGAAGCAGGCTATACGGCTAAGGAATTACGAGATGCCGGTTATACCGCAGCTCAATTAAAGGCGGCAGGTTTTACGGCCAAACAACTAAAAGACGCTGGATTTACTGCGAAGCAGCTCAAAGATGCTGGTTTCACGGCAGCGCAGCTTAAGGACGCTGGGTTTACTGCGAAACAATTGAAGGATGCTGGATTTAGCGCACAGCAGCTGAAGGATGCTGGTTTCACGGCAGCGCAGCTTAAGGACGCTGGGTTTACTGCGAAACAGCTGAAGGATGCTGGATTTACCGCTAAACAACTCAAAGATGCTGGTTTCACGGCAGCGCAGCTTAAGGACGCTGGGTTTTCAGCAAAGCAGTTGAAAGATGCTGGATTTTCTGCAAAACAATTAAAGGATGCAGGATTTTCTGCAAAAGAATTAAAAGACGCAGGGTTTACTAACCAGCAGCTTGAGAATGCTGGTTTTTCACCGGCGGATATCGGCGTCGCCTTGCCGCCTGGCCAGGCAGGGGATACGTTGCAAGATTCTGAACTGCCAGGAGTTGCAACTGGCTCAAGAGCCCAACAAAGAGCTGATCGTTCATCACAACAATTGCAACAATTGTTAAAGCAACAACAAAAGCAGTTTGATCAACAGCAATTTCAACAACGGATCGATCAACGAAAAGTACAGATGCAAAGTGAAGCAAGTGACAGTTTGAACAAGTGGAAACAAGTTGCAACACAAGCCTATATCGCTGGGGATCAAGATAAAAATGACAAAGATTCAGGGGTTGGTCAATCACTTGGGAAAAACACCCAAGGGAAAAATTCAGGGCAAGATAGTTCGGAAAATAGCCCCTATCCATCGGTTAAAACAGGTGAAATTATGTTTGCAGTGATTGATACCTCAGTGAATTCCGATGAGCCTGGGCCAATTCTTGCTACGCTTGTATCGGGTCCTTTCAAGGGGTCAAAACTTATTGGAAGTTTCACCACCAATCAAAACTCTGGAAAAATGACGATTCAGTTCCAAACAATCTCGATACCAGGTGATAAAAAGACGCAAAGTATCTCCGCTTATGCGATCGATCCGAATACAGCACGAACCGCTCTCTCGAGTCGAACGGATAATCATTATCTATATCGCTATGGTTCGTTGTTTGCGTCCACCTTCTTAGAGGGGTTTGGTAATGCCTTCCAGTCGGCGGATACCACAGTAACGATTGGTGGTACTGGCGGGGGAGATAATATCACTGTACAAAATGGTATTAACCGGTCGGCACTTGAGAATGCGGTGATTGGTTTGGCCACGGTGGGTAAAACCTGGGCTCAGTATGCGCAGCAAAATTTTAACAGGCAACCAACCATTGAGGTGTTTTCTGGAACGGCGATCGGCGTATTATTTACCCAAGATGCATCGTTTTCTTGATTATTAACTAATAGTAGAGATTGAGACTATGGCAGATACAAAAGACAACAATGAAGGATATGAATTTCCGGAGCTTGATGGTTACTCGCCTGAAGGCTATGAGGAAGCGCCGTCAGATTCTCAACCAACGCAATCCTCAATGAGTACCTCCGGGTTTTCTTTAGCTAATATAAATCCTGTGTGGCGAAATGCTGGCATTGTTATCGCGGGGGTGGTTGTTCTCATGTTAGCTTATAAGTATTTTGGTGGCATTTTTAGCACCAGTAAGAAAGCTCCTTCAGAGATTTCTTCTATACCCAAACAGCCACCTATTCAACCACCCATACCACAACCTAAAATTGTGGAGCCAACCCCAAAACCAAAACCCGATGAATCGATGTCCAAACAGGTTCGTCAAAACTTGGCAAAATTAGAGTTAAGCCAGCAAAATCTTTCCTCAAATGTGAGTGATATTGAATCAAAATTGAATGGATTAGATGGCAATGTGACTGACTTATCTGACAAATTGGCTACTATCAACCAGCAACTAGCTGACATCGCAGAAAAGTTAGACGGTCAAGGTAATGTCATTAATCTACTGAAAGCCAAACTAACCCCCAAAAGTAAGCCAAAGCCAAAAAAAATATTACCACCCCCCATACAATATTCCATCCAAGCTGTCATTCCTGGCCGAGCTTGGCTAATTGGATCAAATGGGTCTACAATTACAGTAAGTAAGGGAAGTCGTATTGCCAGTTATGGCATCGTTCGAATAATTGACGCTCAAATGGGGCGAGTAGTAACAAGCTCAGGGAAAGTGATTCAATTTGAGCAAGAAGATTTTTAGGTGAATTATGGCTAGTTGTACGGCGGGTACAGTTGCCTGTTGGATTACCAGTCAAGCAGATATATTGCGAAATATCGCAGCCTCGCTTGAGCCGATTCAACAACTCATCACGGGGGTAGCCTACGTCATGGGGATTGCTTTTGCATTTAAAGCAATCTATAGCCTGAAAGTGTATGGCGAAGCCAGAACGATGATGTCATCTAATGCGAGTTTAAAAGAGCCGGTCACTTATCTGGTGGTTTCGGCAGTCTTTATCTATCTGCCTCGCGCCATGAAAGTGTTGCTAATGACAACGTTTGGCGATACTGATATATTGCCGTATGCACCAATTAATAGTTCTAACGGTACGTTAGATGCTTTATTTGGATCAAATAGCCCGGTAGGTGCATCATTATCGCTATTCATTCAAGTGATAGGTTTAATAGCTTTCATTCGTGGATGGGTATTAATAGCACGAGCTGCTGGCCAAGGTGGGCAGCCTGGTACTACGGGCAAAGGATTAATGCATGTTTTTGGGGGGATTTTAGCGATTAACATTGTGAAAACGTTGGAGATAATCAATAATACTTTATATGGGTAGAGACATTTTAGGCCGATTCGGAGGAAAAACTGTGAAAAATTGTAAATTTAATTTCAATCAACTAAGTCAGTTCATTGTCTATGCAACGGGTTTAGTATGTTTATTGGTAACGGGCCAAGCCGTAGCTGCTGGCGCCGAAACATTGGGTGGGATTGCATCGACTGTGACCCAGTCCTTTACTGCGTTGACCCAGCTAATCACGGCGGGTTCTTATTTAGCGGGCCTTGGGTTTTCGATTGGTGCTATTATGAAATTTAAGCAACATAAAGATAACCCGACTCAGATCCCAATTGGTACGCCTATTGCGCTCGTATTTATCGCAGCCGCTTTACTATTCTTACCTGCGATTCTAACTTCAACAGGTACCACCTTGTTTGGTCAATTATCTCAAGGTGATATTGGTGGACCAACTGGTATTGTATTTACAGTTGGAAACTGATTTATTGGAATCGGCTTTCTTTCAGCCAGAATCATTTTTGGGGAGGCAAGCTTATAGCTTGCCTCCGTATGTTTGGTGAATTAAGAATGACGAAACTTTTAGGCAAACATGTATTACGTTTAATGGCTTCTGCCAATGCTTGGCGGTTGTATTCTGCGCGTAAGTCTGATCCAAAATTTGCCGAATATGAAAGAAAAATTTGGGAAAGAGATCAATATAGTTGTCAATTCTGTGGTTTTCAGGCCAAAAAATATCAAGATGTGGTCAATTTAGATGGCGATTTTTCGAACAACAAAATGTCTAACATGGTCACCGCTTGTTGCTTTTGTTCCCAATGTTACTTTATTGAATCAGTTGGGGTTGGTGGTTATGGCGGGGGAACATTAATTTATGTTCCTGAGATGAGCCAAACTGAGTTAAACAGTTTATGCCATGTGTTATTTTGTGCTATTACCAATGATACCGGTTATAAGCAAAGTGCTCAGGCGATATATCGTAGTTTAAAATTTCGCTCTAAAAATGTTGAGAACAAATTTGGCGAAGGGACCAGTGATCCCTCTATCATGGGGCAGTTAATCATTGATTCAGGGGTGAGTGATAAAGAAACAATAGACCAGATGTTCGAGTCGGTTAGGTTACTGCCTTCCCGGGCAAAGTTTAGAAAGCAAATAGAACATTGGGCTGCAGCAGCAGTGAGGGAGATTGTTGAAGGATAACAACTTGTTTTGCGGAACGAGTTAAAGTTGATGCGGTCTTAAGCAACGAGGATGAGGTGAGCATGGGAAGATTGGCTGACTCTTTTTTCGAAGGCATGGATACTTTCCTTGCCTGGATCAGTACTTCATTAAAGCAAACCAGCGAGTCTTATATTGACCTGGAAACAGCCGATAGCAATACGGTTCTAGTCAATCACGATGGTACCTTACTTTCCATTATCAAAATACACGGGATCATGGCTTTGGCTGGTCCCGAAGAATTTGAGCGGTTAGTTGAAGGATTAAATAATGCTTTTCGGGGTGCAATGTCTCGGACAGGTCATGCTTTTCAAGTTTATTTCAGTCATGAAAAGCAGAGTATTCGAAAAAAAATTGAAGATATTTATGCCCCCGCGTTTGCAACAGCAGAAAAACTCGAATTGGATTTATCGGATTTATTTAAAGAACGAGTCAATTATTTATCCGGCTATTGCGCCGATGAAAGCGTATATTTCACCCTCTATACTCGGCCAATTAACTTAACCGGAGAACAGCTTAAAGCAGCCAACAAAGCAAAATTAAAAATGCTGCGTGAAACGAAAGCACCGCCTTTTAGAAATACACAAACAATTTATGCAGCGATCCCTGAATTGCGTGATACGCATGACGCATTTGTGCGAGCCATCATGCATGATTTCGAAAGCCTCAATATATCGGCAACCTTGTTAAATGTTCATGATGCAGTGAAAAGCATCCGTATCTCAGCCGATCCTGATTTTACATCAGACGACTGGCAGGCATCACTTCCGGGAGATAAATGTCGCGCACGTGAGCTCAATGGTTTTGATGGTGATCCGTCCGATCTATTATGGCCCTCATTAGCCAAACAAGTGTTGCCTCGTGATGCTGAGATTAAAGATATGCGCACGGTTAGAGTGGGCGATAAAATTTATTCAACAATCTATATCGATTTGTTCCCCAAAGATGTCAGGCCGTTTATCAATTTATTTTCACGGATCTTACCGTCACACATCCCTTGGAAAATGGCTTTCCTTGTCGAAAGCGAAGGATTGAATACCGTCAAATTAAAGGGGTTACTCTCTGCGATTTTAAGTTTTTCATCGGCGCAAAATCGATTAATCAGTGATTCTGTGAATTTATTAAAGTACCTTGAGTTAAATACGGATGAAGCGGTTGTTCGTTTGCGCGTGGTTGCTTCTACTTGGGCACCTGAGAACGACCTGTCTTTGTTAAGAAGACGAAGTTCGGAATTAGTAAAAGCTATCCAAGGTTGGGGATCTACCGATGTTTCAGAGATGTGTGGGGACCCATTTGAAGGTTTTGTGTCGAATATGCTTGCTGCAACCGTTAGCAGTAGTGCAGTTCCATCGGTAGCGCCGCTCACCGATGTAATCAGCATGTTGCCTATTACTCGCCCTGCATCGCCTTGGCGGACAGGCGCATTATTATTTCGCTCACCGGATGGCAAACCATGGCCATTTCAACCGGGTTCGACACGTCAAACCACATGGATTGATTTGGTTTATGCTAGACCGGGTTCGGGTAAATCTGTTTTATCAAGTGCACAAAATCTTGCGCTATGCCTAAATGGCGGGTTGAGCCGCTTGCCTCGGATTGCCATTATTGATATTGGACCGTCTAGTAGTGGTTTAATTTCGTTATTAAAAGAGGCATTGCCGAAATCCAAACGCCATTTAGTTGCTTATCATCGATTACGCATGGCGAAAGAATATAGTATTAACCCCTTTGATACACAGTTAGGTTGTCGGTATCCAACTGCTCTTGAGCGCTCCTTTTTAGTAAATTTTTTAACGTTATTAACCACCCCTTTGGGCGCTGCCAAGCCATACGACGGGATGGCCGATTTGGCAGGTATGGTGGTGGATGAATTATATAAGAGCCTTGCTGATGAATTTAATCCAACCCCCTATACCACGGGTGTTGAAGAAATGTTGGATGGCATATTGGAAGAGATTGGCTTTGTCAAAGATTCAAAATCAACTTGGTGGGAAGTGACAGACGCTTTATTCTTAGCTGGGTTCGCGCATGAAGCGATGCTGGCGCAACGATATGCCATGCCTTTGCTGGCGGATGCTGCTTCAATCTGTCGAACACCTTCAATTGAAGACCTTTATGAAAAAGTAACAACTCCGACAGGTGAATCGTTAATTAGTGCGTTTTCACGCATGGTTTCCTCCGCGGTTCGGGAGTATCCCATTTTATCGAGGATTACGAGTTTCGATATCGGTGATGCCCGTGTTGTTTCTTTAGATTTAGATGAAGTGGCTAAATCCGGTGGTGATGCAGCGGATAGACAAACCGCTGTTATGTATATGTTAGCGCGCTATGTTTTGGCAAGGCACTTCTACCTCACTGAGGAAAGCATGGGTAGTGTTGTTCCAGAAGAATACAAAGAATATCATGATGAGCGTATTCAAGAAATTCGAGAAGATCCGAAACGGATTGTTTATGATGAATTTCACCGAACAGCTAAATCATCAGCGGTTAGAGAACAAGTAATTATCGATATGCGTGAAGGGCGTAAATGGAAAGTGCAAATTGCGTTGCTTTCCCAGTCGGTTGATGATTTTGATCCGGTGATGATTGAGTTTGCGACTGCGATCTATGTGATGGATGCAGGCCCCTCCCAAGCAGTTGAGAAAACCACTCAGATTTTTGGCTTATCGCCTACCTCGAAAACGGCACTTAGAACGAGGGTGCATGGTCCCCGAGAAGGAGGAGCAACCTTTTTAGTGCAATATGCCACCAAAGAAGGCATAAACATGCAGTTACTGACCTTAACTTTGGGGCCAATTGAGCTATGGGCATTTAGCACAACGGCTGAAGATGCCTTATTAAGGAATCGATTGTATAAGCATTTAGGCCCAGCTGAAACGAGACGAGTCCTCGCTAACTTTTTCCCTGGTGGATCAGCCGCTAAAGAGGTTGAGAATCGATTAATCAGTAAGCGGGAAGCGAGCGGTTTGATTGAGGAAGAGGTTAAGGAAGGGGTCATTGATGAGTTAATCAACGACATTATCAGCGTTTATACGAAAGATCCTAATGCGAAGGTATTGCCAGTAAGGAATGCTTAAATTCAAGGGAAAGTCCGGAAGATAAGTGGGTGAATTAAGTTGGAGATGTTCCCAAATTATCAACTAATGGAATGTGGACACGCCCTAGAATGTAGGAAAGTCGATGGAAAGAATAAAAATTGTATTCATCACAGAATCTGAACCATTTTATATGGCGGACGCTTTCCGCTATTTTTTTAGCCATGACGTAGGCGCTATTGATATTAAAAGTGCTTTTATATTGAATTATTTTCACGTTGGTTATACGGGCGCAAATCGCATTAACTATCTGGATGTGCTAAGGGCATTTGGTCCTATTAACTTCTTCAAAGCCCTTGTGCGTATCTTAAAAGGACGATTCAGCGCGGATAAACAAGTTTCCAATATATTTATAAATCAAGGCATTCCAGTATTTAATGGGTTGGAAGATATTAATGCAGAAGATGTGGTAAAAAAAATCCAAACTTACCAACCTGATTATATTGTAGCAGTTGGAGTGAATTCACTATTTAATAAAAAGTTGCTGCATGCATCGCGTTTTGGCTGTATTAACCTACACTCTGGCATTAAACCCGAGCATCGAGGACGCGCTTCGATATTTTGGGCATTAGCGGATGGTTGTGCAGAAACGGGTGTTACCGTTCATAAAATCGAGGAAGGGGTGGATACTGGCAATGTGATTGCAACCAGGCATTATACAATCAGCGAACGTAGTTTAGATAAAGTTTTATTAGATATCCGAATGCTTGGGATGGATGCATTGCTAGAGTCGTTAAATAAAATAGTGCATCATCAAGAAATTGCGGGTGGGCAGCGGATAGATTCTTCTTGTAAGCCAAGACCCTACCCCAATCTAGACGATTTAAAAATGTTTGTAAAAAATGGGAATCGATTATTTTAAAATTGTTGTTGAACTAACGCTTCCATCGGGTTTTATAAATTGTATCGTGTTGGCGTTAATTTGCTTTACCCGGTGGCAGCGAAAATCCTTTTTCCCTGCAGAAGACAGTTGACGGCAATAGGTGTTATTTTTGACATACCAGCGGCCTTGCCAATATTTCATTTTCGATAAATAGCGAGTATATCCTTGAATGGTCCCGTTTTTTGACCACTTCGCTTCGCCTTGGAATTTAATGGGACCGTAATTCCCATAAAACGACATATCACGGCCTGCAATTAATTGTCGAATTTCTTGGGAATTGAGGAATTTTGAGCCTGCAAAGCTTGCCTGTATGTATCCAACAGATAACAGAAAAATGAGATAGTATAAATAGCGCTTCATACTTACAACTTAGATAAGCACTCAGGAAATATCAAGTTGAACGTCGAGGATAGCCGGATATTGGGGCCACTCGCTGACTTAATTAAACAACAAATCTTCAAGTTCAAACTGATCTAATATGCTGGGTGTTAGTGGGTTGATTAAGGAATTACTTGTTAAAATATAGCGACCGGAGTAGCCATTGACATTCAAATCAACCAATAGTTGATGAGGGCGTTCTGGGTCAGCAGTAATTGATAGGTTGCGTAACATGTGCAATAAAGCCCATGGCCCATGAGCCTCCAGTTCAAACTGCTTCCCTTCGATGGTTTTGATTCGAATGGCCGTTTGATTGAATGGCCAGGTAAATTGGCGATCATTGTTTTCACCAGTATCATCGTTTGTGTCTTTGAATTTGCGTTCATCCATGACAATTTCTAATCGCTCAATGGTTGGGTCTAAGGCAATTTTTTGAAGTTCAAATTTGACATTAGTCACAGTCTCTTTTTCAAAAAACATCGTGCTTATGATATTTGCTTGGATAAACTGTTTAATAACAGTATCTTTAAAGGGCATCCGATATCCATTCACTTCTTTAACTTGCCATTCAGCAGCATCCGTTTGTAGAAATGGTTTGATATGATTTTCGGTAAATTGAGCTAAGCGCCCCTGTTTTGCGAAAAATGCATTGAAATCATTAAGATTAATATCAAACTCCCCTTTCTCATCAATCGGAAAGCGGTGCGCTAATTTTTGTTGGTAATAGAGTGCTATTTCTTGCTGCCACAACTGGTTTAACTTCTCTTGAGAATCTTTCAACATATGGTACCAAGTTTCGTCCGCATAGAGTTTGGTCCAAGATTTTAAAGGTTCAGGTAATCGTTGGCTGTGCGTATAGACAACGCTTAGTGGATCGACATTGTCTGGTTGCTTAAACCGTGCTTTGGTTAAGTTAAACACCATGGATTGTCGGTCTTCCAATAAATTGATTTGGTTGGTAAATTGACCTAACTCACCAATACTCTGATCCACTTGGGCCACTGCTGATTGACTAATGAGATTAATATTAGAAAATTCAGAAGGCACATAGCGATTAAAATATTCACCGTATTCACTTGCAACAGGACTTGTTTGTAATTGGATGAACTGCATAAATCGTGAAAACGATTGATTTTGGTGAATTTGTTTGGTTATTTGTTCGATGTCTTGAAATGAATTTGGCGTTCGAGGATGGGATTTCTCAATGAAGTGTTTCCACCAATCTCGGTATGCGTAACAATAGGACTTTTCAATCATACCCGCTAATTCGGGGTTAGGGGTTTTATCTAATACCCAACTATCTTTGTTAATAGCCTGCGCAATTCCAACCAGTTTAGGTTTTAAACTTTCAAACCCAGCTTTAGAAAAATAGATGGGCAAGTCTGCCGTCGACAGATTAAAGCCCGGCATTTCGATATGTTGTTTCTGATTGGGGAAAAAATCTTTAGCCAGCATATAGTAGAAGTAGGGTTCGGGTAACGCATTAAGGTAGTTTTGAGTGTCTTTGACGATTTGCTGGTCTATGGAAATTGGCTGGTAGGGTGGTCGAAGGGCATTTCGCATTAGTGCCATTTGCTTATTTTGTTCAGCAACATCAAGGTGTTGCCATCGTTGCTTAAACCAATTAATCACTGTTTCTTCATCAAAGTGTTGTTTAGATCCAAGCATCAAATAGACTTTTAGTGCCGTGAATTTGTCGCTAACGGGACTTGATGATGATTGCATAACTTGTTTTAACTTGTCTAAAGAGATTGGTAAAAACTGTTGGTGCAAAGCATGGGTCGTCTTTTGCGATAATTGTTGTTCTAATTTATGCAATGATTTGGGATAGAATAAAGAGTGGGGTAGTTGCTCAATTTCATTGCTCGCTTGGGTTAAATGAAACAACGCAGCATTTAAATCATTCGTTTGGCTAAGATAGCTTTCATGGGTAATCAGTAAGTCACTGATATAATCTAATTCACGATTAGCTTTAAACCCTTGCTTGATGCCATATAACGCTGCTAAGACGAAGAGTATACTTGCAGCGGTCCCAAAAATTTTGATTTGTCTTTGATAGGGAATTTCAGAGCTTAGGCGGTGTCTTTTCAAAATATGAGTCAGCGTCGCTTGCACAAAATAGGGTTTGTAATTGGTTGCAAGGTTATGATGATCGGGCAAGGCTAGGCTGTATTCCCGTTTTATCCGTTTATTTAGCGGGTCGAAACTTGCTCCTTGTTGTATGGAGCTGACGAAATATAAACCCACAACGGGTAAGTTTGTTTGCGACATGGCTTTGATACAGTAGGACACGGCGCGATGGTAAGCACTAAATTGCTGGGGAAACTCACGAATGAGCTGACGTTTAATCGTTGAGCGACTGAAATGGAGTTTGTCGATGACCATGTGCTGAATATGGGCGGTTAATTGAAATAGCTTTTGCCCAATCTGCTTTTCTGTCTTATCGGGGTGAAAATCGAAAGATAACCCGAAAAGGTCGAGGTTATCATTCCCCACCAATGTTTGGGCAAAAAAATCACAAAATCCGGTGATACCATCTGCATGGGTGATGATAAGGTGGCAGGGGATTGACTTGTTTAAGCTTTGGCTCACCCAGTTTGACAGATGAATGTGCGTTTGCAAGCGCTCATTGACTGAAAACCCATCTTCACCGACTAACTCTTGCAGATTGATGCAGATGAGTATGGATTGGATAGGAACAAGTGTATGACAACGATTGATTAGGTGGATTTGTTTTTGTAGCGGTAAGGTATTATCCATTAACCAAGACTCGCTTAGTAATAAGACTACCTGATTAGCTTGATAATAAATTTTAGCCTCTTGACATGAGAATTCGTCATACGATTGAAAATCACTTTGCGACAAAAAGGTATTCTTTCCCTGCCTATCCTTCCCAATTAACAAAGCAAAGTGAACTTGTTTATATTGATGATATAGTTGCTTAAATAAGCGTTTTAACGCATTGTGCAGTTGTTTTTGATTAGGATGCATCATGGGGCACCCATTGAGCTTTAACGATAGGACTAAAGGCCAGGTTCTCAACTTTATGGTTTAAATGAGTATGACAAAAATAGAAAGTAGAGGCTAAAACCGCTGCGCTAAGACCCACAGCAATTGGCAGAGGCCTGTTAGACATCATGGGTTTATCATTTGTTTGGTGAGAATGTTTGCCTAGCGACTTTTGATGGCCTCGGTGTTGCCGAATCAGCTGGTACAAGGATTCACATAAATTATCGATTTGTTGCCTAGAATCAACCTGATCGTGAAACTTTCCTTCAAAACCGGCTAATAAACAAAAATAAGCGATTTCAATGATATCCAAATACTGGCTCGGCTGATGTTGAATTTTATCGACAACACGGAAAAACTGGCTACTAGGTGGTTCTTCCCCACGACCAATGGGACTAAACGCATGGAAGCTGACGGGTTGATGAAAAATACGGTAATAGTTCCTGGCAATGAGCTCATCGATTGTTGCTGTTAAAAGATAATACGCAATCGAATGGTTGGCATTTTCTTGGTTTTTTTCTTGGATGCGGCTTTGATATGCTTGAAGTTCATACCTAAAATCTTCCCTTAATTGTGCAATGGGGGGAAGCGTATAGCTCAACGCTAATCGATCGAGTAGTGAAAATAGGGGCGAGGCAGCCGCCAATAATGGGTTGCTGGAATAAGGAGCAGTATATAAGCGCGAGCGAAAATAGCTTACCGGAATTTGGGTATTTTCGGATGTTTGTTGCGTATTTTGATACGGCTTATTCAGCTTAGTGCTGGGCAAGTGCCCCATGGCTCGGTTACCTTTTTTTAACTAATAAATATATTACGTGAACTTACCCTGACTGTCGATAGCTGACAGGGTTCTCCTCTCTGTACTGGTTTCACCCACAAAACCAATACGCACCCGTGAGCATGCCCGTGCCCGTGCCCGGTTTTTAATGGGCAAAGCTCCCCATTTTTCGGTGGGCTGCTTCAAGCTCAAAGTTTATATTTAATTCTCTAAATCTGGACAAGGGCACGGGCTCGTATTAGTTCAGTGCTTTTATCCTTTACAGATAGTTCTCCTTCAACGGATCAAAATAGGAATTCATCCGGTTTGATAATGCAAATATAGCGCGGATCACGAAATGCCATTAGCCCCTAGCTTTTTAACCTTGCATGGGTATAATAAAATCAAATAGTGAGCGTTTGATACGATTGAGGGATTATGCAGAAGAATCAATATTTTCCACACCTGTTTGAACCATTGGATTTAGGTTATACAACCCTGAAGAATAGGGTCTTGATGGGCTCGATGCACACGGGATTAGAGGAGGATAAGCCCGATTTAAATCGGTTAGCTGCTTTTTACCAACGGCGAGCACAAGGGGGCGTTGGCCTAATTGTTACGGGTGGGTTTGCTCCCAATCGAGCCGGTCGATTGGCACCTTTTGCAGCGAAGTTATCAAACCAAAGCGAAATGAAAAAACATGCGGGTATGACAGATGTCATCCATGCGTCAGATGGTAAAGTCGTCTTGCAAATTTTACACGCTGGACGCTATGGTTATCATCCTTTTGTGGTGGCACCAAGCCGCATTAAATCCCCTATCTCCCCCTTTACGCCTTGGTCGTTAAGTTCACGAGGCGTTGCGAAGACCATTCACCATTTTGCCAGGTGTGCAAAGCTTGCCCAACAGGCAGGTTATGATGGGGTAGAAGTGATGGGCAGTGAAGGTTATTTAATTAACCAATTTATAGTCGCTCATACCAATCAGCGGAAAGACCAATGGGGTGGGGACTTTAGCAAGCGTATGCAATTTCCCGTAGCCGTAGTAAAAGCCATTCGCGAAGAAGTGGGGGAGAAATTTATTATTATCTACCGCCTTTCTATGTTGGATTTAATAAAAGACGGTAGTAGTTGGGAGGAAGTCATTGAATTAGCGAAAGCCATTGAGAAAGCAGGTGCCTCCATCATTAACACCGGTATTGGTTGGCATGAAGCGCGTATACCAACTATTGCATCGATGGTTCCGCCAGCCGGGTTTTCATCCGTCACCCAACGCATACGCCCTCATCTTGCTATTCCAGTGATTGCGTCCAACCGCATAAACACGCCCACAATCGCTGAATCCGTTCTGGCACAAGGGCATGCTGATATGGTTTCAATGGCACGCCCATTTTTAGCGGATCCCGAATTTGTCCAAAAAGCTGAGCAAGGGGATGAGCGTTCTATTAATGTTTGCATTGCTTGTAATCAAGCTTGTCTTGATCAGGTTTTTTCGCATAAAGAAGCAAGTTGTTTAGTCAATCCAATTGCAGCGCGTGAAACGGAGTGGCAGATTGAACCTGCCACTCAACCCAAAACAGTTGCTGTGGTTGGCGCAGGGCCGGCAGGGATGTCATGTGCATTACTTGCTGCCCAAAGAGGCCACCAAGTCACCCTTTTTGAGCGGAGTGACAAGCTTGGCGGGCAATTCAATTTAGCCAAAGTGATTCCTGGGAAAGAAGATTATGCGCACACCATTGCCTATTTTGATCACCAGCTTCGTGTGCATAACGTCCGAGTGATTCTAAACCATGATGCAGACATTTCTGATCTGCGGCCTTTTGATGAAATTGTGTTGGCAACGGGAATTTCTGCTCGAAAGCCATCCATCCCGGGAATCGATCATCCCAGTGTGATAACTTATATTGAGCTGCTGGAAGGGGCACGAAAACCTGGCAAAACAGTGGCGTTAATTGGGGCGGGCGGCATTGGTGTGGATGTGGCAACTTATTTAACCCACCAAGGGGAAAAGCAAGGCGATTATTTCCAAGAATGGGGCATTGATACCCAATTATCCCATCGTGGCGGACTGACGACACCCGAAGTCCAAGCCTCTCCTTATTCGGTAACCATTTTGCAGCGCAAAAAGGAAAGCATTGGCAAAAACTTAGGCAAGACAACCGGTTGGATTCATCGATTAACGTTACGCCACAAACATGTCCAAATGATATCGGGCGCTAGTTATGAGCGCATTGACGATCAGGGCTTGCATATTCTCGTTGATGATAAGCCTCAAGTCATCGCTGCAGATACCATTGTCGTTTGTGCTGGGCAACTGCCTTTGACGGCTTTATACCAACCCTTGCTGCAAGAAGGTAAGTCTGTCCATTTGATTGGTGGCGCTTTTAAAGCACTCGGGCTGGATGCAAAATTTGCTATTAACCAAGCCACTACCCTCGCTGCAAAACTATGAGGTC
This sequence comes from Legionella sp. W05-934-2, assembly GCF_964199965.1. Taxonomy (NCBI): domain Bacteria; kingdom Pseudomonadati; phylum Pseudomonadota; class Gammaproteobacteria; order Legionellales; family Legionellaceae; genus Legionella; species Legionella sp. W05-934-2. The sequence continues at coordinate 166,429 of NZ_CAXMZT010000003.1, read as the reverse complement.
CATTTCTGTCATTATTAACCCGGCTGCCGGTGGTGGGCGGGGGCAAAAAGTATGGCAGGTATTACATCCGGGATTAAAAGCATTATCCGATAAAATAACCTATCGTATGACGAATTATACCGATGACTTAGTGAAGTTAGTCCGGGGATTATTAGCGGATGAGCCCGACTATTTTATCGTCATTGGAGGCGATGGCACTTTAAGTCATGCGGTTAATGGATTTATCGACAACGATCGATTTCTGAGTAAACGAACCCAGTTTGCTTATTTTAATGCGGGGTGTGGCGGCGATTTTGCTCGCCAGTTTGGATCTCAGCATGTCACGGAATTCCTCAATCACCTCACTCACAATCAAGGTGTGGCCTGCAATATTGGTAAAATCAGCTATGCCAATAATAAAACCCGCTATTTTATCAACATCGCAAGCTGTGGATTATCTGCCCAAGTGATTAAATATTCGTCTGCAACAAGCTGGCTAAAAAAGCTAGGCGGAGGCGTTAACTATTTTATTCATAGCCTTCAAGGGATATTAACCTACCAAAGCACCCCTGTTACCATCCAATTTGATGAGCACCCCCCATTTGAAGGGGATATGTTGCTCATGGCGGTTTGTAATGGTCAATACTTTGGCGGAAATATGCATGTCGCGCCGATGGCAAATTTGAATGATGGGCTTCTCGATGTGGTCATTTTCCATGATTTCACCAAATTACAGGCGTTGTGGAAGTTGCGTAAAATCTATAGTGGCCGCCACCTCTTGGAGAAAAAGGTCAAGTTTGTACAGGCTAAAACAGTGTCGATTGAAGGACAACTTGAGCAACCCCTGTTTATCGAGGCAGATGGCGAATTGGTTGGGCAATTGCCTGCTACGTTTTCATTACTACCACAGACCTTGTCAGTCGTTGTATAATATACCCATTCATCGAACGCACCGAATCTGACAATGCATTTTAAAATTATTTCAATCCAATCGATTATTCCTAACCCTAACCAACCTCGAAAACATTTCGACTTAGAGCGTTTACAAGAACTTGCCAACTCCATCGAAAGCCAAGGTCTGATTGAGCCTTTAATAGTCAGACCCGAAGCTGAGGATAAGTATGGTCTAGTGGCGGGGGAGCGAAGATGGCGCGCTGCACAAATGGTTGGTTTAACCAATGTGCCTTGTGTCGTTGTTGGTTACGATGATCAACAAGCAGCAGCTGTCTCCTTAATTGAAAATATTCAAAGAGCGGACTTAACCCTCATCGAAGAAGCTGAAGGATACCAGCAACTTCAACGTCAATTTAATTTTCAACAAGAAGATATCGCTAAAATCGTCGGCAAGTCTAGAAGCCACATCACCAATTTGTTGCGCTTGTTGACGCTTGATTCGACCGTCCAAGCTTGGGTAGCAAGTCAAAAATTGAGCTTTGGTCATGCACGAACCCTGGTTGGGTTGAGTAAAGCAGAGCAACGCCGATTTGGCCTGTTAGCGCAACAAAGACATTGGTCTGTCCGACAAATGGAAAGTCAGATAAAAGAACATAAACAGATGGAGCAATCGCCAAATACCCCTGAAGATGCCGATATTAAACGCTTAGAAGTTCATCTATCGGAGCATTTAGGAACGCCCGTTGTATGTCAACCAAACGATGAGCAAGGTGGCTGGTTAAAAATAAAATACTACGACCATGACACCTTAGCGGGCATTTTGTCAAAATTGGGTGTTGATACGGAATCTCTTTGTTAAGCACTGGTAATTTGAAAAACTACCCGGTATACTGATGCCAAAATTGGACACTAAGGTAGCTTAGTATGGGCAGCATCTTCAATGTTTTTGGACCTTCCCCAATCAAGCCATTAGAACATCACATGCAACGTGTGCACCAATGCGCTGAGCAACTCTATCCGTTTTTTGAGGCGGTATTAAGAAAAGATTGGGAAACGGCGGCTAAGATTCAAGAAAAAATTAACCAATTAGAGCAAGAAGCTGATTCCATTAAGCGCGATTTACGCCTCCACTTACCAACCGGGTTATTCCTACCAGTGTCTCGAACCGATTTATTAGAACTGCTGACAGCGCAAGACAAGATAGCCAACAAAGCCCAGCATATTGCAGGCCTCACGTTGGCTCGTAAAATGGTCATTCCCGAGTCCATTCAAGAAGATTTTATGCCATTTTTAGGGCGCTGTATCGATGCATCAAAACAAGCCTGTAAAGCAATAAATGAACTCGATGAGCTTTTAGAAACGGGTTTTCGTGGTCGAGAGGTAACTATCGTTGAAGATATGATTACTGAGCTACAGCAAATTGAAAAAGAAAGTGATGTCAAACTTGCTTCTATCCGCCATCAGATATTTGAAATGGAAAACTCGCTATCGCCGGTGGATATTATTTTCTTATATAAAATGTTGGAATGGATTGATGACTTAGCTGACCGCGCACAAACTGTCGGTGGTCGTTTACAAATATTAATTGCCCGGTAATACGCTGATGGAAATTTCATTCTTATATTTAGTGGGGGCGGTCGTTCTTTGTTTTCTAATGACATGGGGCGTAGGCGCCAATGACTTGGCCAATGTCATGAGCACCACCATGGGTTCCAAAGCAATTACCGTGCGAAAAGCAATCATTATTGCAGTTATCTTTGAGTTTCTTGGCGCATTTTTTGGAGGTAGTGGTGTCACCGAAACGATGCGTGATCGAATTATCAACACTTCTGAACTGGTCGATCAGCCACTTATCTTGATTGAAGGCATGTTAAGTGTCCTTTTAGCCTGTACTGTTTGGATGAACTTAGCCTCCTTTCTCGGACTTCCTGTTTCAATTACCAATGCCCTTGTTGGCTCTATGGTTGGATTTGGTGCGATAGTATTAGGAACCTCGTCAATTCATTGGGATCAAGTTGGGCATATTGCCATTGGCTGGGTCACATCGCCTGTGATCGCGGGAGTTGTCGGTTATTTGCTATTTATCACCATTCAGCTAGCCATTTTTGTTAAATCCGACCCGTTAGCGCGAGCAAAGAAATATTTACCCTATTATTTATTCCTCGTTGGTATCGTTTTATCCTATATTACCGTCTTTAAAGGGCTAGACCATTTTGGTATCCATTTATCTATTCGGCAAGATATTGCTGTCACCCTGTTTTCAAGTGTCCTATTAACTTGGGTAGGGATGACGATTGTCCGACGATTACCTGAGCCCCAGCACATGAGTCGTCATACGCGCTTTGAGCAAGTTGAAAAGTACTTTGCCGTATTGATGGGATTAACTGCTTGTGCAATGGTATTTGCACATGGTGCTAACGATGTATCTCTAGCAGTTGGTCCGCTGAGTATTGTGTATAGCTTAAGCGTTAACTCCGGCAATTTTGTGGCGGAAAATTACCCTTCATGGATAACGTTGATAGGCTGTATTGGCGTTATCACCGGTTTTTTAATGTATGGTCGACGAGTCATTGAAACCGTCGGCAGTTCCATCACCGCATTAACACCTAGCCGTGCATTTGCTGCCACATTGGCCGCTGCAACCACCGTCGTTGTTGCAACGAGTACGGGCATCCCAGTTTCTGCAACACAAACGCTGGTAGGCGCGGTTTTGGGCGTTGGCTTAGCCAGAGGTATTGGTGCATTAAATCTCATCGTTATCCGCAATATATTCACCTCGTGGGTGTTAACATTACCCGCCGCCTCGATATTATCGATTATTGCCTATAAATTGCTTCATTTTATTTTGACCCATCTTTAAGTTAGCTTTTAATTAGGGAACGTCCCTAGTACTTTTTGGCAATTATGATAGCTCGAGTGGGCGCAGGGTAGCCTTCTATGGTTTTATGAGGATTTTCTGGGTCAAGAAAATCGGTGAGGGACTGGTAGGTCATCCATTCCGTTGCGCGCTGTTCTTCTATGCTGGTTTGCGTGACATCAATGCAATGGACATGGGAAAAGCCGGCTTTTTCTATCCAACTGGTTAATGCATCAACCGAAGGAATAAACCACACATTCGGCATGCAAGCATAGCGATCGTTGGGGACCAATACCGTTTGCTTATCGCCGGGGACGATTAAGGTTTCTAGGATCATTTCCCCGTTTGGTTTTAATAAGTCTCGGATAGTGTAAAGATGATCGATGGGTGATTTACGATGATAGAAGACGCCCATTGAAAACACCGAATCAAAAACAGGCATCGGGTTCGGTAAATGCTCAATGCCAATCGGTAAAAAATAAACCGGAACTTCCCCGACAAAGTGTTTTATCGCTAAAAATTGATGCCAAAACAGTTGCGAGGGGTCGATACCAACGACTAATTGTGCATTTTCACCCAGCATACGCCAGGTGTGATAACCATTGCCACAGCCGATATCTAGGACTGTTTTACCGGATAAATTTAGGTGTGGTCTAATTCGCTGCCATTTCCAATCGGAACGCCATTCACAGTCTACAGTTAGTCCATGGAGGTGAAAGGGGCCTTTTCGCCAAGGGTGTAGCTGCATTAATTGGCTTTTTAATTGTTGCTGCTGTTCTTCACTAAGAGGCGATGATTGACTGACAGAAACGGAATTGGCTAAGTCGATGTTATCTGCGGGCAACCTCGGCAGTGATTGGATAATATGAAACCACTGATCCATATGACCATGCTGGTATTGGTCAAATCGCTTTTCAAGTCCATCTTGTATAGCAGGATGGTAGTTTGATAAAGACGAGTCCGCTGTTTTTATAAAAAAATCGGTTAATGCGGGATGTTGGTTGAAACCTAGCATGACTTTATTTGACAGCAATAAATGACGCAAAATTAAGATTTTGATACCACTGACTAATATGAGCAAAGCCAGCTTGCTGCATTCGATTCACATGGCAGCTCGGTGTGTCAGGAATCATGACATTCTCAAGGGCGGTGCGCTTTTGACTGATTTCCAGATCACTATAACCATTATTTCGTTTAAATTGATGATGAGCATTAATTAACAAGGCATTGATGTGCTTGTCTTCCAGAGTCAGTTTTTCTGACATAAACAGCAAACCTCCTGGCTTTAACCCTTGATATATGCGGTTTATGATCGCTTGCCTTTCCTCGGGCTTAATAAATTGCAGGGTAAAGTTGAGCGTGACAATGGCTGCTTGTTCAATGGTAATATCTTGCAGATCACAACAATGGAATTCAACGGGCGTTATGAAATTAAAGGATAACACATGGTTTTGACATCGTTGGATCATGGCTGCTGAATTGTCCACAGCAATGATCTTACCGCCTGGGGCATTAATATTTTGGCGCATGGCTAAGGTAGCCGCCCCCAATGAACATCCTAAATCATAATAGTTTGAGTTTTCCTGGCAGAACAAGGTTGTGAATAGGCCGAGCTGCTTGAGAATAGTTCGGTATCCAGGAATGGAGCGTTGGATCATGTCTGAAAAAACGGATGCCACTTTTTCATCAAATGAAAAGTCAGCAATTACCTGTTGAGGTTGGGCGTAAACGGTATCCGCGCTCGATGTTGGAAAAGTCATTGGTATAAAACAGCTCGTTAAAATTTATCCCAAATGGCGCGATCGCCATCGGCTATATCGGCATTATCACGCAGTTTTGCAATGCGCTGATGCTTGGCAATTTCCCTTTTTTGAGATTCGGATAGTTTATGGGTTTTATCAAACCCATGAAACATTTTGTCATAAGGGCTAACGTAGAATTTGTCGATATCAATCGTATTATTCATTGGATGCACTCAAATATTACAATAATTACGCTAATTTTAACAGGTTAGCGACGTACGTCAATGTTTGAGTTGAATGGTTAATTTGCTAGCCTGTTTACGCCATCTCTTCGAGTTTTTTACGTAATTTGATCATGGCATTTTTCTCTAGCTGGCGGACACGTTCAGCAGAGACGCCATATTTAGCTGCTAAATCATGCAGTGTTAGTTTCTTCTCAGTTAACCAACGTTGCTTGAGAATATCTTGGGCGCGATCGTCAAGACTTTCCATGGCATAGACTAAGTTTTCATGATTGCGCTCTTCAATCGTTTCTTTTTCAATTAGCAGGGCAGGGTCAGAATTAGGGTCTTGTAAATATTGAACCGGTGATAATAATGGTGCATTGGTATCGTCATCAACGGGTTCGTCAAACGCTGCATCACGAGCATTTAAGCGACGCTCCATGCGGGTGACTTCTTTGGGGGATACACCAAGATCATGCGCGATGGCTTTAATTTCTTCAGGAGTAGACCAACCTAAACGGGTCTTCATTTGCCGCAGTTTAAAGAATAATTTACGTTGTGCTTTGGTGGTAGCAATTTTAACAATACGCCAGTTGCGAATAACATACTCATGAATTTCAGCTTTGATCCAGTGTACCGCAAAGGAAACCAAGCGAACCCCCATGGTTGGATCAAACCGTTTCACCGCTTTCATCAAGCCGATATTGCCTTCTTGGATCAGATCATTGAGGGGTAAGCCATAGCCTAAGTAGCCACGAGCAACACGCACAACATAGCGCAAGTGCGCAAGCACTAATTGGCGTGCACTTTCAATGCATCCTTCCGATTGGAAACGCTGGGCATAACCATATTCTTCTTCAGCGCTTAGCATCGGGAATTGATTCACATGGTGAATATAAGCATCTAAGCTACCAATTGGTAGGTTGATTGAAGCTAATTGCAGCTGCTTACTCATGTTTTCCTCCGCAAAACGTGGTGACGGTTTCTTTAATTGGACTTATTATACAATGTATTTTGCAGTATTTGTTAAGACGATTAATAAATTACACTCTATTTACATTATATCAAATATTTTGTCAAGGTTAAAAGGGTATTTGGATCCTGGAATTGGTATTAAATACAACTAAATTATACGTGAACGCAAACGCTCACGTATTTGAAGGAATTCGATCAAGGCTCTGTAATACCGAATAAAAAAACAAAAAAAATAGCATTTTTTTGATTGATCAAAACCTAACCTATACTGGCTTTACCGGCATGAATGATGATGGATAATTCAAGCTGCTCATTTCCGAACTATTGATTTTTTTTCTTAAGTCAGTAACGCTAGAAACGGGGCTGAGGATTATGAAGCGTATTTAATCAACGGTTTGTCCTGGAATTTGTACTTCAAAGGAGTGATAAATGCCTAAAACGATTAATGAACTAATTGAGACTTATGTGAATTCCCGCCATAACATTGATGAGGTTGAAAAAAGTGCTGCCTTGGAAGAAGTTATCCTTTATCGAATGGGTGTCGAGTCAGAAAAAAATCCTTTGATTCGTGATAATCGATTCGCGGAATTAAAAACGGCTTGTGAAACGGATCGAGGTACAAAGCAACCGATTGATGCGATTTTGATGGATGAATGTGAGAAATTAGAGCCGTTACATGATCTTAAGGAATCAATTGTACTTGGGAAAGATGCGATTTTGAAGATGAATGCGTTTTCTAAACAGCAATTAGAATGTCAAACAAAGCATATGCCATTTGTGCTTAAACTGGATATGAATAAAATTGAGCGTATGGATACAGCAGCGTTCAAGTCATTGGTTTACTGCATTCAACAATTTAAACCCGACCTTGCCATTGCCCATTTCTTAGCGCTTGATAAAAATCAAAATGAGACGACGTTAGTTCAAGCACTGCCAGAAGGGCTAAATGTTCACCTCAACGGGATAAAAGCAAATGCACTTATCTTAGAAAGAACCGAACTACTGTTTAAAGCTATCGCAAATGCAAAGTCAGTGAGTTTGACTGATTGTGGTATGGGCAGATGGACACCGTTAGATATTAAAACACTTCTTCAAACCTTACAACAAAACCAAGCGTTGCAATCCCTCGATCTAAGACATAATGGGTTGTGGCAGTGGTCGCAGCATCCTGAGAAAATAGCTTCATTGCATGCGTTGATCCAATTGCCTGGCTTAAAAGACCTCAACCTTAAACAGAATGACTTAGATAAACTGTCGCAAGAGGAAAAGAAAGCATTGAGAAAAGTCATTACAGACGCCTTGGAAAACGGGTTATGCCGCATTCGTGCCCCAAGAACATTGGTGTCGCCGGGTGTAGGCGGTTGTTTCAAATTGGCGTTTTTCAAAACTGGGGAAGGCAATTGCCCTGATCCAGAGAACGCTGGGCAAAATCAAGAGCCAGCTTCAGCGCCACAGTAGCATACGCTGTCAACGCTAGCTAGGCCTGACTTGTAAGTCAGGCCAAGGCCCTGAGGTATCTTCACTTTTCTAAAGCAAGAAAAAGTTGCCGTCGTTGCGAGCAAAGCGAAGCAATCCAGTACAAATCTTCAGCCTATAAAGTCTAATAATGGTAAGCGTTTTCTCTCAAACTTGCATTAGATGGGATGGCTCGATGTCTTTGAGTTGGCTACGAACAGCAATTTTGGCCCCAAACCAACCTAGGCTACTGCTGAGGGCAAGCAAGATTAACGATTCCGTTGTCGTTAAGCTATAGAGTGAATATTGAATCTGATAGCTAGCAGCCAGTTGACTGACCAAGGTTGCAATAAAGCTCAGGCAAATATTGATTGTAATCATGGCTAAAACGCCAGCGATGAATCCATAATAAAAGCCCATATATAAGAAGGGACGTTGGATATAGGCATCTGTTGCACCAATCAATTTTAAAACCTGAATCTCCTCAAAACGATTTTGAATATCCAATCGTAACGTATTCACCACAATCAAAATAACGGCCAAAGCTAACAAGATAAATATCAACTCCGTACAACCGGTCATTAATTGGCTTAGGTGATGGAGCTGGTTAATCCACCCTTGATCCATTTTAACAAGATCAACTTGTTTGATTGCAATTATTTGTGATTTCAGTTGCTTGATGGCAAGCGGGTTACCTAGTTGTTTGTTTGGGATAATGCGAATAGCTGTGGGTAAAGGATTTTTAGGCAGATAATCCATCAAATTAGTCATGCCGGGTTGCTTTTGCAACAAGGCCATTCCTTGGTCTGCGGGTATCACCTCACTTTCGCCAATGTTATCAAGGGAGCGGATGGCTTCAATCGCTGAATTAGCTTCGGGTTCTGAGAGTCCAGGCTTTAAATAAGCCATCAAATGACCATTGGATTGCCAGCGATGACTGACCGATTGTAAATTATCGGCTATAACATAAAATAAGGTAGGCAAGCTTAGAGTAATGGCTAAGGCAATGATGGTTAGAATGCTTGCCATCGGATGACGGGATAAATGGTAGGCGCTTGCTTGACAAGCTTGGCGTTGTGAAGCGACCCAGCATGTCCATGATTTTAGCATAATTCCCCCTGATTTAAGGTGATCAGGCGATAAGGCATGCCAGCGATTAACGTGAGGTCGTGGGTGGCGATGAGGATGGATACACCCGCTTGGTTTAGTTGTTCAAATAAGCGCATGATGTCTGCCGATAGGGCAGGGTCTAAATTTCCGGTTGGCTCGTCGGCAAGCAATAAATCGGGTTTATGTACTACGGCCCTTGCTAAACCAACACGCTGCTGCTCTCCCCCCGATAAATAACGAGGATACTGGTTACTTTTACTCAAAAGCCCCACTAAATCTAATGCAGCCTGAACGCGCTTTTTGATGGGTTGTTCTGCTATACCACGGATTCTTAAAGGCAAGGCTACGTTGTTGAAGATGGTTTGATCACTAAGCAAATGGGGGGATTGAAAGGTTATGCCAAGACTTGCCCGGTGTTGGGCCATGGCATTTCCTTTTAAATGATTAACTGTGCGATTATTGACAATGATTTGGCCTGAACTGGGCTGCTCCAAACCTGCTATCAATTTGAGCATGGTGCTTTTCCCAGCACCGGAATGGCCTGTAAGGAAAGCCATTTCCCCTTTGGCTAAATTAAAATTATTTTGTTTTAACGCTTCAAATCCACCCGGATAGCGTTTACTCACTTGTTTGAATTGTATCATGGTCAAAAATAGCGTCGATGAACTGCTCCGCATCAAAGACGCGTAAGTCATCTACTCCTTCGCCAATACCTATATAACGAAATGGTATCTCTAATTGATGCGCAATTGCAAATAAAATTCCACCTCTCGCCGTTCCATCCAATTTTGTCATGGTAATACCGCTCACATCGATGGCGTCCCGAAACTGCTGAGCTTGACTTAAGGCATTCTGCCCAATGCTTGCGTCAAGGACTAACATGACTTCATGTGGGGCTTTTTCATTGAGCTTTTGTAACACTTTTTTGACTTTTTTTAGCTCGTTCATTAATGTACTTTGGGTATGCAATCGACCGGCAGTATCGGCAATGAGAATATCAAATTCGCGGTTGATAGCTGCTTGATATGCATCATAAACAACGGAGGCACTATCCGCACCGGTATGTTGCGCAATCACGGGGACTTGGTTTCGCTCTCCCCAAGCTTTTAATTGCTCGACGGCCGCAGCCCGGAATGTGTCGCCTGCCGCTAACATGACTTTCTTACCTTGATTAAGAAACTGTTTGGCTAGTTTGCCGATGGTTGTTGTTTTTCCAGCACCATTCACGCCTACCATCAGAATGACAAATGGTCCATCATGGGTTGAAGTATCTAGCGGTTGGGCCAATGGACCAATTAGTTGGATCAATTCTTCTTTTAAGGCTGCATAGACCGCTTCACCATTTGACAAGGACTTTCGAGATAATTTCTCTTCAATTTGGCGAATGACATAATTCGCGGTGTCAATGCCAAAATCCGCACTAAGCAATAACGTTTCAAGATCTTCAAGCAAGGCCTCGTCGACCACTTTTTTGCCCAACAGTAGGTTGGCGACCCCTTGCCCAACTTGCTTGCGGGTTTTGCTTAAACCTTGTTTAACACGCGAAAGCAACCCCGACTTTGGCGATTCATCGGGTTTTTGTGTTGAAGGGACATCCTGCTCTTTGGGCATCTCTTCCGATTTATTTTTTCGAAACCAGTTAATCATATGCTATACAAAACCGTGAAAATATGAAATTCTATCAGGACTTGGGGAAAACCCCAATCTTTGAGTGAAAAAATGTTACTAAATGGGTGTATAATTCCCCTATGAGTTGTCTTTGCCCCTTGAACTTGGCCCCTCTTGGGTATATTTTGTCTATCACTACGTTAAATATAGGTGTCGTCTATGCAGCGATTGTTTCTCCTTTTATTACTAATTATTTCATTTCCGCTGGCAGCAAACGTCAGTGAAATGAAACTGGCTAATGGCCTTAAAGTGATTGTCAAAGAAGATCATCGAGCCCCTGTGGCGGTGGTGATGGTTTGGTACCGCGTTGGGTCTGCAGATGAGGTGTCTGGAAAAACTGGACTATCCCATGCACTTGAACACATGATGTTTAAAGGGACGAACAAAGTACCGATGGGACAATTTTCCAAAACAGTTGCCGGTGTGGGCGGTGAAGAAAATGCATTTACGAATACTGACTATACTGCCTATTTTGAGCAAATATCAGCAGATAAGCTCGAGACAATGATAAAGCTTGAAGCGGATCGGATGAGGGATTTGCAATTTGATGAACAAGAGTTTGCTAAGGAAATCAAAGTTATTCAAGAAGAAAGACGGATGCGCACGGATGACAATCCCCAAGGATTGACCTATGAGCGGTTCATGGCGGCAGCGAATCTTTCTTCGCCCTATCACCATCCTATTATTGGTTGGATGAGTGATTTGCAGGAGATGAAATTAAACGATCTCCGCGATTGGTATGAGCGTTATTATGCACCTAATAATGCAACGCTAGTGGTTGTCGGTGATGTGCAAGCCAAACAAGTATTTGCGTTAGCCAAACAATATTTTGGCCAGATTAAGCCAAGTCAAATGAGCCTTACGAAAAAACAACCTGAGCCCCCACAATTAGGAAAAAAGTTAGTTGAAGTTCATCTGCCTGCTAAAGTGCCTCTTTTGATGGTGGGTTTTTCGGTTCCTTCATTAAACACCACAACGCATGTGAATGATGTTTATGCCTTAGAGCTCATTGAGGGGATTTTAGATGCCGGCAATAGCGCTCGATTAGCAAAAAATATGCAGAGAAAGCTACAGGTTGCAGCAGACATCGACGTTTCATACAATCCTTTTGCACGGTACGATACCCAGTTTATATTTTTTGCAATCCCAGCTCAGGGTCAAACAGTGGATAAATTGGATAAAGCGATTTGGTCTGAAATAGACGATTTAAAAAACAACCCCGTATCAGACGTTGAACTGAAGCGCATTAAAACATTGTTATTAGCCAGTAAAGTGTTTGAGAAGGATTCGATTTTTGGCCAAGCAATGGAAATCGGCTGGTTAGAAACCGTTGGCTTAGGTTGGCAAACCAGCGATCAATGGCAGGAGCAAATAGAAAAGGTAACGCCAGCGCAAATCCAGCAAGTTGCGCAACGTTACTTTAATTCAAACAGGCTCACCCGGGCTGAGCTTATTCCTACCCAGGACCAAGGGGGTAACCAATGAAACGATTGATAGCATGCTTCACGGTCTTTTTCCTAATAACCAACATCGCCCATAGTCTACCTTTAACTGCCGAAAGCTGGCTGACTGAAAATGGTATGAAGGTTGTTTATTATAAAGCCCCTCAAGTGCCCATGGTTGTTTTAAAAATGGGTTTTCCGGCGGGATCGGCACAAGATGAAGCCCTCTTCGGTTTGGCATCGGTGACAAATCAATTAATTGGCGAAGAAAGTTCATCCAGTGATGCGACTGAAATTGCAGAGCGGTTTGCCGATGTTGGCGCCCAATTTTCGACGTTTGCCGATCGGACAATGGCCGGGATAAATTTAAAAAGTTTATCCAAATCAGATGCCTTATTACCCGCCGTCGATAATTTGGCAAATTTGTTGTCCAATTTTCATGTTTCAGAAGGAACATTTAAACGCGTTCAGCAACAACAACTCGTTGCAATCAGAGCCAGTCAACAAGATGCAAATGAAGTGGCAAATATGGTGTTTTTCCAATCGCTGTATGGGGATCATCCTTATGCCCATAGTGTGGATGGAACCTTAGAAACGGTGTCTGCATTAACGCAGCCTCAAATCGAACGCTTTTTTAATCAACACTATGGCGCTAAAGGGGCCACACTAGTTTTAGTTGGTGATTTGGATAAGAAAACAGCAGAACAACTTGCCACTAAGTTATCAAAAGCACTGCCTCAAGCGGAGGCTACCTATAAGGTTAATAAAGCAACGCCCCATAAAAATGGCCGTTTAGTGAAGCGAGCGTTTCCATCGAGCCAAACGATTATACGCATGGGGCAATTGGGGATCGATTACCACAGTCCAGATATGTTTCCATTAAAAGTTGGCAATTATATATTGGGAGGGGGACTGCTTGTTTCTCGATTAGCATTTGAGGTACGGGAGAAGCGAGGGTTATCCTATGGTGTGGGGTCGCAATTTGTTCCGATGCCGGCGATAGGCCCTTTTTTAATTAGCCTTTCCACCAAACAGAGCCAAGCTGATCAGGCTATCCAAGTGACAGAATCAGTGACGGAGAATTTTATAAAGCATGGGCCAACGGATCAGGAATTAAAAGAAGCCAAACAATATCTTGTGGGCAGTTTTCCTTTATCGCTTGCAAGCAATGACAAAATTGCGACGATGATGCTACGAATCCATTTTTTCTCTTTGCCCAATGATTATCTTCTAACCTATCGAGATAAAATTAATGAAGTAACGTCTGAACAAGTTCGACAATCGATGGCGAAGCAATTAAAGCCGGAGCAAATGTTACGTGTCGAAGTGGGGCAAACAAGCTCAGCTAACAATGCATGATGAAACAATCAGTCCGTATTATTGGTGGTAAATTGCGTGGCCGTAAAATCCATTTTCCCGATATACCTGGATTGCGGCCTACCGCTGATCGGGTTCGTGAAACATTATTTAATTGGCTAATGCATGATATACGAGATGCTTGTGTGCTCGATGCATTTGCCGGAAGTGGGGCTTTGGGGTTTGAGGCCGCTTCTAGGGGGGCTGCAAACGTCATCATGGTAGAGTCTTCCCCTGAGGCGGCACAATCGCTGCGAAAGCAAGCAGACATATTGGCATTAGAGAATGTTAATATCGTATGCCAAGATGTTTTGCACTACCTCCAGCAGACAACTATCGCCTTCGACATTGTGTTTTTGGATCCGCCATTTGCGAGTGAATTACTCCTTCCCAGCCTGGATTTGATTGACCAGAGAGGCCTACTTTCTCAACAAGGGTTAGTTTATGTTGAAACAAATGCAAATTCGCCATTTGACGCTCCATTCATGCAAGTCATGAAGGAAAAAAAGGCAGGACAAGTACGCTATCGCTTACTGAAAAGATAGAATCATCTTGACATCTTCTTCACTCCCTGTTTCAATCGTAATATCATCCTTATTACTAGACTATACGCATGATTCATCGAATACCTGCTGTAATATTATCTTGTCTGTTGGTAGGTTGTTCATCGGTGTCTTATAAAAAGCCGCCAATGAATGATCCCAGTGATGATGCCAACATCAAATTGGCGGAGGCTGCTTCATCGGTTTCGGAGTCAATGAGAGAAGTTGCTAAAATTGAAAAAGTGGTTATACCCCCGAAAATGGATAATATTGCAACCATTCCCAATACATCAAATCTAGCCGCACGCGCATCAGTTGACTGGGACGGTCCCATTGCAGAATTGGCGAGTAGGATAGCGAGCGCGGCGCATTATCGGCTACGCATTTTAGGCAACGAGCCTTCAATACCAATTTTGATTAGCCTATATGCAAAAGATGAAAGTTTAGCGACGTTACTCCGTAATATTGATTATCAAGCGGGAAAAAGGGCGTCAATTCATGTTTACCCTGACTCACAGGTAGTAGAACTACGTTATGCTAAAATATATTCTTAACCTAGGCATTATCAGTTTATTGTTGCTGGGAGGCTGCACGTCAGGCTTGCAATCCAATCAAGGTGATGTCACCACGTTGGCTGGTTTGCAATCGATGGCTTCTTCCAAAAATAATCAGATGAATAAAACGGAAAAGATAAGCCGAATTCGCGAAATGGCCTTAAAGGAAACAGCCTTAAGTTTAGGGGCTCAGTCTGGTCTGGCCATGCGTGCAAAGAATATTAATAAAGCCCTCATGCGAAACGCCAGGCATCTGGATCAAGTTTTTGATTTCACCGCACTCATATTAGAACATAATGTCATGCCACCCGTTTTGCTCTCGGGTCGTAATACGGTGAACCTTGCCGATGCGCAAACGATTCGAGTCTCGGATAGAACCTATAAAGTGGCAAAACAAGCCCATTTTATTAGTGTACCGCCAACTTGGCGCCAGTATATATGGATGGATTACAAAAAGCCGGAATATCCTCACGTTAGTTTACTTCCAAAAACGAAGGATGAACGACAAGTTTGGCGTCATTTTGTTGAACAAGGCTGGAATAATGGCATTGAACAAGCCAATACGATTCTCGAAGAACGCCTTGCTAGTTTACAAGAAGATTTTGTTGGTATGATTCGCTATCGTAAATTATTAGCGATGAACATGGTCTCTCCACCTTTTGTGGCCGACACAGATTTAGGTGTAACCGGCGATGCGAATGAGATTCATATTGATGACAGAGTCTTGCGAATAACTGCTTTACCTGCCTTGAATGTCAACGCGAAAGAGTGGCGAGCGGCTGTTGCTAAGGATGAAGATGCGTTGAAGAAATTTAGAATCATGGAAAAAACAGCGTCCTCAGCTAAAATTATTATAACGAATCATGCCTGGCAGCCCGTTATCGCACCGCCAGTAAGCTAATAGAGAATTATCATGGGTATACAGTTGATGCCAGATGAACCGACAAGGTTCACGCCTCAGTTTATGGATAAAATGCTAGAGTTTGCTGAGGGTTTGGATGCATCCGATATTACAATCCAAACGGGTGAGCCAATCTATGCTGAAGTATATGGCCGTTTATTGCAGATTACCAATCGCCATCTATCCAACACAGAATTAGGGGATCTGATTAATGCAATTTATGGCCCCAATGCCACCACGCAATTATTATCGGGAAGGGATATAGATACGCATTATGAATTTCGCCCAGCGAGAGGGGTTCGCTATCGATACAGGGTCAATGCAACGTCTTGTTTGGTTGAAGGGCACGATTCTATCCAGATTACACTAAGAACCATTCCAACCACACCGCCTCGGTTAGAGACGATGGAGTTACCTGATAAAATCATTGATGCAATCGCGCCCCAGGAAGGTATTGTTTTTATCACGGGGGCAACGGGTTCTGGTAAATCGACCTTGCTCGCTTCTATTGTCAGAGAGTTAATCGAAAATGAGGATTCTAACCGTAAAGTCCTCACCTATGAAGCACCGATTGAATTTGTTTACGATGAAATTGAGACCACTTCCGCCATCGTCAGCCAATCAGAGATCCCGAGGCATCTTCCTTCGTTTGCTGAAGGGGTTCGCAATGCCCTTAGGCGTAAGCCACGGTTGATTTTGGTGGGCGAGTGTCGCGATTCAGATACGATTTCAGCGGCCTTGGAGGCAGCTTTAACTGGCCATCCAGTTTATACGACCCTGCATACCTCTGGTGTTGCTGAAACCATGCGACGATTGGTTACCTCGTTTAGTGGCGAAGAACGTCTTGGTCGCGTGATTGATATTCTCGAAACCATTCGCCTGTGTATTTGGCAAAAATTGGTCCCCACTGTGGATGGAAAGCGCGTTGCTTTAAGGGAATATTTAGTGTTTGATGAAGAAGCCAGAGATATTTTGTTGGAAGGCAATCCCAATGAGGTTACTTCCTCCACCCGACGATTAGTGCGAGAGCGTGGCCAGTTAATGACGGTGGATGCGAAAAAGAAATTAGAAGAAGGTATCATCTCAGAAAGAACCTATCAGTTAATCGTAAAAGGCACAAAAGACCACTACTATAGTGGCTAGGAACAATCGCTTATTACGTTATCATTTCTACTAAATCTTTCAGGGTTATTCCCTAGGACTCGACATCATCTTCCCCGCAAATTCTTAAGTTATTTTCTTTCGCAAATGCCAGGATGGATTGATACACTTGGGGACTGGATTCTTTCAATTTTGGATCCAGTAACACGCATTTGTACCCCTCTTTATTGACACCTGGTTGCAGTAGTGGGGAGTAATGGTAGCGCCTTTGTTTGAAGGTGGCCATGGTGCCACTCATGCGCTCAGCCCAATCACTAGGCCGGAATACCTTGCCCTGATCGGTGACGCCTTCGATGACAATTTTCTTCGACTTTGACTTGGGTTTGTCCATTATTCGAGCTTAAAATATTTGATATGGACATTATAGCATTAAATTGTCCAATTCAGTATTGAAATTGAATTTGCTCAGGCATCTGTTGTCGATAGCAAGGCTGTGGTAATATCTGGGTATTATTTCATGACTATGTATAAGACGCTATTTAAGTATGAAAGATACGCATCATGGCATCTATTTGTTGCCAAATTTATTTACTACGGCGAGTTTATTTTCAGCATTCTATTCCATCGTTTCCTCGTTAAAAGGCCATTATGAAGCAGCTGTCGTGGCTATATTTATCGGCATGATTGCGGATGGATTAGATGGGCGCATTGCTCGATTAACCAATACACAAACGGCGTTTGGCGCTCAATACGATAGTTTGTCGGATATGGTCACTTTTGGTGTTGCTCCGGCACTGTTACTCTATAGCTGGACATTGCATTCGATGGGAAAAATCGGTTGGCTAGTCTCCTTTATGTTCACTGCAGCGGTTGCGCTACGCTTAGCTCGATTTAATATCCATGTTGAGGACCAAGATAAGCGATTTTTCCAAGGTTTATCCAGCCCAACCAGCGCGGCTGTGGTGACATCCTTTGCTTGGATGTGCCATCAAAATGAATTAAATAATGGCTTTGTGATGATATTAACCGCAGTGATAACAGCGTTAATGGCTATTTTAATGATTTCAAACATCCGCTACTATAGTTTTAAGGATCTCGATTTCAAAGGAAAAGTACCTTTCCTGTATTTGGTTATCATGGTGATAATTTTTATGGCCATCGCAGCGAACCCGGCGGTTGTGCTTTTCCTTGGTTTTTCAGCCTATGCTTTATCAGGCCCCGTTCATACGTTATGGCATTGGTATGACAATGAACATGATGACGCATAGATGGTCTATAATTTGAGATGTTCCCAGGGATGATTTCTGAACAGTTCAAGTTCTTCATAAATCCTAATTAACAATCGACAATAGGTAGGCTAATGCATATTGCAATTCTTGCTACAAACCCGACGTTATATTCTCATCAACGCCTAAAGCAGGCGGGGGAAGCAGCTGGACACCATGTTAAAATTATAAACCCGTTGCATTGTTATATGAATGTCGTGGCATCGAATCCACAAATTTACTATCGTGGTGGAGAACCCTTGCCAACATTTGATGCGGTTATTCCACGGATTGGGGTGTCAATAACCTATTATGGAACAGCGGTTTTACGTCATCTCGAAACCATGGGAGTCTATGCATTAAACGAGTCAATTGCGATTGCCAGGTCGCGTGACAAATTTCGCTCCTTACAAATATTGGCAAGAAAAGATATTCCCATGCCACTCACCATGTTTGCTCAATCCCCGGATGATACGGAGGATTTGATTCGCATGGTGGGAGGAGCACCTTTGGTCATTAAGCTCATTGAGGGAACACAAGGCAAAGGGGTGATTTTGGCTGATTCGCATCAATCTGCCTTGAGTATTATTAATGCGTTTAAAGGCATGTCGGCCAATATACTAGTTCAAGAGTTTATTGAAGAATCGAAAGGCAGTGATATTCGTTGCCTTGTTGTGGGTGATAAAGTCGTCGCTTCCATGATGCGACAGGCCAAAGAGGGAGAGTTTCGAGCCAATATTCATCAAGGGGGTAGTTCGAGTAGGGTAAAGCTTACTCCCCAAGAGCGGGCTATTGCTGTTGCTGCTGCAAAAGCGATGGGTTTAAAGCTTGCTGGTGTGGATATTATCCGTTCCAAGCATGGCCCGTTAGTCCTAGAAATTAATTCCTCCCCAGGATTAGAAGGCATCGAAAAGGTGTCAAATGTCGATATAGCTGGTAAGATAATAGGTTATATTGAAAAGCAAATGGGGCCTGGAAAAAACAGGCGCCGTTTTCAGGGATAGATATGGACAGACGGCCCCCATTTTATATTGGTGGACAAGCCATTCCTGCAGGAAATTACCGCTGCGTGAAATTACAACTTCCCTTATTGTATAGCACTTCCCCGATTGAAGTGCCTGTGCATATCTTTCATGGCAAAAAAGAAGGCCCTATTTTGTTTGTCTCGGGTGCTGTGCATGGCGATGAGATTTTAGGGGTAGAAATTATTAGACGACTCCACCATCAACCGCAATTAAAAAAAATTCGAGGAACGTTGATAACGCTTCCGGTGGTGAATGTTTATGGCTTTCTTCTGCAATCGCGCTATTTACCCGATAGAAGGGATTTAAATCGCCAATTTCCCGGGCAGCATCAAGGCTCGCTTGCCTCGCGATTGGCACAGCTACTGATGGCGGAAATTATTGAAAAGTGTACCCATGGTATCGATTTGCATACTGGGGCAATCCATCGCAGTAATTACCCACAGATTCGGGTTTCCCATTCGAACTCGGTTGCCAACGAAATGGCTGAAGCATTTGCCGCGCCGGTTATTATCAATTCACCAATCCGTGCGGGTTCGCTAAGAGAGGCGGCAGATAAGCGCAATATCCCCATTATTGTCTACGAAGTAGGTGAAGCATTACGTTTTGATTTATGGGGAATTAAGCTAGGTGTTCGGGGGATATTAAGAACAATGAATTTTTTGAATATGTTTCCACCATCTATGTCAAAGAAATTTCGCCCAATCAGCAAAATTGCTCGCGCTGAATCAAGCTTTTGGATTCGAGCGCCCCAAAGTGGCATGGTTGTGACGGCCAGACCACTAGGTAGTTACGTAAAAAAAGATGAAATCTTAGCGGATATGGCCGATCCCATGAGTGATGAAACCGCACAAATTGTGTGTCCTTGTGATGCGGTCATTATCGGCAAAACCAATATTCCACTCGTCAACGAGGGCGACGCACTTTTTCATTTGGGCTTATTTGAAGATTGGCATCAGCTGACCTTTCCACCGAACATTCATCCTGAATGGCAAGAAGATGATGATGCGTTTCGGTAAGTCCTGACGAAGCATCGCCTGATTGGGTGAAATCTAGACGATGTTGCGGGGGATTGAGTTACTTTTTGCCTAAGAGCCAGTCCATATCGACTTCTAATTCATTGCATAAAGCTAATAATATTTGCTCATCTGGCAGATAGATGCCATCCAAATAGGCTTGTGCTTTGAATCGGGGAACATGGATTAGTTTCGCTAATACCGCAGTCCGCTCGCTATGGTGGGTGGGTACATCCATATTATCTAACTCTTGATTTAACCGTTCGGCAAATAGTTTGTAGGCCATGGATTGTCCTAAACATAGTATCCTATTACTTTTTTATAGCAAAATATTCAGTCTTTTCAAGTAATTTAACAAAATGAATTGTCTCAGATGCATAAAATTCATCCCATTTTCCATTAAAATGTTGGGGTAGTATGCATTAACAAAGCCATTTTTGCTCATTAAAAATTGAAAATGCCTCATTATCACCGATAACAATGTGATCGAGCAGCCGCGTGTCCAAAATACCTATCGCCTTTTTGATTTTATCGGTAATCGCAAAATCTTCAGCGCTTGCATCAGAAACGCCAGAGGGGTGGTTGTGGGCAAGAATGATCGCGGCGGCATTGTGGGCAATGATGCGTTCAATAATGGGACGAAGGTAGATGGTTGTGCTATTAATCGAGCCTCTGAACAATGGTTCATAAGCAATGACACGATGTTGATTGTCCAGAAACAAGGCGATAAACACTTCATTTTTCTCATCACGAAGTAACTTTTTCAATAAGGCAAACGTCTGATCGCTGCTGGTTAGTTGGGGCAATTTTTGTAATTGAGTCATCTCATTGCGGTGAATAATTTCCTTTGCGGCCTGTAGTTGAGCAAAACGGACAGGTCCTAGCCCTTTAATTTGGCAAAAGGTATGTAAATTGGTATTGAGGAGTGCTCGCAGAGAACCAAAATGATCGAATAATGTCTGTGCTAATGCGATAGAGCTTTGATTTTGGTTTCCTGAGCTAATAAGAATGGCGATTAATTCAACGTCTGATAATGTTTTGGCGCCACTTAAAATCAAACGTTCACGCAGATTAAGAGCATTTTTCATAATTCTTCCTTAAATGTTGGACAGCCGGCGCTATTGTTGCGTATCAGCAATTATTTTTCAAGAAAAAAATATACCCGTGATCATTCAAAATGTGAGGATTTATGTGAAAGATTTATTTCGGTAACGGAGACGGTAACGCAAACGTTTACGTATCATTCAAACTATTTTTATGAGTATATTTATTAACAACCACGTTAATTAAGAGCGAAAATAGGTTAGCCAGTTGCCTGGGGATAGGAACCTAGAAGGGTCATCATGACGGACATGCTCGCTAATGATTCAAGGGCTGATTTGATATGGGGTTCATCTTGGTGACCTTCAAAATCAATAAAAAATAAATAGGTCCAATTTCGGTGTTGGTAAGGCCTAGACTCAATCAATGTCATATTAATTTGATGTTCGTCAAACGGTTTTAATAAATTACTTAAACTGCCGGCCTTGTGGGGGGATGAGATAATCAACGATGTTTTATCTTTACCGCTCGGAGCAGGGCATTGCTGGCCAATGATAATAAATCGTGTGCTGTTGTTGGCATAATCTTCGACATTAGCGTGTCTATTTTCTAAGCCATAGTGGTCAATGGCCTGCTGACCACAAATGCATGCACTATGAGGTGTTTCTTTTGCCTTGATCGCTGCAAACGCATTGCTTTCAACCGCTATTTTTTCTGCATTAGGGTAATGCTTAGCTAACCAGGAACGGCATTGAGCAAGGGATTGAGAATGAGAAAAAATGGTTTTAATCTCTTTTGTTTCAGGTAAGCAGGCAAAATGTTGGCGAACACGCAGCATGATTTCGCCACAGATTTGCACATCACTGATTAACAATTGATCTAACGTTTGAGTGACCATCCCTTGTGTCGTATTTTCAATAGGAACCACGCCATAATCCAAATGATTGCCACTAATCTCTTGGAATACTTCTTCAATGCTATTGAGCGGCTTACTAACAGCGCCTTCCCCAAAGTGTTTGACTGCTGCTTGGTGAGTAAAGGTGCCTTCGGGGCCTAAGTACCCAATCGTCATTTCTTTTTGTAAAGAAAGGCAGGCGGTCATGATATCTCGGAAAATTCTCGCAACTTCCCGATCAGCGATGGGAGATTGGTTTTGGGACACAATGTTTCTAAGTACTTGGGCCTCACGTTCAGGCCGGTAATAGATAGGCTCTTTTTGCTTTTTTTTAATGGCCGCTACTTGGCAAGCCAACTTGGCACGTTGATTGAGTAGGTCTAAAAATTGCAAGTCGATGCTGTCGATTTTTTTTCGTATTTGTTCCAATTTTTCTATATCATCGCTCATCGATAATCTCGTTTCATGGCTCGTTTCTTATGCCAATAGATTAACACGGCTGGTAATAACATTAAAATAATGCCACAGCTAAATATCACTTGAAACCAGTGTTGATCTCCTAATTGCACGGCTTCTTTCGGTGGAATAAAGCCAACAATTAAGGTAATCGTACATCCAACTAAGCCCAATACACAAATGCCATAATAACCGATATTCCCAAATGGAATTTGAAAGACTCGTGGTCGATGAGCAAACTGTTCTTTTTGTTTGATGGCGGCAAAAAACATAAAAACATACATCACGATATACATCTCTGTGCTTAAATCGGTAAAAAGCCAGTAAATAGAATTGATGCTGGGTAATAGTAAGAAAGTGCTACAAAAGAGTGTCACCAAAACGGCTTGGAGCAACAAAATACGCGAAGGGACACCATGCTTATTTCGGTACGCCATCCAATGTGGGAGAAAGCCGTGTTCAGCCGCCATCATTAACCCTTTGGCGGGTGATATTACCCAATTGATCATGCCACCAACACTACCAATGAGTAATAGAATAGCGGTGATAGGTAAAAGAAAACGAAGGTGGTAAGCGCGGAAAAAGTTATCAAATGCCTGCATGACACCATCGACAAGTGAAATTTTGGCTGAGGGCAGCACAAAGGCTATTGCCAGGGAGCCCAATATCATGGTGAATAGGATTAATGTGGCAGAATACATCATCGCTCTGGGGAAATTGTGCTGAGGATTGTCAATGTTTTTCACATGCACAGCTGCTAGCTCCATCCCTAAAAAGGCAGTCATGATGGCTGTTAGGGAGACCCAGGATTGGGAATCGTGCCAGACAGGTAATAATTTATGCCAAGATAAATCAACGGCAATTGGATTGCCTTTTATTAACCAAATAATGGCAAGCAGAATGATAAATGCCATGGGAATAATCATTCCTACAAATGCGCAAATTCCCGCAATATTCGCTGATGTACGGATGCCAGCGATACCGATAAAGGTCAGTGACCAAAAAACGATTAAGATGACACTGATAATATAGAGCTTATTGGTCGCAAGCACTGGGTTTATCAAATAAGCCAATGTGCCAGCGATAAATGAGATGATGGTGGGGTACCAAACAACGGTATTTACCCATTGCAACCAGATAGCAAAAAAAGCCGGCCCACTTCCAAAAGCATGACGAACCCAGGAATAAATCCCGCCCTCATCTTCCGGCCATGCAGATGATAATTCTGCGGCTACTAATGCAACAGGGATAAGAAAAATAATCGCGGATAATATAAAAAAGAAAATTAAGGTTGAGCCAAATAGGGCAGTTGCTGGTAAATTGCGAATGCTATCAATGGCGCCAGTAATCAGTAGCACTAAAGCTACGATCGAAATTTTTTCGACGGGAATTCTTTGAATCATGGAAGGTCGGATTTCATAGGTTTTTTGACAATGTGACAATTATAACCAAGAAATTTTAAAATGCGAGTTTTTTATGGTTTTAGGTCAAATATTAAACATATACATGGTTTGATATGCTATATTTAAAAGAAGGAAATAACCATGATGAGGCAAACCTATGCAATTAAGTCCAAACCAGTTCAAGCATTTAATCATAAACCCTCAAACAAACCCTTGTATGTCCCTTTATATGCCGACATTCCGTTCAAACCCAGATAAAGAGCAAAATGTTATCCAATTTAAAAATTTAATTAAAGAACTGGAACATTCACTACGTCAGACCTATTCGCAAAATGAGGTTACTCGCTACTTAAACCCTTTCTACAGGCTATTAAATAATCGAAGGTTTTGGCAATTTCCGTTAGATGGATTAGTCATGTTAGCCACACCAAACCATGTGCGCCTACATCGTATTCAACAAACGGTACCTGCTGTTGCCGTTGTGGGCCAACAATTTTATTTGAAGCCTCTTTTGCGTTTGTTGCAATCGGCTGACCGTTATCAAGTATTGGGTGTATCTCGAGATAAAGTCTGTTTATACCAGGGCAATCGTTATCATCTCGATGAAGTGGAACTGGATAGACATGTCCCCGCCACCATCGAACAAGCGTTGGGGGATGAAGTCTCTGAGGCTCGGCTGACGGTGGCTTCTTATGGTGGTACCAATGCGGGTTCGGCAATGTATCATGGACACGGAGGACATAAAGATAGTGTGGATAATGATACTCGGCGGTTTTTCACCCAAGTGGATCGCGCCATTTTGGCTTATCATTCAAGACCCTCAAATATCCCATTACTTTTAGGTGCTTTGCCGGAACATCAATCGCTATTTAGGGAAGTTAGCCATAACCCCTGGCTATTAAAAGAGCGATTAAACGCTTATCCTGGTTCGTTAGAAAATGGTACATTAAAAGAACAATGTTGGGAGTTGATTCGGCCTTATTATACCAATCGCCTAGATGGGATTGTTGAAGAGTTTAAACTGGCTCAAATCAAAAATAGGGGGTCGGTTGATTTAGAATACGTGGCTGAAATGGCTGAAATTGGTCGGATCAAAACGATGTTAGTGGATGCTGATCGCCAAATTCCAGGTGTTTACCAAAATGGCAAGATTCGAGTTGAGGAGACTTCCAACTCGGCTATGAATGATTTATTAGATGATTTAAGCGAGGTCGTTATCAAAAATTCGGGAGAGGTTGTGGTTGTCCCGGGTGATATGATGCCTTCTGATACAGGATTGGCAGCGATTTTTCGATATTAATATCGATAGTAATGACGTTATCTTAAAACATAGTGTTTTAAATGATGCCTTGTTGATTGCTATATATCCAGGAAGATGATATTGTTTGCTTATCTTTAAAGGCCAGGTCTTGCTGTTATGGCAGTCAAATATCATTATCATCTTCGTCAACAACTTAACACATTACTGAATGATAACGATACTAATTTAGTCGGCCGAGGGTCAAAAGCGCAGTCGCTTTTGACAAAATATCAATCAAATCCAGAAGAGAGTTTGGCGGCGCAAGTGCAATTTTATCAAAATCTCATTGATAAACTTAGCCAATATCATAACCAAGCAATTTACCAAAAAAAGACATGGTGGCAAACTTTTCTGTATTTTATTGGTTTTCTCAACCAGGATGAATCAGGCTATTTGGCGGTGATTAAACAGGCCAAACAACAATTGAAAAATGCCCAGAGGGAGCAAAACCCACTGGCTTGGTATGACAAGGTGCTCTGGTACTTTGTGGGGGGGGCTGTTAGTATGGTCCTCCAAGATAAAGATACTAAACGAACTTTAAGTTATTTATCGCATCGCACGCTATTAATGGTTAAAAATGTACCCGATGAGTTAGAAGGATCCTTAACCATTGATTCCTTTGATAATTATCGCCAAGATTTAGAAGCATTTTTAGAGACCCTTCCTCACAGTGCTATGATGGAAAAACGTTTCAGGCATATCATCGACCAACTACAACATTGCCATCAAGTTGAAGAGTCTGTTCTCATGAAAAAGGCTCAGCACAAATTTTTGCAAAAACTAGGCCGAACCTATGACATTGAAAGTATTTGTTTGACGGATAGAGTCTTTGATGCACTTGATACGATTGTGAATTTGGAAGCGGGAGAAACAGCGCTTTTTAACCATGGATTTCACAGCGAAGAAGGGGCACATGCAACTGTATTTGATGTGGAAAAGGTGTCTACCGACTCGGTTCGGTTTCGCTTTTATAACACGGGTGCAGGCGCTCATAATACAGCCAGTTGGAAAACCTTGTTTGTGAACCTAGTGATTGACGATAGTCAAACGCCGATTAAAGTGACTGATGAACTATCGATTCAATCATTGTTTAAATCAGATTTTATAGAGACACTTGTCAGACCAACCATCATCCAGGCTGAAACGGTTAGTGATGGTGTCAATCTGATGAATGCTCCTATATTAAAGCTCTACCATGCTAAACAACTTCATGATGATAAAAAAAAGCTGAACTATCAATTTATGGGATCATGCGGCCAATCGTGTATCGATGCTTGGATCGAGAACCAACTGCCAGAGTCTGAATTTATCCAATTTTATTGCTATCGTTTACAACTTGCTATCAATAAGATTGGTGAATTACTTGAAGATGAGTCTTTAACGGAAGAGCAAAAGCAATATTGCCGGTGCATGCGCAAAGCTGCTCAAGTAGAAATAGCGTTTCTGAGTAAGAAATTAGATGGTGTATCGGAACAATTAAATCTTGAAATCAAAAAAACATACACTCGGTTGCAAGACGTGCGGCGTGAAAATGCCTTATCGAAGGGAAAAGATCCAAAAACCTTAACCTACAACTATTGTCAAGAAAAATTGGCCAAAGATAGATTAAGCCGAAAATTTGATAGCCAACAACAAAAAGAGATTCAGCAAGTGAATCAAGCAAGTGACATTAAAATTCACGTTCGAGAAAAAGAGGGGGTCAGTTTAGGCTCATTATTCAGTGGTGCAAAGTATATTCCTTTGCCATCATCCCAGTTAAATCAAAATAAACTGGCGAAAGCGAAACTGTGTCAGAAAATAACGGCCCTTCAGCAGCAAGTAACGCGATGTCAAAATCTTCTATTTTTTAGCCAAAAAGCGGTTGGGGTTGAGTTGAACAAAGGCCAATTCGATACACTCGTTGACAAAAGAATGAGAAATCAAGCGCTGAACTACTCTGACTTAAAGTTGGCACCTCAGTAGTCACTGATGGGGGTATTATTCATCAACCGAGCGTTGATCACCAAAGCGTGGGCAAGGTTTGATTTGTTGTCTATTTAATAAACTATCTTGGGCGAGGCTGTTTCGGCTGCGTATCCACTGCTTGTTGTGCAGGGGTGCTATGGATCACGTCATTGGATGCATAGATTAGGTGATTGGCTGAGCCAATGCCTGAGTTGGGTGCGTGTTGGTTGATCTCATTGACAAAATCTACCGCGGCTGCTTTTAATTGTTGATTGAGAGCCATGCCTTGTTCTTCTTTCTTGGGGTCCATTATCATTCCGGTAATTACACCCCGCGCTGACCCCTCAATTTGACTGCCTGCTTGAAACATGGCGGAGGCTATTTTGATCCGTTCAATATCCGGTATGTTATCGTCAAATTTGATACCATAATTATTGACACGGTGGTTCATGGAATAACCCGGCTGGAGATTGCCATGGGTGTCAAATATTTTCGACTATTGTCCTTTTAATAACTCAATCTCGGAATCTTTTTTCATGACGATAATGCTGATTCGTCGATTACGGGCGTCAAAGGGATCGCCAGGGTTGAATAAAATGGTGGAAGAATAGCCGGTAATGCGCAAGAATTTGTCTTCAGATACGCCGGAGGCGACTAGCGCTCTTCTGGCGGCATTGGCTCGTTGGGTAGACAGCTCCCAGTTGGTTTGTTCCAGATCTTCGGGGTTGTGGTAGGGGTGAGCATCGGTATGCCCCTGAATGCTAATTTTATTATCGACTTGATTGACGACCTTTGCGATTTTTTGCAACATTTGTTTCATTTCATCGCTCATTTCATCACTGCCAATGCCAAACATGGGCTGATCCTTATTATCGATTAGTTGGATACGTAATCCGTCTTTTACATCATCCATTAACAATTGCTTTTTAAGCCCATCAAGTGCTGGGTCGCTTTTCATAGCAAGCATGATGTTGTCGCGTAATTCATTCAATGCCTTTATCTCAACAGCTCGTTGCCCAGGGTCTTTTATTTCAGCGGTCGATTTTTGTTTACTCACGGGTTTATCGGAGGCGGACACAGAGCCGTCCTGCTCTTCAATATTTTTACCGCCACCTACAACTTGCAATGCCCGGTCACCCATGCTGTCACCACCAAGCAGGCCAATTTTTATGGGCTGTTTGAAATAGTCTGCTATCCCTTCTTTTTGGGCTTTGTTAAGAGAAGCTAATAGCCACATTAATAGGAAAAAAGCCATCATTGCGGTAACAAAATCGGCAAAGGCAATTTTCCAAGCGCCACCATGATGGCCATGTTCATGCTTTTTGATTTTCTTAACGATAATCGGGCTGGATTCTTTTTCGTCAGACAATTCTTCTCGTTTACCGGACATCGTTTAGTATCCTATTATGATTCTTTGCTTTTTTCTGACGCAGGAGTATCCGCTGCTGCAGGCGCAGCTTTCGCATTCTTTATTTCATCATTTAATTCATTGAATGTAGGACGAGCTTGGGAGAATAATACTTTGCGTCCAAACTCAACGGAAATGATGGGTGGGTTATTATGCAAACTGGCGAGTAAGGTTTCTTTAATACAGTTCATCATTAAGTGAATTTCATTGGCCCTGATTTCCAGTGAATTACCAATAGGACCAATAAACCCATACCCTAGCAAAATACCCAAAAAAGTCCCTACCAGTGCCTGCGCTACCAGAACGCCCAGTTGGGATGGGGGGAGATGGATTGATTCCATGGTGTGTACCACGCCTAAGACAGCGGCAACAATACCAAAAGCTGGCATTCCATCAGCTAGTTTTGTCACAGTATTGGCAGGAATCAAGGCTTCTTTGTGGTGAGTTTCAATTTCATTGTCCATTAAGGCTTCAAGCTGGAAGGGTTGCATGTTGGCGGTGATCATTAAGCGAACATAGTCACAAATGAAGTCCCTTAAGTGATGGTTTTTAGCGACGCTAGGGAATTGTTGAAAAATTTTGCTTTCAGCGGGTTCATCCACATCTGTTTCAAGGGACATGAGTCCTTCTTGGCGAGATTTATTTAGCAACGCATACAGTAAATTAAGCAAATCCATGTATGCACGCTTGTTAGTCTTTGCTGATTTAGTAACCGATGGCAATGCTTTTAGCAGTTCTTTAAGGGTACTATTCGTATTCCCCACAATTAATGCGCCAACAGCGGCTCCACAAATAATCAGCAGTTCAACTGGCTGAAAAATGGCTGCCAAATGCCCCCCGGCGAGCGCAAATCCACCGAATACCGAAGCTAAAATGACAATATATCCAATGATTAGTAGCATGACGTCCCGGTCAATTTCAAAAATACTGAGCTTTTAGTATAGCTTGAAAATTAGAATTGTGAAAAGAATTTGTTTTGGCATGAATCCGAATTAAAAAACCTCTAACCAACGCCCATTGCCGTTAGGCTTAGGGATAATGGAAATTTTGAAAAAAAATTGTAGCCCACATTAGCCATAGGCGTAATGTGGGTTTATATGGAGGTAATCTACTAGTAGTAGTAATAAGGCGGATAATAATAAGGCCTATCATACGTTGAGCCAATGGCTCCACCTGCTAATGCACCTGCACCTGCACCAAGCACAGTACCAAGAGCAGTACCACCCGATACGGCATAGCCGAGACCAGCACCAGCTGCAGCGCCTACTCCGGATCCTACTGCTGCGCCTGAACAACCCACAACGAGTGAAAGTGTACCAGCTAAACCAACAACTTGAATCGCTTTTTTCATGCTATGTCCTCATATCAGTTCCTTCATTATTAATTGTAGAATAAATAAACTATATATCAACTAAATGAACATAAAATCAAGGCGTTTGATCAAGCGCAGCACAGCAATTAATTTTTTTTTATAGTCCGACTTGTACCCCTTGCGTGAGCACATTAAACTAGGAAAAAAATAATTGGGAGTTATCGTATGTTTCGAGGAAGCATGGTCGCGCTTGTAACCCCGCTGTTAAATGGTCAAATCGATGTGCCCCGATTGAAAGAGCTGATTGACTACCATATAGAAATGGGAACACACGCGTTAGTGGTTGCAGGCACAACCGGTGAGTCTGGGACGTTAAATCACGAAGAGAAATTATTAATCATTAAGACAGCCGTTCAACACACCCGAGAGCGGGTTCCGGTGATAGCCGGAACGGGTGCAAATGCAACACGTGATGCGGTGGCTTTCACAAAAGAAGCCATGGGCCTTGGTGTGCATGCAGCGCTGATTATGACGCCTGCCTACATTAAACCCACTCAAGAAGGGCTTTTTCAGCATTATAGCCAAATTGCTAGCCAAGCAGCGTTGCCTATTATTATGTATAATGTGCCAGGAAGAACCGCTTGTGACTTGTTGCCCGAAACCATTGCTAGGCTCACGCAATATCCTAATATCATTGGTATTAAGGATGCCACAGCGGATATGAGTCGATTGAAAGCAATTTTAAAAGAAACAAATAACACCCTCGATGTTTACAGCGGGGATGACCCAACTTGTGCAGAGTGGCTAACTAATGGCGCGAAAGGGGTTATTTCAGTGACAGCCAATGTTGCCCCCAAAATCATGGCAAAATTATGTGAATTAGCCGAAGATAAGGAATATGATGCTTGTCTAGCATTGCAGAGCGATATACAATTCCTTCATCAATTGATGTTTGTTGAAGCAAATCCGATTCCTGTGAAATGGATGGTCAGTAAACAAGGGTTAATTAATGATGAAATTCGGCTGCCTTTAACGCCATTATCAACAAAATATCATCCGGCTGTTGAGGCAGCAATACAGCAATTAGCGAATCTTTAAGAGGTATGATGTGCATTATTTAGTTAACATACTCCCCAAATGGCGACGCACAATGATGCTCGTGTCGGTTGGTTTGGCATTACTCCTAAACCAAGGATGCTCACGCTACGCCACCACGGGTGAATCGTTATACAAAGGTAGTAGAAATGGACCCTTGTTAGTTGTTCCTCCCCCTTTGACTGCGGATAATATCAGCAGTTTTTATGTTTTACCCAATCCTAGTAGTTAAGTTAGCTAAGGAGTAAAAAATGACATTTGTGGTGACAGAACAATGCATCAAATGCAAGTACACTGACTGCGTGGAAGTTTGTCCAGTGGATTGTTTTTATGAAGGCCCGAATTTCCTGGTGATTCATCCTGATGAGTGCATTGACTGCGCATTATGTGAACCGGAATGTCCTGTTGAAGCGATTGTTTCGGAAGATGATTTAACCCCAGAGCAAGCTGAATTCAAGCAACTGAATGCTGAGCTAGCGGCACATTGGCCCAATATCACCGCTAAAAAGGATGCCCCTGACGACGCGAAATCATGGGAAGGGGTCGAAAATAAACGTGATATGTTAGAAACTCAGTGGGAGAGCTGACAGGATTAACCGGTAGTTTGCTTAGTCAAACAAGCCGGGTATTTTCTAACAATGGACGATTAACAACGGCAATTGCTGGCTATCATCCACGGAAAGCACAGCAAGAACTCGCAAAAGCCATTGCCCAATGTATCGAAGACAATGGGCAACTTGCGGCTGAGGCAGGAACAGGCACGGGAAAAACATTTGCCTACCTCGTTCCCGCACTTTTATCTGGCAAAAAAGCGATTATTTCTACTGCAACAAAAACCTTGCAAGACCAACTGTTTAATAAAGATTTACCCCAACTCATTAAAGCCTTAGGTATTTCAGTCAAAGCGATTAATTTAAAAGGTCGTTCCAATTATATTTGCTTATATCGGACTCACTTATATGCCAGTGAAGGCCATTTTGAAACAAAGCAACAAAGCCATGATATGGCATTTATACGTGAGCAGTTAGGTCGACTAAAGACAGGCTTGCGAACAGAGTTACCTGAAATTGCCGATGATGCACCTGTCTGGCCTTACGCTACATCAACAACAGACAATTGTTTAGGCCAGAAATGTGGCTTTTTTAATGAGTGCTTTTTAGTTGATGCTCGCAAAAAAGCTCTGGAAGCAGATGTTGTCGTCATTAATCATCATTTATTCTTTGCCGACTCTGCGTTGAAGCAAGAAGGCTTTGCCGAGTTGCTACCCGGAGCGGATGTCATTATTTTTGATGAAGCCCATCAGTTGCATGAGATTGCAACACGATTTAATGGAAAGCGTCTTGGAACAAGGCAAATTGAGGACTTTCTCTCAGATTTGCAAAAGGAGTGGCCCTCTGATGTCAAATCCTTGGATTGTTTAAACAATTATGTGGTTACCATCAATCAACATATTAGCCAATTGCTTCACTTATGTGGGCCTGCTGAGTCACGGAGCGAGTGGCAAAAATTGTGGCGAGCTCCCCCATTTCAATCGACATGGCTTGCCCTGCAACAATTATTAATGGATTTGAAAGAAGATATTAAGCCCTATCTGCATGAAGAAAATAAAGGATTAGCTCGATGTGATGAACGCCTGCAAGAAATTGTTGCACTCTTTGTACCAATTCAAGATAACGCGGATTCCATGATCCTGTGGGTAGAATCCTTTAGAAAGTCGATTGTTGTGCACATGACCCCCCAATCAGTTGCTGAACAATTTTCCCAACTTGTTAGCTATGCCAGAAGAAGCTACATATTCACGTCTGCAACGTTAACCATGGCTGATTCGTTTGAATTTTTCTTAAAACCTCTGGGGTTAACTAAAGCAAAAACGGCGATTTACCCCAGCCCTTTCGACTATTGGCAACAAGCCTTGTTATATTTGCCCAGGCATTTGCCCGATGTCAAAGACCGCGATTACCATGACAAACTGATCGAGCAGGTTTTACCTGTCATTGACGCATGTGGTGGGAGAACGTTTTTCTTATTTACCAGCCATCGCGCATTAAAGCAGGTTGCAGCTAAGCTACAAAATACACTAAAATATCCTCTTTTAATACAAGGTGAAGAATCAAAAACCATACTGCTGTCTCGTTTCCGTGATTTAGGGAATGCGGTGTTGTTGGGGACGTCGACGTTTTGGGAAGGCGTCGATGTGAAAGGGGAGGCTTTATCGTGTGTGATTATCGACAAGCTGCCTTTTGCAAGCCCCGAAGATCCCATCAACAAAGGCAGGATTGCCTATTTACGATCCCAAGGGGTGTCTGCGTTTGATGCCTATTCGTTACCCCAAGCCGTCATCGCATTAAAACAAGGGGTTGGCCGATTGATACGTGATTCACAAGATGTCGGTCTCTTTGTTATCGGTGATCCCCGATTAGTTGGTCGCGATTATGGGCGACAGATATTCGCTAGTTTGCCGCCGGTAAAACGAACAAGAAGTCTCATGCAAACGTTGTTATTTATTGAAAACATAGGTCTAGGATATGAAGTGGTTAGCACTTGATTGCTCAACGGATACCGCCAGTGTCGCAGTGGGAGAAAATCAATGTTTGGGTAGTCGACAACAAGTCGGTGTCCGCACCCATTCCCAAAAACTCCTCCACATGGTAAATGAGCTCTTATCCGAGCAACAGTGGTATCCAGAGAGTTTAGATGCTATTATCTTCGGTCGCGGGCCAGGTAGCTTTACCGGTTTGCGCGTTGCTTGTAGTGTTGTACAGGGCATGGCATTTGCTCATGATCTTCCTGTCTACCCGGTGAGTGGTTTGCAATCCATTGCCCATCACCTAAGATTAAAGGGAGAAAAGGCTCCCATCCTAGCCGCCGTTGATGCCAGGATGAATGAGCTTTATTGGGCTATATACTCCGGCAAGACAATGGTTTTGGCTGAGGAACAAGTAAGCCATGCCCAGCAAATATCCCTGACTGATAACCGTTTTGTGATAGCCGGTGTTGGTGTTGAGGCATACTTGCCCCAACTAGGGGAGGAAATACGGCAACGTATTATCCAGGTTCTTACCATTTATCCGAATTTAGAGGCTATGGTTGATTTAGTATTGAACAAACATATTGAGCCTGTCACCGCTATTCAGGCTTTGCCAGTGTATATTCGCAATCAGGTAACTCAAGGAGCATCTGGTGGATAAAAAATTATTAGATATTCTCGTTTGCCCCCTTTGTAAAGGTAAGCTCAAATTAAAAGACAACGAGCTGATCTGCTTATTTGATCGGTTAGCTTATCCCATCAAGGATGGCATTCCAGTCATGCTTGAGCATGAAGCACGTCTTATCCCTCTGGAAGAAAAAGAACAATTATGACCCCATTCCACATTATCATACCCGCTCGCTTTGCATCGTCTCGTTTGCCTGGCAAAGTTTTGATGACGATTAAAGAAAAGCCTATTCTACAATTGGTTTATGAGAGAGCTTGTATGACAAGTGCTGCTTCGATAACGATAGCCACCGATGATGAGAAGGTTCTTGACGTTGCGCGCCAGTTTGCCGACAATGTTGTCATGACCTCCACCAACCATTTGACCGGAACGGACAGATTAGCAGAAATCATTAAGAGAGGTTCCTATCCGGCAGATGCTTGTATTGTGAATGTTCAAGGGGATGAACCTCTAATTGAACCGATTCTTATTGAACAAGTGGCAAATAATTTAAATCAAAGTCAGTGTGATATTGCAACCTTGTGTTGGCCCATTGAGTCAAGCGATCAGCTAACCAATCCAAATGTGGTCAAAGTTATCAGGAACCAAAAGCAGCAAGCCATCTATTTTTCTCGTCAAATGATCCCTTCTCAATCCAGTGCTACACTCAATGTGGATGGGTATTTTCGTCATATTGGATTGTATGCTTATCGAGCAGAATTCTTGCGAACTTGGGCAAATTATGCTCCATGTTGGCTTGAGCAACAAGAAAAGCTTGAGCAAATACGTGCACTCTGGTATGGTCATACCATTTACGTTGATACTGCTAAAGTTTTACCCAGGCAAGATATCAATTGCGCAGAAGATTTGGCAATTGTACGTGCCCTGATGGAACCCAAAGAAACGATATAAATGGGCTCACAATGGTGCAAATACAATCATGTCTTTCTTTCTGTGCTAAACTCGTGTTATTTTTAAACTGGATCCTATAACTTCTGAGGGTATGCTTATGAAACGATTAATCAATTTAGGTCTAATCTGTTTTTCATTGGTAGCGAAAGCTTCTGTACCATTCAACCATATTGTTGTCTTTGGCGATAGTCTTTCCGACAACGGCAACGCATTTGAGAGAACTCAGCATTATGTCCCCCAAACTCCGCCTTATTTTCAAGGGCGCTTTAGTGATGGCCCAGTTTGGATTGAATATATAGCAAAAGCAATATCGACCGAGGAGAATTTTTTACAAGATTATGCATTAGGCGGCGCGGGTGTGACAGCAGAGAATGACGATATTGATGGGGTGTTTACGTTAGCAAATGAAGTAAAGGATTTTCTGCAAAATAATAATCAAGTTGCCGATGAGGAGAGCTTGTATGTCATATGGATTGGTGCCAATAATTATCTAATTTTACCCGATGATGAAGATGAAACCGTCGACACCGTTAAACAAGGAACTTCTAAAGCGTTAGATAAGCTAATCAATGCCGGTGCAAAACATTTTCTTGTTTTGAATCTTCCCGAGTTGAGTAGAACGCCGCTTGCAAAAAGCATGGGTGAAGAGGAGCATGATAAATTAGCACGGTACACCCAAAAACATAATGCCATGCTTGACCAAGTCATGGAAACGTATCGTAAAAAACATCCCGATGTGCATTGGTATTTTTATAATGTTCATCAAATGTTTAACAAAGCGCTTGAAACACCTGAGAACTATGATATCACCAATGTGACTGATATGTGTTTTGAGGAAGATCTTGCGGCCAATGTCAGATTGCAGCCGGTTATTCGCATGGAGAAGCTATTTAATATCGCCCCTCCTAGCGATTGTGAACACTACTTATTTTTTGATCCCGTTCATCCCACTGCTAAAGCGCATCAGATCATGGCTAAAGAAGTATTAGCAGAGTTGTCGGATGTTTTTGATACCTCTTCAACGTCCTAAAACGCTATGTTACGGCAATTCTTACTGGGATGTTTGCTATTGCTAAACGGCACAGGGTTGTTGGCTTCGCCAACAACCCTGACTATCGACGAACAGACCAAACTGCCTTTTTGGCCAAGCACAAGTCATTCTGCAGGTGGTTTATTATTGGTCCAAGGGACAAATAGCCATGCTCAACATTTATTGACAACTTTGGCTGAAATTTTATCGAAGAGGGGCTGGTCCGTCGCGGTGGTGCCTTCTTCGCTATCCTCTGATAAATTTACGGAGCAATTATCCTCCTATTTAGCTATTTTACGCCAAGAAACCCAATTAAAAATTGGTATTATTTGGTATGGCGACGATTATCACCAATTACTGCACTATTTTTCACAGCCTCAAGCAAAACAAGTGAGTGGTTTGGTATTGATTTCGGCGTTTCAATACCCAGACGTAAAGGTAAATGACCCATGGCAGATCCGTTTTCCAGTTTTAGATATCGTTGGGCAGTTTGATAATCGTCTGGTGATTAAGGATTATTCTCAGCGTCAGTTTTTATTTGATAAAAACTATTATTTTAAGCGGACTATTCCAGGCGCTGGGCCAGATTATCATTACCAAGAGAACCACCTTTCGGCAGAAGTTGATAATTGGCTAACAAAAGTGCCGAGTCCTAAGATCGGTCGAGTATTCTAGGGCACGCTCTAGTTAGCTCCATCCTCTTGCTTCGCAGATTTCATCGTAAGCCTTACTGATCGTTTGCGTTTTATCGGTTGCCATCTTAATCATTTCTTCCGGCAATCCTTTTGCAATCAGTTTATCCGGATGGTTCTGGCTCATTAAGCGACGATAAGCCTTTTTTACCTCTTGTTTGCTTGCGCTGGCGGGGACTTCTAATATCGCATAAGCGCTGGCAAGGGGGTCGTAGTTATGGGGGCGAGTGTATTGCTGGTTATACTGCTGGTTATCTTGTTGCTTTTGATAGGTATGTTGGCGTTGTTGTTGCTGTTTTTGCTGATATTTTTGTTGCTGATCCTGGAAAAAGTCTTGGTAAAAGCGGAATTGTTTATTCAGTGGGGCAAAATCAAGAAAACGAAGGACGCGATTAAGGGCATCGATTTTCTCTTGATTGAGTCCATCGATACAGGCTGCCCGATATTGAATGTCAATAAATAGTCTTAAAAGCTCCGGACGATTTCGACAATGTGTCTTTAGCAATGTTAATGTGTGACCTAAGTTAAAACTGGGTTGTTTTCCTTGGTGAAATAACCCCTTAGCCTCCTCTTTTTGAACTTTCGATAGTTTCATTTCACTCATGAGTTGGCGAGCCAAATCAATTTCTCGCTCAGTTACTCGGCCATCTGATTTAGCAATATGTCCCATGATTAAAAAAGTAGATTGAAAAAAAATTCGTTGGATGACTTGTCGTTTTTCTTTATGGAACAGGTACAGTGGGTTAGTGACATTTTTGGCCAAGCCGCGATCAAAGAAATTGCCAATCAAAAGGCCAAAAAACATGCCAACAGGGCCTGCTACTAGGTACCCTAGTATAGCGCCGAGTATCTTGCCGACCCAAAAGCCTAAAAATGAAAAATCATCCACACTCGCCTCACAATTTATTGCATCTCACAGTATTTTGACGTTGCATGGGATATTTTAGCATATAATGTTTCGATTCTGTTATACTACACTTTTTACTAAAACAGTTTGTTATGCATCATCTTTACAATCTATTTCTCCGCTTAGCCATGCCTTTTGTTTTTCTGCGCCTTTTCGTTAAGAGTCGCAAATTACCAGCTTACCGTTATCGTATTGGGGAGCGTTTTTCGAGACAGGCTAATTTGCGCCAAGTTGATATTTGGATACACGCCGTATCGCTTGGCGAAGTCATAGCTGTTTCTCCGTTGATCAACGTTTTGTTGGAAAAGGGTTATCAATTAATGGTAACCACGACCACACCGACTGGGTCAAAAAAATTAATGGATATGTTTCAAGGTCGGATTCAACACCAATATTTGCCCTATGATTTACCCACGTTGCAATATCGTTTTTTACAGAAAATAAAACCGAAACTTATAGTGTTGATGGAGACGGAGATTTGGCCAAACTTGGTAGGCGAAGCAAAGAAAATGGGGGTTAAAATTGCTATTATTAATGCGAGATTATCGGAACGATCCATGCATGGCTACGGAAAAATTGCACGGTTAATAGCACCTGTTTTACAATCCGTGGATGCCATTTTGGCGCAAAGTGATACAGATGCGCATCGCTTTCGCCGCCTAGCGAACCATCCTAGTAAACCGGTGATAGAGGTTTTAGGCAATATTAAATTTGATCAACCTATGCCAGCTGATAAAGACAACCTACCGATGCAAACCATGCAAAAGCAATGGGGAAAAGACAGACCAGTCCTTATCCTAGCTAGTACGCATGACGATGAAGAACGACAAATTCTAAATCATATAAGTACAATCAAGGCAGCTTCACCGCATGTGCTGATTTTAGTTGTTCCCAGACATCCCGAGCGATTCCATGCTGTCTTTGAGCAAATTCGGGAATTAGGCCTTGTGACCTATAAACGTAGTGAACCTGATAAGATTCAGTCCAATGCCGAGGTGATTGTGATTGATTGTGTCGGTGAGCTCATGCAGTGGTACTCATTGGCAAAGGTGGCGTTTGTGGGCGGAAGTTTGGTCCCCGTGGGGGGGCATAATGTATTGGAGCCCGCCATGTTAGGCATCCCCGTTTTGACAGGACCTCATATGCATAATTTTACGCATATTGCTCAAATGCTCCATGATAGGCAAGCGATGATTTTAGCCAATACTATCTCAGAAGTGATTGAATCTGTGGTGAGACTTCTCAACAATGAAGAGGATTGTCAACAAATTGCCAAGGCGGCAACCCAAGTATTAGTGGAAAATCGGGGGGCAATACATCGTTACCTTGAGTGGATTGCAAGAGAAATTAACGAACCATCTTTCCAACAAAAGCCAAAGCATTCTTAAGGCGAGACCTCATTCATGGCGACGAATCAAAAGTGTGCATGTTCGGCGCTCATTTCGTTATTGGTAGCAATGAATGGGATGAGGTACCCCAGTAGTCAGGCGCTTAAAAATTCGATAGTATAAATTATCAGCCATTTAACCATGGATACCATGAAACATCCTCATATCATCGAACGCTTACGATTTCTGTTCCTATTTCTCGTATTAGTTGGGTATTTGTTGTTGAACGCTAGTCAGTTATCCATAGCAAACCTTCAAGTTGCTCATTATGTCTTTGTTATTTTGTTATTGTATAGTTTTTGGGTGATTTCGCATGAAAAGCGAGTCATTTGGTTAAGCATTGGCTTTTTGGGTCTGATTGAAATATCGTTATTACCAGGCCTATCCATTTATCCTACCATGACACTGAAGTTCTTTCGCGATATCGTTACCACGTGTTTATTTGCATTGCTATTTGTTTCCTGCGTCAACTTTACCCTGAAAGATGAAAAAGTAAATGTCACGACGTTATTTGGATCGCTTTCAGCCTATTTGTTTCTTGGATTGTGCTGGGCCTACTTATTTCAAGCACTGATGTATGGCAATCCGGATTCATTTAATGGATTACCAACGGATATCAATGATTGGGATAATGATTTTATTTATTATAGCTTTGTCACATTAACCACGGTGGGGTATGGGGACGTTGTACCCAATAGTCCAATGGCAAAGACTTTATCGTGGATGGCGGCCTGTTCAGGGCAGGCGTTCTTAACCATTTTAATGGCCATCTTGGTTGCAAAATTTGTTCAATTTAGGTTTAATAATAAGGAAGAGAACTAGTGCTGTGCTTTAGGATAAAGACGGACAATTCATTTTAAATCGGTTTATGCATTTGTGGGGGGCACATGAGACATAACAAAATACTGTTCTGCTTAATTGCAATGATGATAGCCGCGACAGCACGCGCGGATATTTGCCCGGATCCTCAGACTAGCTCATTGCAATGGGGTGCACCACCTCCACCGTGGCAGCCAAATCCTTACTCGCCCAAACGACCCGAAGGCGATGACAATACTCGCTTTGCTCAAGCTAAAATCTTGCGGGCAGGTTATGGTCAAGGGGTGGTCTGTTTTTATGATACTTCTGAAGGGCGCTATTCAATTTGGTGGCAAGTCAGGGTGCGCATTCCTTCACCATTAGAAACGCAATGGGTCAGTGATTTTGGCGGCTATAGTTGCCAGCAATCATTAAGTGACTGCATGTTCACCACTATTCGATAAACCTTGTTGAGAGACGGAAAAATGAGTGACTGGCTGTCCAAGGCGTCGAATTAAGTAGTAAGCGACTGGCACAACATAGATGCAACATATTGTGCCAAAGCATAGACCTGTAAATATCACCAACCCCAGTTGACCTCTGCTTTCAGCGCCTGCACCATGAGCAAAAAGCAAAGGAAGGGCGCCTAATGCCATTGCTAAAGTAGTCATCAATATTGGTCGTAACCGTATGGTCGCGCTTTCAGTAATCGCCGCTAAGACATCTTGTGATTCATGCAAATGGGCATTGGCAAACTCAGTTATCATAATGCCGTGTTTAGCAATTAATCCGATTAATGTAATCATGCCGATTTGGCTATAGATTGATAGACTTGTGCCGGTGAGAAATAGTGCAAATATTGCCCCACACAAACACAACGGTACCGATAATAAAATAATCAAAGGATCAATGAGACTTTCAAATTGGGCGGCAAGCACCAAATAAATAAAAAATAAGGCAAGAACAAAGGCAAAAATTGCTTGACCATTTGATTCAATAAAGTCTTGGGAACTGCCAGTGAATTGGTAATGGACATCATCAGGTAAGAGTTGTTTGCATAGGTTGTCAATGGCAACAATGGCATCATGCATATCATACCCTGGCGCGATTTCAGCGCTAATATTGGCACTTCGCTGTCGATTCAAATGGGGAAGATTATTGGGAGCAGTATTGGTGCTGACAGTTATCAAATTAGATAATGGAATCATTTTGCCTCGCGCACTTTGCACAAATAACTGGTTTATAATACCAATATCATGTTGGTTTGGTTGATCCAGTTGCATAATCACTGGGTAAGATTGACCGGCAAAATTAAACTCAACCGGGTTAGCACCACCTAACATGGTACTTAACAACTCAGCGATATCACTTAAGTTGACTTGTAAATCATTGGCGAGCTTACGGTTAATCTGCAGTTCTAGTTGCTCACTATCGATGGTTAATTGATTGCGTACATGGGAAAAGATGGGATTTTTTTCCATGGTCTGCGTTATCCCTTTCGCAATTTTGTGTAACCTTTCATAGGAGGTATTGCCGGTTAAGGCAAAACTGAAACTCTGTTGGGAGCTGCTTTGGCCTAAAGGCTGGGGAGATCGAGCGAACACACTCACACCCGTTAACTGGTTAAACTTTTTTGACAACCATTGACTAATTTCTTGTTGACTACGGGATCTGTTTTCCCAAGGGGTTAATTTCAGCAAGGTAAAAGCGGATTCGGGCCTAACTGATGTGAGAAAAGTGGTCTGTTCATCCACTTGGTTATAAATTTTCTCAATTTGTCGAACATAATAGTCGGTGTAGCTTAAACTAGCATTGGTTGGTGAAGATA
Organism: Legionella sp. W05-934-2; assembly: GCF_964199965.1. Taxonomy (NCBI): domain Bacteria; kingdom Pseudomonadati; phylum Pseudomonadota; class Gammaproteobacteria; order Legionellales; family Legionellaceae; genus Legionella; species Legionella sp. W05-934-2. Next base: position 124,723 of record NZ_CAXMZT010000003.1, on the reverse strand, counting down.
CTGGGGCTATGATATAGGATTGATCTTCTTCCGGGGCGATTTCGGCACCTATTTGATTAAAGCATAGGATGCCTAGGGTCATCAAAGATAGACAAATTAGGCTAAATAGCTTTAGGTGACTGAATACCCACTTCAGACTTTTTTGATACATTTGTCCCAATCGCATGAAGAGATCATTGACTTTGCTACTTAGTCGCGTGGATTTTGTCGTTAACAGATAAGCGCACATCATGGGCGATAAGGTTAAGGCAACGATGCCAGAAATAAATACGGTTAAAGCCAGGGTAATACCAAATTGTTGAAATAGTCGCCCCGTAAACCCCTCAACGAACCCCATCGGAGCATACACAGCAGCAAGCGTTAACGTCATGGCAATGACAGCGAAGGTGATTTCTTTGCTGCCAATTAAAGCTGCTTTTAAGCTGCTTTGACCGTTGTGGATGTGGCGGTGACAATTTTCAAGAACAACGATGGCATCATCCACGACAAGCCCAATAGCTAACACCATGGCAAGCATGGTTAAGGTATTGAGATCGTAACCCATCCAACTCATTGGCGCTAGCACAGCTATTAAACAGATTGGAATGGTGATAATGGGAATAATGGCAGCTCGTAAGTTACCTAAGAACAAGAAAACCACGACGGCAACAAAGAGTGTTGCCTCGACAAACGTTTTCAAAACTTCCTTAATGGATGCTTTTATGTAGCTGGTTGAATCAAAAACGATGGTGGCTTGCATGCCATTATTCAATGTTTGGTTGATGTGATGAATCTCGTTTTTAACACGTTTGGCCAACTCCAAGGGATTGGCCGTCGATTGGGGCAAAATCGCTAATCCAATAGCGTCTTTCCCGTTGATACGCAATAATCGTTCATTGTTATCTTCTGCAACAGATACTTTGCCGATATCACTTAGATGAACAGCAATACCATTACTTTGTGCGATAACCAAATGATCAAATGACTGGGCCTGTTTTACTTTTGCTGAGGTAATCACCGTGTAGTAGCGGTTTGTGCTTTTTATTTGGCCGCTTGGGATGTCGATATTTTGATCGATAAATGCTTTTTTTACTTGAGCGACAGATACACCGCGTGCGGCCATTTTTATCGGATCCAAGGCAATTCGCACAGCATATTCTTTACTGCCAAAGAAATCGACCTCCCCAACGCCAGGAATTTCTTCTAATTCTGGCTTGGTGTAACGTTTGACATAATCTGTGATTTGCAGGGCATCTAAATGAGGCGCATTAAAACCAATAATCGCCACAGGGTTCACGTCCTCGTCCTTTTTATACACGGAGGGCGCTTTTGTTCCCATCGGTAGATGGCTAGCAAGTTCCGCAACATTATTACGGATGTCGTTAACCGCATCAACCAAGTTGACACCCAGTTGGAAATCGACATTTACCCAGCTCTTGCCCAAATAGGAATTGGAGCGAACTGATTTAACACCCGCAATGGTCGATAATGAATTTTCGATGGGGATGGTGATTTCTTTTTCAACGAGTTGCGGATCGGCTCCGGGGTAATTGGTATAAATACTGACAGTTGGCGTTGTGATATTTGGGAGATGCCGTAAAGGCAGTTGTTTAAGGCTTATGAGACCAATCGCGCATATTAGCACCATAAGCACACAGGTAAAGATGGGACGTTTGATGAAAAATTCTGAAAATCCCATGCTTATCCTCTACCGACATCAATGATGTTTGCGCCATCTTTGAGACGGTGTTGACCGCGAGTGATGATTAAACTATCGGCGTCAAGTCCTTTTGTGATTTCAGTCATCCCTTTGTGATGTATGCCAGTTTGAACCATGACGGATTTAGCCTGTTTGTCTATAGCTATAAATATTTTTTGCCCATTGATGGTTGGTATTAAACTTTCTTCGGGGACAAAAAGGCGAGCATGGTCGTTTCCAAACGAATGCGTTAATCGAACAAACATACCGGGTAGTAGCCGATGATCGGTATTGGGTATCTCTGCTTCAATACGAATACTCCGTGTTGCGGGATCTAACGTGGGATCAATAAAGGTTACCTGACCAGAAAACTGCTGGTTTGGGAAGGCATCTGTTTCAAGCACCACCTTTTGACCTTTCCCTAAGTTTGCTAAATATCGCTCTGGGAGGTGGTATTGTAATTTTAAATTATTTTGTGCAACCAACTTAACCAGTGGCTCACCCACTTTGATATATTGACCAACGCTGATATGTCTATCGCCTAGCGTACCTTCAAAAGGTGCCTTGATCTTAAGTTTGTTCAACTGGGCGCGGGTTGCTAGATAGGCGTTTTTTTTCTCTTGCCAATCCGTTTTTAATTCTTCCAACGATTGGTCAGATGCCATGCGTCTTTGGGCAAGTTTATTAATTCGCTCATAATTGCTTTCGCTCAAAGCAAGACGATGCTTTGCTGTTGCCATTTCATTTTTAATCATCGTATCATCGAGCTCAATGAGGAGTTGCCCCCTCTTGACATCACTCCCCGCCGTAAAGCGAATGGCTTTAATTTGGCCGGCATACTCACTGCTGATATCAATTTGATCGGTGCTTTCGAGATTACCCACGGTCTCAAATTTATCAGCCATGGTTAATAGCTGAGTTTTACTCGTTTCGACAGGAATACTTGTAGAGGAGGAATCTGATGGTTGGGTGCGATTTTTGAATACCCAGAGGCCAAACACGAAGACTAGGCCTGCTAATGCAACAATTCCTATCCAGTGACGGTGATTTATACGCATAAGCAGTGATAACAATTTAACGAATTGGTATTATACCTATCTTTTTCTATAAGGCAAAGCGATCAGCATTTACGAAAAAACTCTATCCCTTCTCTATCTGTAGTTTTTTGGAAGGCACAGTGTGTTCGGTAACGCAGACGGTGACGCAAACGTTCACGTAAAAATCAATCGATGCTTCTTACGTAGGCACTGTGTTATTATGATTTTTGGAGTTAAGGAAAACAATGGTAGAATAGAAAATCTCTTTAAGCTCGTTGTTATTTTTATTGACAATTGATAAATAGAAATACAACATCGTACTTCTTATCTAAGAACCATGATTTAGGTAAATTTATGTTAAGCGTGATGATAATCACAAAAAATGAGGCCAAGAATATTGAACGTTGCTTACGATCGGTTGCCTTTGCTGATGAAATTGTGGTTCTGGACTCCGGAAGTGTGGATAACACAGTGGCGTTGGCTAAACAGTTTACTGAAAACGTGTTTGAAACCGATTGGCCAGGCTATGGTAAGCAAAAGCAGCGAGCGCTCGATCACTGCAAAGGGGATTGGATATTAAACTTAGACGCGGATGAATGCGTGAGTGCTGAATTACAGTCAGTCATTCTTGCAAGTCTCAAAGAGGATAATCAAGATGCGTATCGTATTCCGGTTATCATGCATTTTTATGGAAAACCTCTCCCCCATTGTTCGAGCCCAACCCGGCATGCAAGGTTATTTAAGCGACAAGGGGCACGTTTTAGTGACGACATAGTTCATGAAAAAATTATTTTGCCAGCAGGAAGCCGCGTTGGGCAACTGAAAGCACCGATTTTGCATCAATCTTTTCAAGATATTTCCCATGTGTTATCCAAGATCAATCGGTATTCATCCTATAGTGCCAAAATACGCCTAGATAATAATAAAAGAGGAAATTTATTCATCACGTTTGTGAAATCAATGTGGATGTTTACCCGCTGTTACATCCTACAACGTGGCTTTTTGGATGGAAAATCAGGATTATTGTTTGCCATTTTTAATGCCCAAGGTACTTTTTATCGAGGGATCAAACAATTGTATCCGGATGCGGATAAAGATTGTCTTCCCGATTAAATCCAGGGTTAACACCATTAGAAAGACAACTTTAATCGCTGCCAGTAGCGGCTATATAACGCTAAAGTTTGACTGGGTAAATCACGCTGAACGATAGCTTTTCCTAATACTTCTTTGTCAGGATAAATCAAAGAATTATTGCGAATGGCGTTCGGTAGCAGCGCTTTGGCTTTCTCATTGGTTATGGCATGGCCTCCCTCAAGGGCGATGGAAGCCCCGGACTCTGGAGCCAGTAAAAAATTGATGAACGCATAGGCCTCCTCAAGATGCGGCGCATTTTTGGGAATGGCTAAGCTATCCACCCACATGACAAAGCCGTCTTCAGGGAATTGAAACGCAATGGGCGCATTTTCTGCTAACGCTTTGCCAACATCCCCATTCCAGGCCATGCCCGCCTGAGCGTCTTCATCAATGATGATAGCTTGGATATTATCGCTGGCAAAAAGTTTTATATTGGGTCTTAATTGGAGTAGCGCTTGAAAAGCTTGTTCAACATGAGTGGGATCGCTGTCATTGGCCGAATACCCTTTCGCTAATAACGCCATCGAAAAGACTTCTCTGGCATCATCTAATAAAACAAGTTGATGTTTCCATCGAGGCTGCCAAAAGTCTTTCCATCGTTTTGGTGGATTGGCAATATGTTTCGGGTAGAACATGCCTGTAATACCCCAAATTAAGGGCATGCTATAATGATTGCCTTTATCGTAAGTGAGTTTCGTGAAGGGCGAGGTCAAATTGGCGTAATTTGGGATTTTTTTATGCGCTAGTGGATGCAACATCCCTTGGCGTTTCATGCGCTCTACATAATAGGCTGAAGGGACAATAACATCATACGTTCCTATCCCTCCCGCCTTTAATTTGGCGTAGAGTGTTTCGTTGTTATCATACGTTGAAAAATTCACTTGAATATTTGTTTTTTGTTCAAATGCACGAATGACACTGGCAGGAATTTCTCCACCCCAGGCATAAACGTTGACGACTTTGTTTGCATGAGCCGGCATCAGGAAAATAAAGCATAGAATTTGCAGCAGTTTTTTCATAATTCTCGTTGGTAATAATATTGGGAAATAAGGACCAAGAGCATTGAAAAGCCCAAAGTGAATGCACACAACGCATTTAATTCTGGGGTAACCCCACTTCGCACTAAGGAAAAAATCGTTAGAGGAAGAATGGAAAAATCGGGTCCAGCAATAAAATAGGAGACAATCACATCATCAAAAGAGAGGGTAAAACATAATAACAGCGCGCTAATGATGGATGGTGAGAGCAAAGGAATCATAATCTTACTGACGGCGCCCCAATGGCTGGCACCTAAATCGAGGGCACTGTCATAAATATTTTTATCCAAGGTTTTCAAGCGCGTATTGATTGTCAGCACAACAAAAGGTAAACAAAAAGTAATATGTGCGATCAGTAGACTGACAAAGCCCAGTTTAAGATGCATAAATTGAAAAAAGATTAAAAGCGCTACACCAAAAACAATATCAGGAATGATAACCATCATAATCAATAAGGTATTCAGTAACCGTGGTTGGTATCGGGTTCTAGCAAAACAATGAATGCTGCTAAATAATCCAATCATGGTCGTTATGATAGCGGTGACCGTACCGAGAAGAACCGAATGAAACAACGCGCTCCAAAGGCTTCGGTCTTCCATCAAGATGCGATACCAATGAAAAGAAAATCCCTGCCACTGTAAGGAGTATTTTGCCTGGTTAAAAGAAAATAATATCAGTACGACAATCGGCAGATAGAGCAGCATTAGGATGATGCTTAGATAGGTTTTTCTCACAGCATCACCGCCTTGTTATTGCGTTTAAAAAGGCTTAACAAACCGATTAATACGACAGTGAGGGCAACGCTTGTAGCAGCCCCTTGCGGCCAGTTTTGAGTTAACAAAAATTGATCCTGAATTAAATTACCTAACAAAACGGTGCGAGCGCCCCCTAATATATTGGGGATATAAAATAATGTCATGGCTGGTAAGCTGACTAATAGGCTACCTGCAATAATACCAGGAATGGTATTGGGTAGAAATACGCGGCTAAATACCTGCCAGCGATTGGCGCCTAAGTCACGAGCAGCGTCGATTAATTGAAAGTCAAATCGTTCCATTTGGGTATATATAGGGAGTACCATGAATGGGAATAGCGTGTAGATTAAACCAATGATAACGGCCGTCTGAGAGTATAATAATGACATGGGTTTTTCGATAATATGTAACGTCATGAACCAGTGGTTAATTAGGCCCTTGTATTTTAGTAACGCAATCAATGCGTAAGTGCGGATGAGGGAACTGGTCCAAAAGGGAATGATGATTAGGACGAGTAGTAATGATTGATGCCGGCTCTTAATCATGGCATAGGCAAAAGGATATGCCAAAATCAAACAGCCAACGGTTGCAATCAGTGCCATGATAATTGAACGAATAAACACTTTGCCTAATAGTGGGTCCAATAGAGCAAAATAAGCTTGCAATGTCAACGGCGTGGTTGCCAGATGTTGTTCGCTGGTGGTTAGAAAACTGGTTATAAGAACCAACAACATCGGTGTTAAGGCGAAAAGGATTAACCAACTGTATAAGCCAATCATTGCTAAGGATTTACGCTTCATGAGGCAATAACACCTCCCATCCAGGTAGCCAATGCACCCAAACTGACTCATTCAAGGTATATTCCAAATCTTCATCATCTTCATCAAAAAACTCAGAAGCATTGATAACCATCCCAGAAGGTAGCTTTACCTTCAAATCAACCGTTGATCCTTTGTAAACGATATCCATGATTCGTCCAGCAATCATGCCTTGGGTATCTTCAACCTCCATTTGATTATATACGCGAATATCTTCTGGGCGAATGATTAAATGCAACTTTGTGTTGGTTGGGTAGATTTGTTTACTCAAACAAGAGATGGTCTCGTTTTCCACTTTCACTTGATGATTCTGCCCGTTGTTGGATGCTATCGTCACGTCAAAAATATTTGCCTCCCCAATAAAATTAGCCACAAATAAATTTTGGGGTGTTTCATAGACTTCTCTTGGGGTGCCGATTTGTTCAATATGGCCGTCATTTAGTACAACAATTCTATCGGACATGGACAAGGCTTCTTCTTGATCGTGGGTGACAAAAATGAACGTCATGCCCAGCTTTTTTTGCAATTGGGTTAACTCATATTGCATCGATTTTCGAAGTTGATAATCGAGCGAGCTTAATGGTTCATCTAAGAGTAATACTTGTGGCTGATTGATAATAGCCCTAGCAATGGCAACGCGTTGCTGTTGGCCCCCGCTGAGTTGGCTGATAGGTCGGTGGGTTAAATGGGTTAATTGAACCAATCGAAGGGCCTCCTCAACGCGTTCATTCACTTCATTTTCGGGTAATTTTTGGCAATGTAAGGCAAATGCAACATTGTTAAAGACGTCAAAATGAGGAAATAGCGCATAACTTTGAAAAACAGTATGCACATTGCGTTGCTGAGGGGGCAAATGATTAATGCAAAACCCATTGATATGGATGGTTCCTTCATCGGGCGTATCAAATCCGGAAATAAGCCTTAGGAGGGTGGTTTTTCCGCAACCTGATGGGCCAAGCAAGGTCAAGAATTCACCGTCTTTGATGCTTAAATCGATACCGTTAAGTACTGTCTGATCATCATAATGTTTAACCAGATTTTTTATCTCAATAAGGGGTATTGCCATGTCATGTGGGCGCTGAGGAAAAATCTAGATTATGCAGCTTTTGTCATGATTTGTCTAGGGACGTTGCCTAATTTAGCAACGTCCATTAAACGTGGTTTTTGTGAACCTGCCCTAGATAGTCCCCTGAGGCTTTTTCATGAATACGCGGGAGCACATTTCTGATACCCCCCCATTATTGCAGATAACCATCCCTTTGGGAGAAATTTTTAAGACACCGCCTTGCCAAACACAGCATCCCTCAACATTTTGCACATCCATGACCGCATGTCTGGTACAGTAGCAGCTTGAATAGCCCCCGTAATTGCAAACATAACGTCCTGCAGAACTATCGCAATAGCTAATTCCCCCTTGGCCTTTACAACACGTATCACCTTTACCGCAATCTCGAGGGCATTGACTGGCACTACCTGAGCCAAAACAGGCGTATACATTGCTTGTTAGACAGATTAACATAAGAAATGGGAGTATTTTTTTCATGGTGAGCACTTATTTTTAGTTCCCTTAATTTAACTATAGGATATCGCTGAAAAACGTCAAACCAGGGCAGAAGCTATCCGATATACTGAAACCCAAAAGAGAAAGTTAAATTGCTTCATTGTCGTTTTTTTGACTCGCCAGGTACGGGTATGTAAACAAACTGCTAAAATTTTACTAAACTTAAAGTACTAAAATAATTAGAGAACTTTGCATGAGGCCGCATTTTTATCAAGGTCTTTTAAAATTTTGTATTTGGATGGGGTGTTTATTCGTTTTTTTATGGACACCTTATTGTCTTGCTGAGACGATCTTAGATACTCAGTCTCCATTGGGTTTTATCCGAGAACATGCCGGCATCATTATCACGGTATTATTAGTTTTATTAATTGTTATTTTGTTACTATTGGTTAAAAGTCGGCGATTGCAAAAAGCCCTTTGGGAAAAAAACCAAATATTAATAAATGCCAGTCAGACAATTACGAGTTACTTTGACGTCGTTGATAAAAATATTTTATCAATTAGTCTCGATCTAAACGGGATTATTACCTATGTTTCAAGCTGCTTTATTCAACGGTATCATTATCAAAAGCATGACTTAATTGGCAAGCCTTATCAAATACTTTTTAATGAAAACAATGGCGCAACCCTACAGAGTTTGAGCCAGGCAATTACTCACAAAAATGATTGGGAAGGGGAGCTGTTATTGATGGTAAATGACGAGGGTTCGGTTTGGGCTGAGATTAGTTTGGATGTCGTTATGAGTGAGCAGGATGGTGAGCCCAATGGTTATACGCTGATATTTAATGATATTACCAACCAAAAATTGATTCGTCACATATCAGAAACAGATTCTTTAACAGGCATTTATAATCGTTATCGAATTGATACCATCCTGGATCACGAGCTAAATCGGCAAAAGCGCTACTGCCATAACTTGGCAGTGGGTATGATTGATCTTGATTACTTTAAGCCTATCAATGACACTCATGGTCATTTGGTTGGGGATGACGTGTTAATCAAATTTGTTGAAATTATTAAAAGCAATATTCGCAAAGTGGATATTTTTGGCCGTTGGGGCGGAGAAGAGTTCATCATTATCTTTCCTGAAACCAATCTTGACCAAGCCTATCAGACGTGTGAAAAATTGCGAAAAGCAATTATCGACTCAGAATTTCCTCAAGGCGTGTCATTGACAGCTAGCTTTGGCATAACGGAATGTGAGGAGGATGATTCGATTGATGCGATTATTCATCGGGCTGATCAAGCGTTATATCAAGCCAAGAAAAACGGTAGAAATTGTACCAAAATTGCAGATTAACCCTGCTCTGAGCACATTCTTGAGCGAATTTGGACGAAAATAAACTGACCAATTAGCTTACTTTCCTAACCATCCTGGTTTAAAAAACAGATTCTATCCCAACGATGTTTTGCTTACCCACCGTGGCTTTGCTTTTCACGAATTTCAGCTAATGTTTTACAATCAATGCATAGGGTTGCTGTTGGGCGGGCTTCAAGTCGCCGCAGACCAATTTCGATTCCACAGGCTTCACAATAGCCGAAATCATCCTCATAAAGTCGCTCTAATGCATCTTCAATTTTCTTAATGAGTTTCCTTTCACGGTCTCGAGTACGCAGTTCTAAGCTAAACTCCTCTTCTTGAGTGGCTCTGTCAGAAGGATCAGGAAAATTTGCTGCTTCATCTTTCATATGGGTAACGGTGCGATCAACTTCTTCCATAAGGGACTGCCGCCAGGCAAGGAGTATTTTTTCAATATGAGCTTTTTGCTGTTCACTCATGTATTCTTCATTGGCACCAGGCTTATATTCAGGAATGTCTATTTCTTTGGTAGTGTCATTTTTCACGGTGATATCACTCTCAATTTATGGATAAAAGTTGGTTTGGGCATTACTGCCTCCCAAGGCGCAAGATTCTACCTGCAAATTACCCAGTTGACAATTATCAATTAATAGATATAGCAAAATTACTAAAATCTAGCAACTCTAAAACACACAACCCACAGGATATCCTAAAAAATAGAATAGTGATAGCGCGTGTATGCAAAATGATCTAAGATATTCCCTAGTTACTTCAAAATACGAGTTGATGCTATCCATTTTTCTGCCTATAAATCGTTTAAAAGGTCGCCATAGGGCTTTTCAATTACGTGCTTTTAAATGATTTAAGGAAAATAATTGAGTAGCCTAGCAACGAGAGTTTTGACGTAAATTGGGTATATACAGCATCTTTCAAGGAGGAATTGATGAAGGCTTATTTATATTCACATTGGGCAGACAGCTGTCTATTTATGGCGCTTGCCCTGACCGTGATGCTACTTTCCTATTTACCAATAACACCGCTCGTCTTATTCCTGATTTGGTTTCAATTCCCCGTATATCTGGTTCATCAGTTTGAAGAACATTTCTATCCAGGTCATTTTAGAGAGTTTATTAATAAAGAAATTTTTAACAGCCCTTATCCCGATTCTCCCTTAACCCCGAGTGCTGTGTTTTGGATAAATACAATCGTTATTTGGTGCTTATTTCCCTTATGCGCTGTTCTAGCACAAAACATATCGCTATCCTTTGGCATATTATTACCTGTTTTTGGCTTATTTAATGCAACACTCCATATCATCATGTTTGTCGTAAAAAAACGATATAATCCAGGACTTATCGTCAGCGCATTCGTTAATTATCCGACAGGGATTTATACGCTCTGGGTACTTGCTGCAGAAGGAGTCATGACCACTACTAATGTATCTATCGCACTGCTAGTCACCATTATATTGCACTTATTGATAATTATTATGGTGAAATTTCCTAGAGCAAATCTAAGCAAGGATGTTGAGAAGGCTGACCCAGTTGCTTAAGGCGAGTCCATATTCTGGCTCTAGCAAATGGAAAGAGGACACGCCCTAGATTAACATTTATTTCTGGCCGATTGAAATTCTATCGTGGCCAGCGTGATCTTCCCAGCAATTGACTTGGCGATAGCCGTTATCGATAAGCTGCTGATTTATTGGCATTTTTTGGTCGTATCCATGTTCAATCAAGAGCCATCCATCGGGCTTAAGGAATGGTTTGGCCTTTGCAATAATTTCCATCACCGCATCCAGGCCGCCTGGACCGCTTATCAAGGCTAAGCTCGGTTCATAGCGAATGGACGATTGCAAGTGCGGATCGGCCTCGGGGATATAGGGTGGGTTAGTGACAATGAGATCAAAGCATGGTTTTGGTTCGAAGGCATCAAGCCAATTGGCATTAACAAGATGCACCTGTTTGAATTGATAATGATGTTGGTTTTGTTGGGCAACATTTAAAGCATTTTTACTTAAGTCAACGGCGAATATAACAGCATCCGGCCGCTCACTTGCCAATGCTAATGCAATAGCGCCACTGCCTGTTCCCAGATCAGCAATCACCGGATTATCGATTGAGTGAATTTTCTCAAGCCCCATTGTCACTAACATTTCTGTTTCTGGTCTTGGGATAAGCGTGTGCTCATTCACAGCAATGTCTAAGTTCCAGAAGGCTTGCTTACCGGTTAAATAGGCAACAGGATAGCCTGTTTTTCTTTTCTCAATCAGCTGTGTGTATAATACAATCGGGGCTTCTTCAATCAACGCTTCTGAATGGGCATATAAATACACGCGAGAATGTTTCAAAACATGGCAAAGCAATACCTCTGCATCGATATTGGCCGAGTCGCTGTGCTCAGATAAGGTCGTTTTCCCCCAACGTAAAAGCTGCTTAATGCTCGTCATGTTTGCCTAATTCGGCTAATAGTTCGGCATGGTGCTCTTTTTGCAAGGCATTAATGACAGGATGCAGCTCGCCAGCAATGATATCTTCGAGTTGATATAGGGTTAGATTGATGCGGTGATCCGTTAACCGGCCTTGAGGGAAATTATAGGTACGAATTCGTTCCGATCGATCGCCTCTTCCCACCTGTAATTTTCGTGTTTGTGCTTGTTCAGCTTCTTGTTTACTTCGTTCGGCATCCAGAAGCCTTGTTTGCAAAAGAGACAGTGCTTTTGCTTTGTTTTTGTGCTGAGAGCGCTCATCTTGGCATTCAACCACAGTGCCAGTCGGGATATGGGTGATACGAATGGCGGAATCCGTTTTATTCACATGCTGGCCACCCGCGCCTGATGCACGATAGGTATCAATGCGAAGATCGTCTGGGTTTAGGGTAATTTCATCAATCGCTTCGACTTCAGGTAAAACAGCAACGGTACATGCAGACGTATGGACACGCCCTTGAGATTCGGTTTCTGGCACACGTTGTACGCGGTGCGCGCCGGATTCAAATTTTAACTGACCATACACATCGCGACCACTGATACGGGCAATGACTTCTTTAAAGCCCCCATGTTCACCATAATTTGCTGAAACCATTTCTACTTGCCAGCCTTGTTGCTCAGCATAGCGGCAATACATCCGGAACAAATCGCCGGCAAAAATAGCTGCTTCGTCCCCGCCAGTGCCTGCTCGAACTTCTAAATAGATGTCTCGTTCATCATCGGGGTCTTTCGGAATTAAGAGAAACTCTAAGCTCTCTGATAAGTCGACCAGTTTCTTTTCAGCACTGAATAATTCTTCCTTGGCTAATAAAGCTATCTCCGCATCGTCGCTTTCCATTAACGTGTTCAATTCTTCGATGGATTTTTTTTCTTCACTATAAGCTTGGTAGCTTTGAGCTATCGGCTCAAGCTGGGCATATTCTTTCGATAATTGTTTAAATTTCTGCTGATCCGAGATAACGTCAGGTTGCGATAATAACTGGCCAACTTCGGAATAACGTTCAAAAAGTTGCTCGAGTCGATGCTCAAGAGATTTCTTCATGGGAGTTTGATTTGGTTGAAGGTTTAAATAAATAGTTTGCTAAATCAAGTAATTCTGTTTTACCTTCCCAAGCGGCTTGGCGCATTCCGACGGTGGGTTGGTGTACGAGTTTATTGACAAGTCGATGTTTGAAGCTGTTCATCACAGACGCCGTGTCTTCACCTGAGGCTATGAGCTTTAAGGCGCGTTGTAACTCAAGTTCTGCCAGGGAATCCATGTGTTGGCGGTAGTCAATAATCATGTCACTTGCGCGTAACGAACGATGCCAACGAATATATTGTTCAACTTCTAATTCGATGAGCTGTTCTGCAGCAACAGCGCATGTACGCCTTGCTTCCATGCCATCTTCAATAATTTTTTCTAAATCGTCGATGTTATACAAATGCGCATTGTTAAGAAGACCTACTTCCGGCTCAATATCGCGAGGAACCGCTAAATCAAGTAAAAACATTGGCCGATTGTTTCTTAGGGTTAACGCATTTTTAATGAGAGAAGGATTGATAAAGGGCATCGGGCAGGCGGTAGCGGTCACAACAACATCGGCTTGATGCATGACGGTAGGAATGTCACCAATGTTGATAGCTTGGGCATCGACAGCAAGTGCTAACTTATGTGCATTTTCAGGGGTGCGACTGGCGATCATAAATTTGGCAACACCTGACTCTTGTAGATATTTAGCAACCAGCCGCGACGTTTCTCCGGAGCCGATTAACAACACATTAATCGTTTGTAAGTCGGAAAAAGTTTGGTTAATGAGCTGGACTGCCGCATAAGCGACAGATATTGGATTGGTGCCAATACCGCTTTGATTGCGAATCCGTTTACTTGCTGAAAAGATATATTCAAATTTATTGCGTAATTGGTGTTTCACAGTGCCCATTTGACAGGCGTGTTGGTAGGCTTGCTTCATTTGTCCTAAAATTTGTGGCTCACCAAGCATCATGGAGTCAAGTCCGCTAGCAACCCGCAGCGTATGCCGAATCGCATTATCCTGTTGATGGAGGTATAAGTAGGGTTTTAAAGTAGGCGCAGGAAGGTCATGTTGTCTTGCTAACCATTGTGATAGGAGACCTGGCTTTTCAATTTCACAATAGATTTCGGTTCTGTTGCAGGTAGAAAGGACGGCTGCTTCATGTACTCCCTCACAAGACATGAGATCCACTAAAAATCGATCTTCATTCGCCGGAAGGGTAGCAACTTGTTCACGAATTTCTATGGGAGCGGTTTTATGATTCAGACCGAGTGCAACATACACCATGTTTAATTGTTTATCTTTTTTTACAGTAGCTTAATTCTAGCGTATTTTTATTTAAATCGGTAGTTTTTTTATCGTGGCACGGATTTGTTCCATTAAGTGACTTGTACTATAGTTTTAGTAGCAGGACTTATGAAAAACTCCCAATCTCTTCGTTAAAAAAAGTTTTAATTCGGTCATTTAGTTAATCTAAACTTCCTCATTAAAAACTTTTTTTGCCTCGACCTTGGGGTTTTTCATAAGTCCTGAGTAGCGCAATACCGCGACAAATGTATAAAACCAGCTCAGTTCGTTTAAGGGCAATGGCAAAAATAATATGGATAAAATTAGAAAGTTATTAACAGGATGTTTGCTGACACTGGTAACGACAATTCCAATTCATGCCAAAACTATGGCATCGCCCGCTGATTTTGAGTCGGTTGCCTTTGACCCCGTCAAAGCAAATAAACAATTTGACACGATATCCTTATCTTTAACCTCACCGAAGCTCAGTATTAGAAAATTAAGCCAAGCCATTGAGCAATTGGAAATATTATCGGAAGAAGCACAAGACTGTGTGGACGATTCATCGACTAAAATCAAAGAAATCGATGAGCATCTTAAAGCCATTTTAGGAAGTGAAGGGGATGGGCGTGACAAAGAAAACACACCTCTCATCAAACCGGATGAAAGTCACTCGCGGGTGGATTCACAATATCTAAATCAGCAGAAAAAAAAATTAATCGATATTGAGGCGAAATGTCGGCTGTTTCAAATCCGTGCGGGGGAAGCATTAACCGCTTACCGTAATACGGAGTTGTCAATGCAACAAAAAATCACCTTCACGCGGGGTCTTCCAATATTTAAACGGGTGGAGATGGTCCACCGAGATATTCAAAATTTATCGACGCCTAAGTATCGGAAACCCATTATACCATGGGGATGGGTGAATATGGCGATATTTGTCTTAGCCATTGTGATGATTGTTTTTGGCATTGTTTATGGATTGCGAGAAAGTCTTAAAACCTATGTTAAACGTCGTTCAATCGGGTTGACCCAAGTAGTTCTTGGCTCGATAGCTTTGTCGCTTTTTACTTTGTGGCTAATGAATTATAAGCCATTTATGGACGGCACAGATAATATGTTTTTCCAGAGTCTTTTGACCCATGTGTTATTTGTCGTGTTGGCATTACTTTTGACGCAGTTTTTATTCGCTATCCGGCGCTTTGATATTGGCTTGAAATGGTATGGGTTTGATCCGGGGTATTCAAGCACCCTCACGCAAGTCATTATTTTAATTTCGGGTATTCATTTGGTTGGCAATAGCGTTTTGACGCTTTTTGAATCAGGCCAATACCTGAAACAATTTTTTGATAGCATTATGATGATGCTCTCGTTATTGGCGACGACTTATTTCACTTATCAATTTTACCTCAATCACCAACGGTTCTTTGCGAATGGTACCCAATTTACCTATATTTACCGCTTAATATGGTTGATTGTGTTTACGCTAATAGCCTTCGATTTATTTGGGTTTTATATCCTAGCAGTGGATGCATCCGATATTTTCTTTTCGCTTTTACTGGTTGGTGGATTGAGTTTGGTGGTGTTAAAAGGATTTGGACAAGCCTATCATTTCCTAAATTATTCCCCGCGATCCCAAGCCTATTTAAAGCGTTACTTTGGCTATTCGTCAACGCCGCCGTATTTTGAGCTTGCTTTACTAAAGGTCATTATTCAAATTAGCATTGCTATTTCGTTACTGTATTTGTTTGCCTATTTGATCGGGGAAGCAAGTTATTTCATTGATTATTTCCTGGATTATATTTTCCAAGGATTTGTCGTCGCAAGTTACACATTTAAACCGCTCCATTGGCTGATTGGCATTCTAGTATTTTGCATGATCGTCATTATTTCGCGCTATATTTCGCGTCACTATAGTTTAAAAACAATCCATGGGGAAGAAGAAGATACTCAGGTTGCTCTTGCGTCACTGATTTTATATATCGGTTTTACCATGGCGGTCATCATGGGATTACTCGTTTCTGGTTTCAGTTTTACAAGTCTTGCTATCATCGCAGGGGCGCTCTCAGTTGGTATTGGTTTAGGGTTGCAATCGATTGTGAACAATTTTTTCTCTGGGTTAATTTTGTTGATTGAAAAGCCAATTAAAGTGGGTGATCGAATTGCCATAGGGGATGTGGAAGGATTTGTCAAAAAGGTCCGAGTCCGATCAACGCAAATTGAAACCCCTTCAAAAGAAGATATTATTGTGCCTAACTCGGATCTTATCACCCAACAAGTGACCAACTTTATGTTTACCAATCACACATGGCGTGTCAAATGCACTGTGGGCGTTGCTTATGGTAGCGACACAGAACTGGTGAAAAATGTCTTATTAGATGTCGCAAAAAATCATAAAGATGTGTTGGATTCAAGGGGGAATAAGCCCATGGTATTATTCCAATCATTTGGTGATAGCGCACTCGTGTTTGAGCTTTGGTGCATGATTAATAATGTCAATAAAAAATTCGTTGTCACCAGCGATCTGAATTTTGCGATTGATAAAGCTTTCCGTGCCCACAACATTGTCATCGCCTTCCCACAAAGGGATGTTCATATTAAATACGAGCCTCCGCCTGCCAATGCCCCTGAATAAGTCCTGAGGATTTATTTGGGCAATTGACGCTTGAGATTTTCGATTTGATCCAGTAAGTCCAGGATAAGCGCAGCCCCTGCGGTATTAACGCCTAGGTCACGATTGAGTCGAATCACTTTGCGGATTCGATAGATTTCGATGCTGGTAAATACCAATTCACGTTGGCTTCTTTGTTCGCCCTGGACAATACCTAATTCGATCATTTCATCGATTAACTGAGTTGGTACTCCCAATGACTGGCTCAGTGCTGTGGTGCTAATGTATACCCATTCATCTTGCATCGATTACTCCATTCCAGCGCGAGGGTTATAAGCCTGCGCATCTCGTAGTTGTTCATATGCCTTTTTCGCTTCCGAGGATACTTTCTTGGGCATGGCAATTTGGAAACGAACAATTTGATCGCCTGCAGGATTGCCGGGCAGTCCGCGACCTTTTAGTCTCATCTGTTGCCCGTTTTGAGTGTTTTCAGGGCACTTCATGGCGACCTTACCTCCCAGGGTTTGTATTTCAATCTTGCTGCCTAACGCGGCTTCCCAAGGGGCGATGGGAACATCCAATAAAATGTTTTTTCCTTCGACATGGTATAAGCGATGGGGAAGCAGGTGTACTTCAATGTATAAATCACCGGCATGGCCGTTTGCAGATTCGTGGCCTTGCCCTTTCAAGCGAATCTGTTGGCCATCTAAAATCCCTTTGGGGATGTTCACTTTCACGGTTTTGGTTTTCGAGCTTACGCCGCCTCGGGCATCCAGGGTGGGGATGTGTAATTGCAACATCTTCTCCGCGCCCAGGTAGCTATCTTCTAGACTAATGTCTAAGCGGGTATGAATATCTTGGCCTTGGTTCAAATCGGCTTCAAAGCCAAATCCACGCTGACGTTGTCGCCCTTGACCAAACATTTGGTTTAAGAATTCAGCAAAATCAGCTTCACTATGGCTATGTTGGTAGGTTGACTGTTGGCTTTGACCTCGCTGCCTGGCTTGTTCTGCTTGGGCAGCATTTTTCCACTCTCGACCAAATTGATCGTATTGCGCTCTTTTTTCAGGATCCTTAAGAACTTCATAGGCTTCACCAACCGCTTTGAATTTTGCTTCAGCATCCGATTCTTGACTAACGTCAGGGTGATATTTTCGAGCTAATTTACGATAAGCCCGTTTAATGTCATCCTGTGTGGCGTCTTTTGAGACGCCCATTATTTGATAATAGTCCGTAAAAGCCATAAGGTCAGTCTCTAGTATTCTTTATATTCTGGCACCCACATCGTTTCATTGATGGCATGTTGTATTTGTGCTTCATCCATTGAATGGATATGACCCTCTTTTATACCTTGTTTAATTACCGCTTCAGCGATATGACGAGAGACTTCTCGAATAGTATGAAGCTCGGGCAAAAGCCGTCCTTTCCCAGTCATCACCGCCGGTGCTAAATCACTTAAGGCTAAGGCAGCGGCCATCATCATCGTGTTTGTCACGCGTTTTGCTTGGCTTGCAACAACGGCTAGACCCATGCCTGGAAAAATATAGGCATTATTGCATTGTGCGATAGGTATTGTCTGCGAGCCAATGGTGACGGGATCAAACGGGCTGCCCGTTGCGACGAGTGCTTTGCCATTTGTCCAGGTTAAAATATCCTTCGGAACTGCTTCAGCTCTTGAGGTAGGATTGGATAATGGAAACACAATGGGATGGGGTTGATGTTTTGCCATGGTCTTTATCACATCTTCAGTGAACAAGCCTGGCACGCCTGAAACGCCCAGCAAAACGCCAGGCTTCGCTTTATCAACGACATCAAGTAAGCTCATTTCTTGACTGGGATCGAAATCCAGTTGTTTAAGATGCTCAACATCCTGAGCCAGCAGCTGTTGGAAGGGCATTAGGTCAGACATCTTATTATGGACTAAGCCATGTCTATCAACCATAAAGAAATGTTGGCGAGCTTCTTCGGGGCTTAGGCCTTGATTTACCATCACTTGGACTAACTGTTCTGCGATTCCACAACCAGCTGAACCCGCGCCTACCACGCAGACATTCATCTCTTTTAACGGGACATTTGCAACGCGAGTCGCTGCAACAATCGCTGCAACACTAACTGCTGCAGTACCTTGTATGTCATCGTTGAATGTGCAGAGCTTATCTTGGTATTTTTTTAACAAGGGATAGGCGTGCTGTTGGGCAAAATCCTCAAACTGTAAAAGGGCATGGGGGAAATGTGTTTTAACACCTTGTACAAATTGATCAACAAATTTATCATATTCTTCGCCAGTTACCCGTTTATGCCGCCATCCCAAATATTCAGGACAATCTAACCGTGCTTGATTATTGGTACCGACGTCTAAAATGATTGGCAAGGTTAACGAGGGATTAATGCCTCCACACGCAATATAAAGGGATAATTTGCCAATGGGAATGCCCATCCCGCCGGCACCTTGATCACCAAGGCCTAAAATTCGCTCACCGTCCGTCACAACGATGACTCTGACATCCATGCGCGCCGCTGTGGCCGCTAAAATCGAGTCTAAATGTGCTCTATCTGGATAGGCAAGAAATAAGCCACGGGGTTTACGGTAAATATGGTGAAACAATTCACACGCATCACCCACGGTTGGGGTGTAAATAATGGGCATCATCTCTTCTAGATGATCTTGAATTAATCGATAAAATAACGTCTCATTTGTGTCCTGAAGGGCTCTTAAATAGATGTGTTTTTGCAGATCCGACACTTTCTCGCCAAACGCTTCATAGCTTCGCTGCACTTGTTCATCCAGCGATTCAATGTGCGGTGGAAGTAACCCATTGAGTTCTAGTAAATTGCGTTCTTCTTGGGTGAATGCAGTACCTTTATTGAGCAAGGGGTCTCGAAGAATGACGTGGCCGTGGTTTGCAATCATTTTAGGCATGATATTTCCTTATAGATGATATACTTAAGATCATAGCCAAATTTTCTAAAAATGCCACTATTCACTTTGAAGAATGAATATACCCGTGTTCATTCAAAATGCAACACATCAAAATACTCATTTCGATTCAGCAACCCCTCATCCCCCCGTTGGGTGCCTTCTCCCCATGTCTGGGGAGAAGGGAAAATGAAAGAAGGCCCAGGCATGAAAAGTTAATGGGTTCGATTGACAGCAAACATCGCAAGATCAATCAGTGCCCTTTTATGATGACTATCCGGCAAAACTAACAGTGTATTGATAGCTGTATCAATTTCGCTTCGCGCATAATCAAGCGTATATTGGATAGCGTTTGTTGCTTCCAAGGCTTCTTGAATTGCTGACAAGTTTTCAACTTGCCCGAGTTTTAGGCTTTCCTCGATTAATTCACGATGGGCAGGGGTGCCCGTACGGTAGGCATGGATTAAAGGCATGGTGGCCTTTCCATCTGCTAAATCGTCCCCAATATTTTTACCAAGTTGTTGTGAGTCCGCGCAATAATCTAAGGCATCATCGACCATTTGAAACGCATTACCAAGATGCAATCCGTATTCATACATCGCCCGTTCAATCGCAGGGGGTTGTTGGCTAATCAATGCACCGATGCAAGCCGATGCGGCAAATAAAACGGAGGTCTTTGACTTGATGATGTCAAAATAGGTATCAAGCTCTAGATTTGGGTTGTTCCGATAGACTAGTTGTTTCACTTCACCACGGGTAATTTCATGGGACGATGAGGCCATCAATTTAAGAACGGATTGCACACCGGTATCTACCATGAGTTTGACGGACTGAGTGAATAGATAGTCCCCGACTAAAATGCTAGCTTTACTCCCCCATATTTCATTTGCGGTTTCTTGACCACGTCTTAAAGTCGACTCATCGACAACATCATCATGGAGCAGGGTGGCAGTATGAAAAAATTCAACCATGGCGGCAAGGGGAATATGATACCCGCCTTTATAATTGCAGGCATGGGCAGATAGGAGCACGATTAATGGACGTAATCGTTTTCCGCCACTGCTAATGATGTGATTGGATAGATCATCAATCAGCCCAATTTGTGATTGAAGATTATTGATAATTAGTGTATTCACAGCGTCAAAATCTTCACTGACTAAAGCACGGATGCTATCAATGGTCATTTGCAAGCCTCTTTGGTACAGGTAAGCATAATGATGCCATGCTACGGTGGTGGCACTAGCTTGTCAAGATCGATGTCTTAGAGGACTAATGAAAAACGCTCAATCTTTTTGTTAAAAAGCGTTTTTAATTCGGTCATTTAGTTAATCTAAATTCCTGGAATTGGAAGGGTGCTTAAAATGATATTCGTGTAGTCAGAAGGTTCAGAAATGAGCTATATTTATATAATAAACCGGCTAAAATCCTGGATTATTATATGGAAATCCTATCAATTTTTGGGGATAAACCTAAATTATTTAAATTAACGCCTAATATTAAATCGTATGCCAAACTTTCTGCTATTCCATTAGAGTCTAAGGCAATCATTGTTAGCCAACCTAAGGATAATAATTGGTTAGAGCCGCTACAATCCATTCGTGCACAAACGGCTTTTCAATTAATTCCCGTATTTTATTTAGGCGATATTGAACTAGATTGGCAAGAATCTCTTTACGATGGTCCCGCGGATGAATCAATGTACCGCATGATAGAACAGATATACGAGAGGATAGACCGATTGCATTATAGTTATTCTGGAAGCCTATCCGCGGAGTGCCTATTATTAAGTTATCTATTTACCCGACCGAATAAACGAATCCACGGTTTGATAGAACATATTACCCCGCAAATATTCTATTATCCGTTAGTTGAAATGTTACTGAGTAAGGAAAAAATAGTCGATATTTGGCAATTTCTTCAGGATTTAGTGGTGAGAGATTTACTGGTGACAGGACAACTGATCGATGAAATTCAAACCTGTTCTTCTTGTAATTCAGGGTTTTTAAATATTAAACATTGCTGTCCAAGCTGCCAGTCGATTGACATCAAAGATCAACAATTTGTGCACTGCTATTTATGTGGAAACATTGCGCCTGTCCCGGAGTTTTTACGTGAGGAGCGATTAATTTGTACCCGATGCCACGCCCGTCTAATAAACATTGGGATTGACTACGATAAACCTAAGCAAGATAAAATGTGTCATGCATGTGGCCATTTCTTTTCTCAGTCCGAGTTAATTTTAACTTGTCTAGTTTGTCATCGAAGTGCGCATGCCAATGATCTCATGACGCGTCATTTATACGATTACATGATAACCACGCGTGGACAACAAGTGGTCTGTGGTTTAGATAGGGATTTGTATCGTTCCTTTGAGCAGCAATTTAGGGTAGTTGACTATCAATCCTTTATGTCAATGGTCAGTTGGTTCAGCAAGTTGTGTCAACGCTATGAAACCATCTATTTTGCACTACTGCAAATTAAGCTTCTGAATGATTTTGATTTGATGGATTCTGAGAGCTTTACTAAGCATGACAAATCGATGGGACTGTTATTTACCCATCTTCGCGAAGTGATTCGCAAAAGTGACTTGTCAGCAAGAGACGATAATAATTTCTTCTTCTTACTACCCATGGCAGATGAGCAAGGCTTAGAAAATACGATAAAGCGGGTAAAGAAATTTATTTCCAAAAATGAAGTTAACCATCAGAAAGGGACGCTCAATTTTACACTCAGCAGTTTTACCTCAAAAGAAATCTTAAGCAACATGCTTGATGCAGACATGATTATCGCTGAAATTCAAGCAAAAATGGCGCAAAATACGATTAACTTATCAATTACTAGTTAGGCGTGTCCTCATTCCATTAATAGGCTGCAAATCTGCCTAATTGGCATCAAAATAACTTTGAATTCGTTAAATAGAATGATCTATTCGCCTCATTCAAAGTCATTTTGGCGCTCAATTATTCACATTTTCGCTTCAATTAATGAAATGAGGACACGCCCTTGGGTTACGACAGCGATTAGGTTAGATTATGCGGATGAATCCATCCTAAAATATAAGCGATAAACAGAAATAAAAATAATGCGAGTGATAAGCCAATTCGCCAACTTAATGCTTTAACGGTGCGTTTGCTTTGCCCAGCGTCATGCACAAGGTAATATAACCCGCTACCTAGGGCGAATAAAATCACAAACATGACAATAATCACAAATAATTTCGTCAAGAAGGGCTCCTTAAGACGGAATGGAATGAGAAACGCCCTAGTAAAGCACATTTCAAGATATTGATCAAACCTGTCCAGCGGAAAGGGGACTAGGTCATGGTAACTAGCTCTTCGGCGCTGGTTGGGTGAATAGCAACGGTGTTGTCGAAATCTGCTTTTGTTGCCCCCATTTTGATAGCGACACCAAACCCTTGCAGAATTTCGTCCACTTGGTAGCCAATCATGTGTAATCCGACTACTTTCTCAGTTTGGCCAACGGTTATCATCTTCATTAAAGTGGGAGTTTTGTGCTCACTTAGTGCATCAAATAAAGGATTGAATCGGGTTTGATAAATGGTTACCGCATCTTGCCCATATTGCTCAATGGCCTGTTTTTCTGTTAATCCCACAGTTCCAATGGGGGGATGAGAAAAGACAACGGAACAAATGTTGTGATAATCTAATTGAGCATGGGCCTGCTGCCCAAACAGCCTATCCATGAGTCGACGGCCAGCTGCTATAGCGACAGGGGTTAACGCTGGCGCATTGGTTACATCGCCAATGGCATAAATACCCTTGATATTGGTATTTTGTTTCTCGTCAACAATCACTAAATGATGCTCATCCAGAGCGATGCCAACAGATTCAGCATGGATACTTTTGCTATTAGGGGTTCTGCCAATTGCGAATATCACTTCATCGCAATCCGTAACAACCGTTTTATCATGACATATGACACCCTTAAGGCCTTCAGGGGTTAACTCAACAGCGGTGACTTGGTGATTGGCATGAAAGTTAACGCCTTGTTCTGTCATAATCGCTTGAAGTTGTTGGCCGATGCTTAAATCAAAGCGGCTTAACGGGCAACTGCCACGCATGATGATGTGCACTTCCGTTCCCAACGTGTTAAGTACGCCGGCGATCTCAATGCCGATATATCCGCTACCAACGATGGCTACTTTCTTCGGTTGTTTGCTGAGTGCGAAAAAGCCATCTGAGCTGATGGCATGTTCAATTCCTTTCATGTCTGCTGGCATGGTAGGATGACCACCGGTGGCAATTAGAATATGATCGGCAGTATAAGTGTGGTTTTCGACTTGGATGTCGTTGGCAGAGAGAAATTGACCATAGCCTTGGATTAAAGTCAATTTGTCATGGTCAAAGCGCTTTGCATAAATACTCCGTAGTCGCTGGATGTAAGCTTCCCGATTTTCGACTAAATTTGACCAATTGAGAGAAACTGGCATTGGGGAGAAGCCGTAATCGGGGGCTTTGTGTGCATACTCGGCTATGATGGCTGCGTTATACATGACTTTTTTGGGAACACAGCCTAAATTAACACATGTTCCGCCAAGGAAAGAGGGTTCAATTAACCCCACAGTCGCACCATACTGTGCGGCCCTTGTGGCAGCGGCCATTCCGCCACTGCCACCACCCAGGACGAGTAAATCAAATTTCACGATGATGTTCCCTACTTAATCTTCATTATCTTCACTGATTGATTCTTTATAGTTGCACCCTTCTTTGGGGCATATCAACTGCTTCCCGGAGCGTTTCGTTTCTTTGATGGTTAAAATAGGCCATGCGCATTGTGGACAAGGTTTATCGACTGGTTCATTCCATAAGGCGTATTTGCAATTGGGGTAGCCTCCACAAGAATAGAACAGCTTACCACGTCTTGATTTTCGTTGCAGAATCGTGTTTTTGTAACAAGATGGGCAAGTAACACCGGTGTCATTGGGTTTTTCTAATGGCTCAATATAGGTACAATTCGGATAGTTGCTGCATCCAACAAATTTGCCATATTTTCCGGTTTTGATTTGCAATGGGTGTTGACACTGAGGACATTGGCGATCGGGCAAAATTTCAGTTTGTTGTTCACTCTCACCTTCTGGGCTTAAGTTTTTGGTGAAATCGCAGTCAGGATACCCGGTGCAGCCAATAAATCGTCCACGTTTTCCTAAGCGAATCGCTAATATTTTACCGCATTTTGGACAGGGCTCATCCAGGTTTTCGGTCGTGACATCTTTGCGCTGGACTTGTTCATCGGTTTGCTCAATTTTTTGGATAAAAGGAGACCAAAACTCTTCTAAAACAGGTATCCAGTCACGCTCTCCTCTTGAAATGGCATCGA
The DNA here is from genome assembly GCF_964199965.1 of Legionella sp. W05-934-2. Lineage (NCBI taxonomy): Bacteria > Pseudomonadati > Pseudomonadota > Gammaproteobacteria > Legionellales > Legionellaceae > Legionella > Legionella sp. W05-934-2. Next base: position 99,753 of record NZ_CAXMZT010000003.1, on the reverse strand, counting down.
GTTTATCTTCGAGTTGCGCGGTGAATTGATAGTCAACATATTGTGTAAAATAATTGGTTAAAAATCGATTGACAATGCGACCCACATCAGTCGGAATAAACCGCTTTTTATCAACAATAACATACTCTCTTTGTTGCAGCGTATGAATGATAGTGGCATAAGTCGATGGTCTGCCAATATCACACTCTTCAAGGGCTTTAACCAGCGTTGCTTCAGAGTATCGGGGAGGCGGCTCTGTGAAATGTTGACTTGCATCGATTCCCAAGAGTTTGACTGGCTGCTTTTCAGTTAACGTGGGTAATAGTCCAGTCTCCGATTCCTCTTTGCTGTCATCCCGGCCTTCTTCATACACATCCAAAAATCCGGGAAACACAATGGAAGAACCATTGGCCCTAAAAATGCCTAGGTCACCACAAAGCATGTCCACTGCCACTGTATCTAATATGGCATCCTCCATCTGACTTGCTAGGGTTCGCTGCCAAATAAGCGTATAGAGCTTCAGTTGATCCACATTGAGCGATTGTTTTAGAATCGTTGGTGTTTGTTGGATGGATGTTGGGCGAATTGCTTCATGGGCTTCTTGCGCATTTTTGGATTTCGTTTTATACAATCTCGGCTCATCAGGCAAGTGTGCTTTGCTATAGCGCTTGCTGATGTGCTGGCGAATATCATCAATGGCTTCTTTGGATAAACTAACAGAGTCTGTCCTCATGTAAGAGATCAAACCAACCGTACCACTGCCAATGTCAATTCCCTCATAGAGTTGTTGAGCGACCATCATGGTTTTTCGAGCGGTGAATCCAAGCTTTCTCGCTGCTTCTTGTTGGAGGGTAGAGGTAATGAAAGGAGGAGATGGTCGGCGCTTTCTTTGTTTCTTTTCAATGGTATCGACAACTAATTGGCCGTTGGCGGCTTTTAGCAGGAGATCGCGCACGTTTTCAGCTTCATCTTGCTGGCAGATAGAAAATTGCTTTAATTTTTCACCTTTATATTGAGTCAGGCGCGCTTCAAAATCGATATTGCTTTCGTGACAACGAGCGATGACTTTCCAGTATTCTTCGGCCTTAAATTTTTCAATTTCTTCTTCACGCTCAACAATTAAACGCAAGGCGGGGCTTTGCACGCGGCCGGCGGATAATCCTCGGCGAATTTTTTTCCACAGTAAGGGCGATAAATTAAAGCCGACTAGATAATCCAGGGCTCTTCTCGCTTGTTGTGCATTGACCAAATCCATGGAAATAGCACGAGGATGATCAATCGCCTCTTGGATAGCAGATTTCGTGATTTCGTTAAAGAAAATCCGCTGGACGGTTTTATTTTGCAGCAATTTTTTATTTTCCATCAACTTAAATATATGCCAAGAAATCGCTTCCCCTTCGCGGTCCGGGTCAGTTGCGAGTAAAAGACTGTCCGATTGTTTTAACGCTTTGGCAATGCTATCGATATGCCGCACATTTCGATCAATGGGGATGTAAGTCATGGCAAAATCATGCTCGGGGTCAACCGACCCTTTTTTCGCGGGTAAATCACGGACATGGCCATAGGAGGCTAGAACCTGATAGTCTTTGCCTAAATATTTTTGAATGGTTTTTGCTTTAGCAGGTGATTCGACAACTACCAAATGTTTAGTCATACCAACAAACCTTAAATTTTATTGAATTGAAACTTGGTCTTCTTTTTGATATAGCACAAGATCAAGAAAGGCGAGTTGATGATCGGATAATTCTTCGCGAATAAAATCGCGCACAAACCACTTCGTTTCGCCCAGAGAAATTACTTTCGACCCGGATATTAATAGATGATTAATAACCATTTCAACATAGTCGGGAGAAAAAATACCCATCTTGTGGAGTCGAACGAGGAATTGATGACTTGCTTTGGTAAAACGCATGAGCTCTTCGGGCGTGTATACTCGAGTAGAGGTGGGGTTAGCTTCCTTAATGACGACAACGGGATTTTCATCTTCTTTGGCCGGTTCCACATTATCTTGCGACAAAGTAGGCGGTTGAATATCAACGAATTCCGCGAAATCTTTAAACTGTTGTTTAAACAACAACATTAAGTCGTTAAATAATTGAGTTTTCATTATCGTATTAACACCTTATATAGCCCCCAGGGACTGACTTGACTAGACCCATCACTTCTAAACTGGCTAATCCACACGTGACAAGGTCAAGGGACAGACCGCTTCTCTGACATAACGTATCCACGTCAGCAACATCAAAACCTAGGCACTTTACAAGGTTTTCTTGGGTTTTGGCAAGCTTAATAAAGGGTTCCTTTACATTTTTTTGATAAGGCTTAGTTGGTAAATTGAGTTCTTCGATAATATCTTGCACAGTTGTAACCAATCTTGCACCTTGCTGTAGTAAATAATGGCATCCTTTGGATGTTGGATTTTTAAGCGAGCCAGGTATTGCTAAAACATCCCTATTTTGCTCCAAAGCATATCTTGCTGTTATCAGCGAGCCACTTTTTAATGCTGCCTCAACAACCAAAGTGGAAATTGCTAAACCACTTATTATACGATTTCTTTGGGGGAAATGTCTAGCCTGTGGCGGTTTTTTTAAAGGAAATTCACTAATAATCAAGCCAATTTTTTCAATTTCTTTGGCAAGCTGTCGATGACGAGCAGGATAAATCCTATCTATTCCCGTTGCCATCACGGCGATTGTTTTGCCTTGATTTGCCATGCATCCACTATGTGCTTGACCATCTATACCTAATGCCAGTCCACTGGCGATGACGATATTTAATCCAGCTAGTTCATAAGCAAACTTCCAAGCATACTCTTCACCATGGATGGATGGTTTACGGCTGCCAACAATAGCAATGCACGGATGGTTAAGGGAATTGAGATCGCCTTTGGCATAAATGACAGGAGGTGGTGAGTCAATTTCTTTTAACAAGGGAGGGTAGGCGTCATCATCCCACGTCAGAAGGTGGTTATTCGGGTGTGTTGCCCAGGTATAGTCTTCCTCAACTAAGTTGAAGTCAAATTGGGAAATAGCATGGGCAATCCGACTTGGAAGCCCCCAAGCTTCCAATTGGTGGGGCTTATAACGAAACACGGATGCCAAATGATCCAAATTGGCTTGTAAAATTTGGATGCGTTTGGGACCCATTCCTTCAATGCGATTTAACGCAAGCAACGTTGTTTTCATATCCATAGCGATTGAACTTTTCCTTTGAGGTTGTCTCTATTAGGACTTACGCCCCCCCCCAATCTCTTCGTTAAAAAAGTTATTAATTCGGTCATTTAGTTAATCTAAACTCCCTCAGTAAAAACTTTTTTTGCCTCGATCTTGGGTTTTTCGTAAGCATTTCAGGCACTTTGTGCCACACATCAGGATATAACTTTATTACAAAAACCCCTCTCCCGCCCTTCGGGCACCTTCTCCCCGTTTCCGGGGAGAGGGGAAATTGAGGGAAGTTATTTAGAAGTCCTGTCAATATAAAATTGCAATGACTAAATTTGACTATCCGTTATATCGCATTTAGGGATTGCAGACATTATCAAGCTTATGTATGACTTGAGTCGAATTCACAATTAGCGCAAAACTGGTGTGAGTAAAGGTTCTAAACACCATCACTTCGCCAATTCGCTCAGGGGGTAGCATGACCGTTTGGCCTGTGTTAATCGGATCGCGCACGGCTTTCGGTCGGCTGTAAATGGCAAGGACATCGCCCGGCTCAAGGTTATAATCTTTTCCTCGATCTAAGACAGCCACATACCCTGTTGCCCCCTGCTCATCATCTCCCAATAGGTCGATAATGGAGCCTTTAAACTGTTTGGTCGGCTCTTGCGGCTCGAAATATAAGTCAAAATAGGGGTGTTGATTGGGGATGACCCTGTCAGCGACTTCGACACCTGTGGTGATCTCCGTCAGTAATAATACAGCAGGCTCCCCACCTTGAATTAATTCACCATAGCCAATCAGTCGAGATTTATAACCCAAACACCGATTCGTTTCCGGTTCTCGATAAATGCCACTTGGTCGAAAGACTGCATAGGATAGCCTTTCACCCACCGGCAGTTTGGTACTTGGATGCAAGCATTTTACATAAACGCGATCGCCTTGGCCGGCTCTTAAACGCTCACCTAGATAATCAAGCACATAGGGCGCTTCGTTTAATCGATCTTCATCAAATACCCATGAGTTATTTAAAAACGGCTCAATATCGGTTAAATGAATTGGCGGAATGGCATTAGCACCGCCCTCAATGCGGGTGTGTGGGGATAGTTTGATGGTGCCATTAGGCAACACTTTTAAAAAGGGTTGTTTTTGGTAAAAGCTAAGCTTTAAGACATCGCCTGGATAAAGCCGATTGGGATTTTTGATAGTTGGGTTTGCATGCCATAGCGCTTTCCATTCCCAAGGTTTTTGCAAGTATTGATGAGCAATCGACCAAAGCGTATCGCCAGGTTGAACGGTATAGGTTTTTGGATAATCGTCTCGTAAAGTGATGGCTTGAGCAGTGGTTGAAATTAAAAACACCATCATGAGCAGTAGCCGCATGGTCATGTCCCTTTTTACTTGCTAAATAAATGACTATTAGGGATAATAACACGCTTTTTAATGAAAAATATAGAGTTAGTATGGCTATTTATCCAATCGTCTATTTACCTGACCCTTGCCTTCGCAAAGTTGCAGCACCGATCAATCAATTTGATGATGCCCTGCAAACGTTGATTGAAGACATGTTTGATACCTTATATGAGGCACGCGGTGTTGGTCTTGCAGCGCCCCAAATTGGTATTAGTAAGCAATTATCAGTGATTGATGTCATTGGAGATAAAAAAAATCAGCTGGTGATCATCAATCCCAAAATAATTGAAAGAGAGGGTGAGAAAGAGTATGTTGAAGGCTGTTTATCCGTTCCAGGCCCCTATGAAAAAGTGATCCGCGCTGATAAAGTGACCGTTTCTGCTTTGGATAGACATGGAAAACCGTTTGAAATTAGCGCTGATGGATTATTGGGTGAATGTTTGCAGCATGAAATCGATCATTTGAATGGCAAATTATTCATTGATCTACTTTCCCCACTCAAGCGTAAAGTGGCGCGAAGAAAAATGGATAAGCATTTGCGAGTCAAGGCAAAAAAGCATGAATAAACCGCTAAAGATTCTCTTAGCTGGAACACCTGATTTTGCGTTACCTTGTTTTGAAGCCATTGCTAAAAGTCATCATTCAGTTTTAGGCGTATGGACCCAACCCGATAGGCCGGCTGGGCGAGGGAGAAAATTGCAAGCATCCCCCGTCAAGCAATGGGCGCAAGAGAAGGGCTATTTAGTCCACCAACCTGACACTTTACGCGATATAGAGGCCCAAGAGGCGATACGCCTCCTTAAGCCCGATGTGATGATTGTGATTGCATATGGACTGATTTTACCCAAAGCCATTTTAGCTATCCCTCGATTTGGCTGCATCAATATTCATGCCTCATTACTGCCACGATGGCGTGGGGCTTCTCCTATCCAACAGGCCATCCTGGCAGGTGATGCACAAACAGGCATCACCATCATGCAAATGGATGTTGGTATGGACACAGGGCCTAGCTTAAAAAAAATACCTTGTCCAATAGGCAATCAAGATACGGCCGCCGTTTTGCATGATAAATTGGCAGCTCTTGCGGCTTCCCCATTGCTTGAGATTCTTGAAAGGCTCCCGACACATCCGGTTGAGTGTGTTCCACAACCTGAAGAAGGAGTTACTTATGCGCCTAAGATTTCTAAAGAAGATGCAAGAGTAAACTGGCAACAAAGTGCCTGGCAAATTGACTGCCAGGTTAGAGCGTTTTATCCTTGGCCAGTTGCGTATACTGATCTATCGGAACAGGTGCGATTGCGAATTGTTTCTGGGCATCGAGTGGATATCACGACGAATGCAAACCCGGGAGAAATCATTCAGCTTGATAAACAAGGGATGGTTGTTGCCTGTGGTCATGAAGCCTATTGCGTGAATCAGCTGCAATTCCCGGGCGGTAAAGTGTTGTCTGTCGCAGAATGGCTAGCATCCGGAAAAAAAGATTTAGCAGTGGGTCAGCAATTGTTGTCTGAAGCGCTGTGATGAAGTCACCCTCAACCCACAATAATGCACGTCTTAAGGCCTTTGAAGCCTTAAAAGCGGTGATGATTGAAGGTCAATCGTTAACCCAAGCATTGAGTGTGTTCCCCGATATACCCGCCTACGCTAAAGCAATCTGTTTTGGTACGCTTCGAGATTATCAACGTTTATCCGTCATCATCAACCAGTTAGTGGATAAAAAACCAAAAAAGAAAGCCCTAGAAATATTGTTGCTGATGGGCATTTTCCAACTTCAGTCCACCGATAAACCGGATTATGCATGTGTCACAGAGACGGTTTCTTTGACCCGTGTGAATAACCTGGGCTGGGCTTCGGGAATGGTTAATGGGGTGTTGCGTCGATTTATTCGTGATAAGGCTAATATCCTTCTGCAATGTGAGCAGGATGAACGATATCGATATAACCACCCGGTCTGGCTAATCGATAAGCTTCGTCAAGCCTGGCCTGACCACTATCAACAACTACTCAAGGCAAACGATCATCAGGCACCAATGACAATACGGGTAAACTCAGCGAAAACCACGCCACTTACCTATTCTCAACAATTAGAAGCAGTCGGGGTGTTCAGCCGTTTATCCCAACATGTTCCCACAGCCATCACGTTATCAACCCCAATGGCTGTGGAGGAAATGCCAGGATTTAGTCAGGGATTATTGTCTGTGCAAGATGAGGCTGCTCAGCTAGCTGGGCCTTTATTGCGTTTATCTCCCGGTCAACGCGTCTTGGATGCTTGTGCGGCACCGGGTGGAAAAACCTGTCATATGTTGGAACTGGAACCAACGTTAGCAGAAGTTGTCGCAATCGATGTCTCCGAAAAAAGGCTTGAAAAAATTCGGGAAAATTTAAAGCGCCTTAATCTTCAGGCAAGCCTTTTGTGTGCTGACGCGGGGGATGTTGATGCTTGGTGGGATGGGAAGCCATTTGACAGAATACTCTTGGATGCGCCATGCTCAGCACTTGGGGTGGTTCGACGCCATCCGGATATAAAATACCACCGAAAGCCGGAAGATATTACCCAGTTAATCGAAACACAAAAGCGATTATTGAATGCATTGTGGCCTTTATTAAAACCAGGTGGACTATTGCTCTATGCTACTTGCTCAATATTACCGGAAGAAAATGATCAGCAAATGGAAGCGTTTTGCGAACAATGGGGCGATGCAAATGTTGAGCCTATTCAACTCAATTTACCCTCTGCCTCGAAACTTGGGTTGCAATTATTCCCAACACCTAACGGTTACGATGGATTCTATTATGCCCTATTACGCAAGTCCTAAGTATATACCCGTGATCATTCAAAAAGCGAGTTTTCTGCTTTTTCTCTTTCGCCCTGCACAACGTTAAAAAACACACAAGGGAATGAGTCATTGCGCGATTTTTAACGTTGTGCAGGATCCAAAAATAAAGGCGCATAAATCCTCGCATTTTGAATGATCACGGGTATATTGAAACAAGGCGAAGTTACAACCAATTTAAAATACGTTGATATTCGCGGTATGCGATTGCGTCTTTAGATTGATTATGGGATGATATTGCTATCATAGAGATACTTAAAACCGTATCCAGATAAAGCGTTACGGAATGTTGGCAATTTTCAAACCAATTTTTAAAAGAGATAATAAGAACAGGGTTTAACCATTAGATGATGACATGGCTACGCAATATTACATTGACTAGTTTGCTTATACTAGCATCATTAAGCTATGCAGCGCCTGCCGATTTGATGGATGTTTATAAACAGGCATTAGAAAATGATCCCATATTCAAAGAAGCTTATAGCACCTACATGGCCTCTCGTGAGGCTGTCCCTCAAGCAAGAGCACCGTTATACCCACAAGCAAGTGTTAGGGCTAGCACCTATCGAGTTATCCAAGATACAACAACAAATACCATTGGTGGGTTATTCAGTTTCCAAGGGACCTTTGACACCACTATTTGGCAGCTGACTACTTCTCAAACAATTTTTAATTTTAAAGTGTGGGCATCGTTAAGACAGGCTCATGCAACCGTCAAAGCAGCACAGGCTGTTTTTAACAGTGCCGCCCAAGACTTAATATTAAGAACGGCTCGATCATATTTTGATGTTTTGTTAGCGAACGACACCTTGGTCTTTGCTATCGCTAAAAAGCGTGCGAACCACCGGCAGTATCAACAAGCAAATCAACGGTTTAAGGTGGGTTTGGATGCCATCACCTCTGTCTATGAAGCAAAAGCAGCGTTTGATCAGTCAACAGCAGAAGTCATTGCTGGCGAGAATAATCTTGAAAATCAAAAGGAAAATTTACGTAAATTAACCGCACACAAATATGAGTCAATCGCACCACTTAGAAACCAATATGTCCCTCTGATAAAGCCTGAGCCAGCGGATATTGATGACTGGGTGAATACTAGCATCAGTCAAAATTATAGTTATTTAGCAAGAAAGTATAATTTAGAAGCAGCAAGAGATAATATAAAAGCCGCTAATGCTGGGCATATGCCGACGTTAGGGGTTGAAGGCACTGCCTTACAGGTTCGCAACAAAATCAATAACTCGAATTTTTTTGCACCCGCCAATAATGGCGATGCTCGCATAGGCATAGTGTTAAGTGTCCCTTTATTTCAAGGGGGGTTGGTGGAGTCACAGGTTAGGCAAGCGCAATATAATTTCCAAGTGGCCTCTGAACAATTAGAGCAATCTTATCGCGGGGTGGTGGTGGATACCCGGATTGCCTATAACACCATTATCAATGGCATCAGCAAAGTTAAGGCGGATAGACAAACGCTGATTTCTCAGCAAAACACGGTGGAAAGCACGGAGGCTCAGTTTCAAGTTGGGACCCGCACCATGGTGGATGTAACACTTGCCCAACAACGCTTATTTGAAGCACAAAGGCAGCTAGCACAAGATCAATATGCTTTCATTCTTGCCATTCTTCAGTTAAAATTCCTTGCTGGCACTTTGAATGTTGATGATATTGAGCTCGTTAACTCCTGGTTAAAAACCACGCGAGTGAGCGGCTTTTATTCTGGCGATCAATCAAAGAGCGGCAAATAACCTGGGTTTTATGAAATACCTAGGCGTTTCCCCCATAATTCACGTGTTTTATAGGTACTATTTCTGATGTCTCAGTCGTTTTCCTCTGTCGAAAAAAAATTACTCCATTATACTGGCAAAGCCATTTCCGATTACAACATGATTCAAAAAGGGGATAAAGTGATGGTTTGCTTGTCGGGCGGGAAGGATTCCTTTACGTTACTGACCTTGCTTAACCATTTGCGAATTCGCTCTGGAAATAAGTTCTCCCTCATGTCTTTCACGTTGGACCAATCCCAACCTGGTTGGGATGATAGTCGTTTGCGACAGTGGTTAGATGAAAGAGATATTGTCTATGAGATTTTAACCCGTGATACATACAGTATTGTCAAAGAGAAAATCCCAGAAGGTAAAACTTATTGTTCGCTTTGCTCTCGTTTGCGTCGTGGCATTATTTATCGTTATGCTGAAGAACATGGGTTTACTAAGATAGCATTGGGCCATCACCGCGATGATTTAATCCGTACATTGATGATGTCTATTTTATATAACGGTGATATTCGCTCCATGCCGCCGAAATTACTCAGTGATAATAAAAAGCATATTGTTATTCGGCCAATGGCATATGTGCAAGAACAAGACATTATCACCTATGCGCAAGAGCAACAATTTCCAATTATTCCGTGTAATTTATGTGGATCGCAAGAAAATTTAGCACGAAAAAAAGTCGCTCGCTTAATCGATACACTGGCGGAAGAAAATCCTAAAATCCCGAGTAATATATTGCATGCATTACAATCTGTTAAGCCTTCTCAATTAATGGATAAGCATTTGTGGGATTTCAAAGGATTGGAGAAAGGATTAGGTGAAGAAAGGCTGGTAGACGAGCCACTTGCGGTAGATGCCTGCCTTGAAATAGAAGATTAACTGCTATCGATAGGTGCAACCAACCTATTCAGATTAGCGTGCATGGGCAGGGGATACAAGGGCGTGTCCACATCCTCGCTACAACTAATGGGGTGAGGACACGCCTTAGAGCAAGCCCATTAAAATACGAATTCTTTGGGTTTACTCTTATCAATCATCATGGGGATGTTTGTTTCAAACAATTCTTCTGAGGTCCATGTTTGCTCATGGGAGTAATGATGAAGTTGGCCACTCATGATGGGATCGCGCCCAACAATCGCAAAGAGTTTACCGCCTGGTAGAACTTGTAGACGGTGGCTTTCTTCAATTCGCTCGATAGCTGCTGTCATGATGACAACATCGTAGGGTGCGCCTTCCAACCACCCCTTTGCCGCATCACCGGTGATTAGTTCGACATTATCGAGCGCCAAGAGAGCAAGATTTGACTCGGCTAATTTGGTTAGATCGGAAAAATAGTCAATTGAAATGACTTTTTTAGCGAGTTTCGCAAGCATGGCTGTTAAAAACCCAGATCCTGTGCCAATTTCCAAAACCGTTTCATGGCCGGATAAATTGAGGTTTTGTAAAATTTTTCCTTCTTCAGTCGGAGTGAGCATGCGTTGTTCATGCAGCAGAGGTATCTGCTTATCGCAGTAGGCGAAATCTGCATAGTCTTTGGGGACAAAATGGGCTCGGTCGATGCTAAAATACAAATCAAGGACTTTGGGATCCAGGATTTCTGCTGTTCTTAACTGCTGTTTAATCATATTAATTTTGGCTTGCATCGGTTGCATTGTTTTACCCATCAAAAAGGTTGTTAACACGATTTGCAAATTTTAACAGGAATTTTGTTTCATACAAAGCATCTCAAGCACAAAGTGTTGCACATTCAAGTAATCACTTCGAATCAACAACCCCTCATCCGCCCTCTGGGCACCTTCTCCCCATGTCTGGGGAGAAGGGAAAAAGAAGGAAGTTAAATAGAAGGCATCTCAAGCACAAAGTGTTGCACATTCAAGTAATCACTTCGAATCAACAACCCCTCATCCGCCCTCTGGGCACCTTCTCCCCATGTCTGGGGAGAAGGGAAAATGATAGAAGTTATTTAGAAGGCATTTCTTAATTTCACTAGAGCAATTGTCTATAATTTGCTATCATCGGGCAATTTTAATGAATTGAGGATACTGAAGTGCACCAGCGATTTAATCAACATTTGTTAGCTGAAATCGAACAGGTCAAACAGGAAGGACTCTATAAATCGGAGCGTGTCATTGAGAGCCAACAACAAGCGGATATTGTTGTCAATCATCAGCATGTCATCAACTTATGTGCGAATAATTATTTGGGGCTCGCCAATAATCCGGATCTCATCGATGCAGCGAAAACAGCGGTTGAGAAATATGGTTATGGGATGGCTTCCGTGCGTTTTATTTGTGGCACGCAAACACCTCACAAACAGTTAGAAGCAAAGATTTCTCAATTTTTAAGTATGGAAGACACTATATTATATTCTTCCTGTTTTGATGCGAATACCGGTTTGTTTGAAACGTTGTTAACAGCCGAAGATGCCATTATCAGTGATGCATTAAATCATGCAAGTATTATTGATGGGGTTCGCCTCTGTAAAGCTCAAAGGCTGCGCTATGCGAATAATGATATGGCAGATCTCGAGGCAAAATTGCAAGAAGCGAAATCAGCACGTTTTCGTTTAATTGCAACGGACGGTGTTTTTTCAATGGATGGTACGCTAGCCAACTTACCTGCGATTTGCGACCTTGCTGAAAAATATGATGCCATGGTGATGGTTGATGATTCCCATGCGGTTGGTTTTATGGGTGAGCGAGGCCGTGGGACCCCTGAGCATTTTGGTGTCATGGATAAAATAGACATTCTCACAGGAACGTTAGGTAAAGCGCTGGGGGGCGCTTCAGGTGGTTATACCTCAGCGTCTAAGCCAATTGTTGAATGGTTACGCCAGCGTTCTCGCCCCTATTTGTTTTCCAATACCTTAGCGCCGGTGATCGCAGAAACCTCAATCACCGTGTTAGACAAATTAATGGCAGATAATCAGTTGCCCAAAAAACTGAAGCAAAATAGCCACTATTTCCGTCAAAAAATGGGTGAGCTTGGATTTAATTTAATCCCTGGCGAGCATGCGATTATTCCTGTTATGATAGGCGATGCAGCACTCGCCAATCAAATGGCCGATGCATTGCTCAAAGAAGGCATCTATGTCATAGGGTTTTCGTATCCAGTTGTGCCTAAAGGGCTTGCTCGAATTCGTACTCAGATGTCTGCCGCTTTGACAAAAGACGATTTGGATAAAGCCGTTTCAGCTTTTGCAAAAGTTGGTAAACAATTACATATCATTCAATAAAGGTAGAATCATGAAATCCCTGGTTAAAGCAAAATCCGAGCCGGGTATTTGGATGCAGGATGTGCCAGTACCGACATACGGTGTCAATGATGTCTTAATTAAAATCCATAAAACAGCGATTTGTGGAACCGACATCCATATCTATCATTGGGATGAATGGGCGCAAGCGACCATTCCTGTTCCGATGACAGTCGGCCATGAGTTTTTTGGTGAGGTTGTCGAGTTAGGCTCTGAAGTACAAGGGCTCAAAGTGGGGCAGCGCGTGTCTGGCGAAGGGCACATTACCTGCGGCCATTGTCGTAATTGCCGAGCAGGAAAGCGCCATTTGTGCCGCAACACAAAAGGTGTGGGCGTTAATCGTCCTGGCTGTTTTGCTGAATATTTATCAATTCCAGCATCCAATGTGGTGCCAATGCCTGATAATATTAAAGGTAACCAAATTGCTATCTTAGATCCTTTTGGCAATGCGACTCATTGCGCCTTAGCCTTTCCCATGGTGGGTGAAGATGTGTTAATCACAGGTGCCGGACCAATAGGAATAATGGCAGTTGCTATAGCAAAACATGTGGGGGCGCGGTATATTGTCATTACGGATATCAATGACTATCGACTCTCTTTGGCTGAAAAAATGGGGGCCACCCGAGCCATCAATGTTAAGAATCAATCTATTTCCTCAGTGATGACCGAGCTGGGTATGTTGGAAGGGTTTGATATTGGTTTAGAAATGTCAGGTAATCCGACAGCTTTAAATAGCATGGTCGAAAGCATGAACCACGGTGGATCCATTGCCATGTTAGGAATCCCACCCGAGAAAACGCCCTTAGATTGGAACCAAGTGATATTCAAGGGGTTGCAAATTAAAGGGATTTACGGCCGAGAAATGTATGAGACTTGGTATAAAATGATTTCTATGTTACAAAGCGGTTTAAATATCGATCCGGTTATTACCCATGAGTTTGATGTTGATGACTATCAGAAAGCGTTTTCAATGATGGCATCTGGTCAAACAGGGAAAGTCATATTAAATTGGACGTGACCCTTCAAAAATACGATTTAATTCAATTAATCCATTTAACCTTCAATATATAGAGGAAGTTTATGTCGCAGTATATTTTTACGATGAATCGATTAAGTAAAATTGTTGATAATAATCGATATATTTTAAAAGACATCAGCTTAAGCTTTTTTCCGGGCGCAAAGATCGGCGTATTGGGGTTGAATGGTTCTGGGAAATCCACCTTACTAAGAATCATGGCAGGGGTTGATACCCATTTTCAAGGGGAAGCGAGACCTCAACCAGGCATTCAAATTGGTTATTTAGAACAAGAACCAAAATTAGATGAAACAAAAACAGTGCGGGAAGTGGTTGAAGAAGGGGTAGCACCCATTAAGGCTTTGTTGACAGAATTTGATGAAATCAGTATGCGATTTGCTGAGCCAATGTCGGATGATGAAATGAATGACTTGCTTCAAAAGCAAGGTGAGCTGCAGCAAAAAATTGAAGCCGCTGATGGTTGGTCGTTAGAGCGTAAGCTGGAAGTGGCTGCCGATGCACTGCGCTTGCCTGATTGGGATGCGAAGATTCAACATTTGTCGGGAGGAGAAAGGCGTCGAGTTGCATTGTGCCGACTGTTACTGTCAAACCCCGATATGTTGTTGTTGGATGAGCCTACAAACCACTTAGATGCGGAAAGCGTGGCCTGGTTAGAGCGCTTTTTGGAAGATTTTCCGGGTACGGTGGTGGCAATTACGCATGATCGCTACTTTTTAGATAATGCGGCAGAGTGGATTTTAGAATTAGATAGGGGCGAAGGGATTCCTTATAAAGGAAATTATTCAGCATGGCTTGAGCAAAAAGAAGCTCGTCTTGAGCATGAAAAACGGCAAGAAGCGGCCCATCAACGAGCTATCAAGGCCGAATTAGAGTGGGTTAGATCGTCACCGAAAGGGCGACATGCCAAAAGCAAAGCAAGATTAGCCCGCTTTGAAGAGTTAAACTCGAAAGAGTTTCAAAAACGCAATGAAACCAATGAAATCTATATCCCACCCGGTGAAAGGTTAGGCGATTTGGTGATAGAGTGCGATGGGCTATCGAAAGCATTTGGGGATAAAGTCTTAATCGACAATTTGAACTTTAGCTTACCTAAAGCCGGCGTATTAGGAATAATTGGTCCGAATGGGGCGGGTAAGTCAACCTTTTTAAAAATGTTAGTAGGGGATGAGCAGCCTGACAAAGGACAAATTCGCATTGGTGAAACGGTTAATATCTCCTACGTCAACCAAATGCGTCATCAACTCGATAGTAAAAAAACAGTATGGGAAGAAATTTCGGATGGTCAAGACATCTTGCAGGTTGGACAATTTGAAATGCCTTCGCGAGCCTATGTCAGTCGATTTAACTTTAAGGGCTCGGATCAACAAAAAACGCTGGCTCAATTATCGGGTGGGGAAAGAAATAGAGTTCATTTGGCAAAATTATTGAAAAGTGGCGCGAATGTATTATTGCTGGATGAGCCCAGTAACGATCTGGATGTGGAGACATTAAGAGCGTTAGAAGAAGCCGTGCTTAATTTTCCTGGTTGTGTGATCGTGGTATCGCATGACCGATGGTTTTTGGATCGGATATGCACGCATTTACTTGCTTTTGAAGGTGATTCACGAGCAGTGTTTGTAGAAGGCAACTATTCCGATTATGAAGAGGATAGAAAGCGGCGCCTAGGTGATGATGCAAATCAACCAAAACGAATAAAATACCGACGTATTACTGCATGAGGAAGTTATGATTAAGGCCATCAAAGCAGGTTTATTATTATGCTTGACTATTCAACTAACCAGTTGCATGGAATTTGATGAGTCTACGATAGTGGTTGATGATAATGGACGCGTCCATCATACTCAGCACTATCTTAGAGATAAGCGTGGGCGAGATTATTTCCCCCAAACGATTAAGCCCATGAGCCAAAAGTTGTTTATTTTCGACCCACGTGCACACGCATGGGCCGCTTATGATGAAACCGGTCAACGTTTGATGACTGGCTCAGCGTCCGGAGGAAAAGCCTTTTGTGAAGACGTTGGCGAAAAATGTTTAACAGCGGTAGGCACTTTCCATGTTTATCTTAAAGGAAAGCACAATTGCAGGTCTGGTGAATACCCCGTTGATACCCGCGGTGGGGCAAAAATGCCTTATTGCATGTTTTTCTATCGGGGTTTTACCATCCATGCCGCCTATGAAGTGCCCGATCAAAATACCTCACATGGTTGTGTGCGTGTTTTGCCCAGTGCTGCGAAATGGCTAAATGAAGAATTTATGACCGTTGGTACAAAAGTCATCGTTATGGATTACCCAACCGAAGAGATGTACCCTCCTGAACCGGAAAAGAATGAAACAGTTGAGACAGCAAATGCTTAAGAATGCTCTCGCATCAACTTAGTTGGCTCATGTTTCGACGATACGTTTCTTTGTCAATTCGATCGTTGACCTTAAGCGCTGGTTAACAATGAATCATTGAAACGTTACAATTCGACTTTCCAATTATCGAGATAGGCTCTTTGTAAGCAGTGGCTATCCATCGGCTTGGCAAAGTAAAAGCCTTGTAGCATGGGGATTTTTAATTTCTGGCACAGCGCCATTTGCTCTTTGGTTTCAACCCCTTCGCAAATGATGTTTAACCCCAGCACATTTATCAAAGAGACCAAGCCTTTTAATAAAAGGATTTTTTGCTTATCAACGTTTGTGTCCGGTAATAAAGACCGGTCGATTTTAATGGTATCAATCCGTAATTTTTGTAAATAATTCAACGATGAATAATCGGTTCCAAAATCATCTAACGCAATTTTAAATCCCAAATCTGCCAGTTGGTTAACGGTGGTCACGTGGTATTCAATATTATTGATAAGCGCTGATTTTGTTAACTCAAATTGGATATGGTTTGGGTTAATATCATATTTATGTAAGCAGTACCGTACAAACGGTACGAGGGATTCATGACTGGTTTGCACGGCTGATAAATTGATAGATAATTGAATCGATTCATGAATTTTTGCAGACCACTGTTTCAGCTGAGCAAATGCCGTTTCAATAACCCATTGGCCAATGGAGATGATTGAGTTATCTTCTTCTGCAATGGGTATAAAAGAATCTGGCGTGCGGATGGCTTGATTATGATGCCAACGGAGCAATGCTTCGAATTGGATAGGCTGGCTCTTATTCATCCGAAATATTGGCTGAAAATGAAGCTCAAAGGCATTTTTATCGATCGCTTGCTGCAGTTCAAGCGCAATTTGGTAACGTCCGAGGAACGCTTCCTCCATGTCTTTATCAAATAATCTTACCTGATTTCTGCCAGCGTGTTTCGCACGGTACATCGCGATGTGTGCGTATTTAAATAAATCATTCGCGTTACTACTATCCATGGGACTCAGTGCGATGCCAATGCTAACATGGGCGTTTATTTTTCTTTTCTGTAATGCAAAACACCGTCTCATGTTTTGCATAATCCTTTTTGCAACTTCATGGACCTGCTCGATTGAATGGAAGTGGGTGAGGGCAATGGCAAACTCATCACTTCCTAGGCGAGCAAATATCTCATGACCACGCAAACAATTTTTGATTCGATGCACCATATTGACTAATAGCTTATCGCCAAACCCATACCCATATTGTTCATTGATAAATTTAAAATGGTCGATATCGATTACCAACAAAGCTGTTTGGCTGTTTGTAAGAAGTTGGTTGGCGAGAGTTTCGTTAAAAAGTTGATCGAAACAGGCCCTATCTGGTAAACCGGTTAATGTATCAAGTGTTGCTGATTTTTCATATTGGCTTAAGTCTTCCCTGATTTGGTTTTCAAAATGATATTGGCATTTTGCTTTGGCAATAGCACGGAGTATATGGGCATGCTTTAATTCATTGAGGGTTAAGACTTCATGGGCACCAGACGAAAAGTAGTCTTCATAGAGATGAGCATTCTGATCTTTTGATAGTACGATAATCGCACTGGCTGTGCGCCTTAATTGTTTTTTTAATTGCAAGATGTTATCCAATGTTTTGTAAACATCATCGTGTGCCATAATGATAACGGCATCAAAGCTCCCATCAGAAAGAATCTGTAAGGCATTGAAGCAATAGGGTGTCTTGGTGATTGATATTGTTTGCAGGCATAGGGGAAGGTTTAAGTCAAAGAGCGCTTCCATTTGATTGTGGACAAGCAATACATTCATTACCAGTTTCCATTATTTATTTCAGCGTGATGATTGAAATTCCTTCAACCTGCACCCAAATCCAATTTTCATCATCCTTTTAATAAGGTGATGATATAAGTATAGACAAGTCAAATATTTTCATCATTCAGAATATCTTTTGCTTCGACTTGGGGGGCAAAAGCATTTCAATGACATTGTGCTAAACTTCAAAAAATAGCTTCGAATTAACAACCCTTGCCGTCTTTTGGGAGCCTTTACCCATGTTGGGTGATTAGGAAAAAGGAAGGAAGTTATCGAGAAGATCGGTCAATTGAATAAACAAGGAGTTACTATGAAAAAATTTGCTCATATTTTTGCAGTGGCAAGCTTGGGGGTATTTTCGCCAGTGTTGATGGCAGATGATGCAGGGGCTAAAAACTTTACTGAACTGCAGCAGCAGATACAACAAGTGCAGTCTGATAATCAAAAGCAGATTGCCCAAATTCAACAAAACTTTCAAACTCAGATAAAGCAGCTTAATGATCAAATTACCCAATTAGGGAGTACCACTGAGAAAAGAATTCAAACGGTTCAGCAAGAAATGCAAGCGCAATTAAAGGCTGCCAACGATGCTCAACAGAAATTAATCCAACAGTTGCAAACCCAATTGAATGCTCTGCAAAAGAAATAATTGCAATGTCTAGTTGGATTGTTCATCTTACTAAACAAAAAGCACGGATTAGTTTTCGGTATAGAGTGAATCGTTATAAGTCTACAAATACGTTTGTGTTTGAGCTACGAGCTCATTCATCTTGCTTTCGTCGTGCGCATGGATGGTAATATGGCCAAGTTTACGATTAGGCCTTGCTTCTTTACCATAAATATGGGGATAAACGCCTGGCATAGAGGGAAGTGAGTCTGGTTGCTCGGAAATGATATTTAGCATGGTGCTATATCCAAGCGCTTCGGTGGATCCAAGGGGTAAATCTAAAATGGCGCATAAATGGTTTTTAAACTGGCTGGTTTGGGCCCCTTCAATGGTCCAATGGCCCGAGTTATGAACTCTCGGGGCAATTTCATTCACGAGCAAATTATTATTTTTAACAAAAAACTCAATGGCCATCACGCCAACGTAGTCGAAATGTGTCATTAACGATTCTGCGTATTCTTGAGCTTGTAATGTCAGATGTTTATTGTTAATCGGTGCGGTCGATTGTCTTAAAATGCCGCCACGATGTATATTTTCCGTTAATGGGTAAAAAGCGATTTTACCGGAGCGTGAGCGCACCGCAATGATGGATACTTCCGCATCAAATTGGCAATACTGCTCTGCGATTAAAGGATAATTTTTTAATTGGTCCCAGGCCGATTTAGCATCATCCATATCCTGAATGACATATTGGCCTTTTCCATCATACCCCCCTTGGCAGGTCTTAAGAATAATCGCTGTTGTTGAACGGGTCACGAAATCATATAAATGATCCCAATCCGGAATGGCTTGGAATACGACAGTCGGAATGGCCAGCTTTTTCAGTAAGTTCTTTTCCAGTTTTCTATCTTGAGTAATGCGGATGGATTCTAGGCTTGGATAGATTGGGAAATGGTTTGCAATGGCCTCAACGGCTTCGAATGGCAAATTTTCTGTTTCAATGGTGATGCAATCGACGCCTTGAAAATATTGGATAATGGCATCGGTGTCTTCATACACCACATGTAACACATCCGCGACTTGTTGGGCACAGCAATTTGGTGTGGGATCGACGCAGATCACTTCAATATTTAAAGGTTTTGCCGCAATTGCTAACATTTTTGCTAATTGGCCTCCACCGAGGATACCGACTTTCATTTGAGTGCCTCTCTCGGATCACTATCATCTAAAACGGCCTGTGTTTGTTGCTGTCGATAATTGACGAGCGCTTTGGCGATGTCATCGTATTTGTTGGCTAATATGGAGGCGGCTAATAGCCCAGCATTTGCTGCACCAGACTGGCCGATTGCTAAGGTGGCGACGGGTACTCCTTTTGGCATCTGTACAATGGATAATAAAGAATCAAGTCCATTCAGCGAGTCCGATTTCACAGGGACGCCCAGAACAGGGAGTGTCGTTTTTGCAGCGATCATTCCTGGCAAATGGGCAGCACCGCCGGCGCCGGCAATGATGACTTCAATGCCTCGATTTTTGGCTTGCTCAGCAAACGTAAATAATTTATCCGGTGTTCGGTGAGCGGAAACGACCGCCACGTCGAACGGAATTGCAAGCTGTTCTAGAATGTTGGCAGCAGACTCCATGGTTTGCCAATCGCTTCGTGATCCCATGATAACACTGACCAAAGGAGATATAGTTGCCATGATTGCCTCTTCTAATTTGGTATCAAAAACAGGTCGTATCAGAATGTAAACGGGGTACTCTAGTCGTTTATGGCTAAATTTTCAATAGCAAGCCCGACTTAGGTGACATTTATTAGCCGGGCTCGTTTGCTGGAAACAGGTGATTTCGGCTTATTTTTCTTTATATAAAAAACCAAAGGTAAGACCAAGCACTAAGCCAAAAATGATATGGATGACAAAGGTCGCTATGATCACCTCGATACCTAATTCTTTAGCGAAAAATCCATGCTCCATCACGGGCATATAACCAACCATCATTAAAGCCCATACACCGATTGCAAAAAGGATACCACGAAACCAGTAAGCACCGGGCAATATGCCCATTACAATCGCAAAAACGCCACCCCAAATGATTGAACCCAATACAAAGTGGATTACCCAACCAATTGTTCGAGATTCGTCGCTAAAATATTGGCTAAAGTCTTCGATAATATTTAAATCAGGGATAAGGCCATACTTTTCCTTCAGGACCATTAACAAACTGATAACAACGGTGGCTAAGAAACCAGATATAATTCCGGCTAATTGTTTATTCACGCTATTCTCCTTTTTCGTCGATTCATCCATTTTTACAGCGTTTATGTAAAGGGCATGATGGCCACTCACCGCATTTATGTAGCGACACCCTACCTTATAGTAACCTGTAATTTTAATAAAATCATTGTTTTTAAAGAGAAAATTAGGGGACAATGAAAAAAGAGGTTTATTCCGATGTTGGATAATATCAAACCATTTATTTTTAGGTAAAAAATCGGCATCATAAATAGGGCGTATCCTTAAATAGGTCATGCCCAAGAGGGACGTGATTCTAATCGACCAAAATGAATCGTTTACAATAGGGATAAGGAAAGAACTATGTCGAATGAGAGTAAAGTGGTCCGAGGGGTAGATTTGCATTTTATACCAGAACAACCGCCGAAAGACAGTAAGAAAAAAATTGTTCATACGATGCTTCGCTTATTGTGTGATGATTGGAATGGCGGATGGCTGGATTTTCTGGATATCCCCGCACTCAGCGCTATCTTAATTAAAGAAGACCCTAAATTTATCGCATTATTAAACCAAGGCTTAAAAGATGGTTTTATGTATTTATTAAACCAGTTGCAAGGCTTGAAAATGACGCCAGACTTGTTGTTGAGAGCGCAAATTTATATCCAAAACTGTTTATGCTTTTTGCCCTATACCAATCCTGAACTCAATGAAACCATCGTTCTACCGGAGTGGATCGATAACAAATGGCAACCAGTGACTTACACCATTGAGCCAATGTTATTAACCTCTCCCCCCAAATGCGGCAGCTTTTTTACTCAGCCAAGCGATCAATTTTATGCGTTTGGATTAAAGCCGGTCGATAAGGATTTGCCCGTTCGGGCAAAATTAGTATTTCAAGCGTCCGCATACCCTGCCGGAAAAGGGTTTTGGATTGCGGTAAAATCGGATATGAAAGCTTTTCAGACACCAGGGAATGATTTGCTTAAATCAGGACAAAGGGTGATTGACAATTGGGTCAATCAACTCGATAGGCCAGTGGATTTTGTTGGGATTAGCTTAGGGGCTATTATGGCGATTACTGCCGCCATTGCCAATGGAAAGGTCACAAAAGTACATGCCTATAATCCACCCGGCTATTATGGTCAAGATCTAGCAAAGCTCAGTGATAAACAAATACCAGAGGTCCATGTCATACGTAATGCAGGGGAACCTGCGTCTGAGTTAGGCAGTTTTGATCCCCGCTTCAAGGTGCATCTATTAACGCCTAAAAAGGAATATCAAAGTAAACTCTTTCTGATTCGCCATGCCTTGAGCTTTGCTAACAAAGGCAGCACTAAATTCACCGAATTGGATGTTGAGTCACTGAATCGAGATAACCATCATCGAAATATCGTGTATGGACCGATTCGGGCATTAGGCGATTTGCTATTGATCAAGCCATTGGATTTAGGGCGTGCAATCGCCCATATTCCGAGTAATATCATTTGCCGCTTAAAATCCTAATTGAAAACCCTCTTTGTTAGGCTTAGCCCTAACAAAGAGATGCAATAACTACCCTTACTTTCCAAAACCAAAACGCTCAATTTCTTTGGTTATCTGCCCGTATTCATTGACATACCCTAAACCAATGTGGGCAGCTGTTAAATGGATAGGCGTTTCAAGGTTGTTTTGTTCATATTGTTGAATCAATAATGCGACGTCATCATGAAACGCTTGGGCGGTTTTGCTATCCTTAAACTTTTTTGCCATTAAGGTAAAGTGTGGTGATAATTCAAAGAACACATTTGGGCTGCCATAGCGTTGATAGGCGCGTTGCTTGGAGGGATAGTTCTTTGCCCAGTCTGGAATAGGTGCATTTTGGTTTCGTAAGTCGTGAACTGCCAAAACCATTTCATCACTGTAGTTTTGAATGATTGGGTTTAGCCCATTTGATTGGATTTGATAATCGACATCCAGCATAACGTAGTTACCCTCGGTGATATAAATCTTTGCCGTCGCAATCGTGAAAGGGTGCCAATTTGCTGTTACCCGTGTCATGATTTTGGTGACATCGGCAATATGGTTTGATTCAAAATCAGCAAGGTATAACGTGGTATGCAAAGGAAAACGGTCGATAAATGGCTCAATATGGTATTTTTCAAAAATTCCGTTTGATTTTAAATAATCAGTGAAGTGGTGGATATATTCCTTGAGGACATTGTCTTCATAGGATACATAAATATTTAACGGTAGCGCTTGGCAAAATTGACAAAAAATACTAAACAGTACACAGATTAGCCACTTCATATTAATTCCTTGTGAATGCAAAAGCACCTGATAATAAGCTATTTCTGCGAAAAACAATAGCCTGCTTTAGTTAACCTTTGTACCGGACAATTTCTTAAAAGCCCTGTCGTTGCGAGCTTTGCGAAGCAATCCAGTTCGATCTCTGAACGGAATTCTGTTCTAGATTGCTTCACTATGTTTGCAAAGACGGCTTTTTTTAAGAATTGTCCAGTACAAAGTTAGTTAACTATACACGATAGGAAGTTAATTTTTCGTTAATATTTATTTGATAAAATATATCCAGTTTGCTTTATTTATATTTAGGGTCCAATTATCATGAAACCAATTTCTAAAATAATCATAGATGCTGTCGATTATGCCAATTATAGATATTATTCTCGTCCATTGAGTGTGCTAAATCTTAAAAAATTGGTATTGCCTATTATTCCAATAGGAAAGACAAAGGTTCTGTCTATTGGTGATGAGAAAGTTTATCAATTACGAATTTCTCATGGTTTACCCCATGCTATTGCTGCTATGGAACTAATAGAAGCAATTAATGAGCAATATCAAAAATACGTTCCAAATTTTGATGGTAATTTTGGTGAAATTGCTAATAAATTCAACTTATCTCCTGAAGTGTTATTAGAATTCATTCAAGTTGCAGCGCTATTTCATGATACAGGCCGCAAAGGGGATGGCGTTGATTTATGGGATGCTGACAGTGCAATAGCAGCCAAAAATTACTTTGATCATATGATTAATAAAATCAATCAAACAAGGAAAGATCAAGACCAAATTTCTTTGGCAATCAGCACGGTGCTGGCTGGAGCAATAGAGCATAAAGACGATTCTGCACAGTTTAGGAATGCGTTTAACAAATATCATAAAGACATTGATCTAATTAGACAGTTTATCAATATGGCTGATACCTTAGAAGTGATGCGTTGTCGTGATGATTTTAATCCAAATTATTTACCCATCATGGGTTGTATCGATGATGAAGCGCATAAAAAAGCGGTGATAGAGGATCTGGTTATTCCCCATCGCAAAAGAATTTTTGCTGAAGGGAGAAATTCGAAAAAAGCTCGAATAGTTAACTGTTTTGGCTATGAAGATAACCCAATTACCATGCCAGAAGGCAGTCAGGGAGAGAATCTTTGCAATACAATTGACCAAATTTTTAGTAAGTATCATTTGCACAAACTGGATAAAATTGATTCTGATAGATCGAGTGATCTATTCGAAGACGTTCTCGAATCAATAAAACATTATCTATCCCAGTTTAAAATTGCTGAGGTTCGAGTATTTAATAATGGGCTATTTAATCCTGGTTTTAGCGGCACAAAAGGTAAAGAACGTGCCAAATACTATCAATCAAAACTTATTGCGGCACAAACAGCAGAAGAAAAAGGCTTAATTCTGTATGCACTCATAGCTGATTCAAACAGTAGCCAATTAAAGCATGAGGTCTTACGGCGCTTGGGGAATTACAATCAAAAGGCTGTGTTGGATAAACTTGGTTCATTTTTAAAGAAAGAAGATGATGTGACGTCGTTTGATAAACAGATCCATGAGCATATACAAGCGGCGAATCAAAATTATCCTGATGCGAGCTTGTTTGTGAGTTTCGCAAATTTAACGATGGAGTGGCTTCAAGTAGCCTTAGACCTTTTCATATACTCCCTGAGCCTAATCATTAATCCTATTGCATCTGCTATGGGCTTTTCAGGTTTGCAGAGGGGGCTTAACATTTTCAGTACAAGTTCAAAGACACATTCTAAAGTTGATTTGCAAGAAACAAATCAATTCAATAGCAACTTAATCTCACAATAAATAATCCAGGTTAAGGGGTATAAGGAAAGGTGTGAAGAATCACACTTTCCTTATACCCCAAAAACAAACGAAACGCGTTTAATCATTAAATAGTATTTTTTCACCATTAAAGATCGTCGTTTGATTACACTACGACCGGAATTTGTGAATCGGTATTGATAGCAGGTTTATTAGAATAATCATTGACAAACCAGGACAATCGGCTTCGTTGATCGCCTTCGAAACCATAGGCTTTTAGCTTATGGCCAATTGTCGCATGTGGATTCCAACGTTTCTCGTCGGGATTTTTTCGGGCCACTTGGTGGGCTAATTGGCAACAAATTCTTGCAAAGCTTAACCCCTTTTGAACCGCTTTATAGTTGTTAATCTCATCTTGCAACCCCTCTAGTTCGTCGGAGGATGTATCAGGATGAGCTACTTTTTCTTCCATCGTTTGGATGATTTTTTCTATTTCTAAAAGGGTTGCGAGGGATTCTTCTCCCGTCCAGTGAGCGACACTTTCACCGAATGCCATTTTCACACCTTGTTTGATGTACTCTTTGAGGCGCTCATTTTTTTCTTGGTCGACTACGCGCTGAGCTTGCTCGAATGCGTTTTGGCTGAGTTTATATTGAATGACAGAATATGCATTATTCTCGGAGAGAACGATTTTATCACCGCAATAGCCATGTTGGTTATCCGTTTTTGAGGGCTCAGCAAAGTCATAGTCTACATGATTCGGGGAGAGCGTCGTAAGCGCCTTTTCGATATTGACTTGCCAGCCTAAACTCCAAACATAGGCTTTAAAAAGGAAACTCAGTGGCAATAGTAAGGGCAAGAAGAGAATTTTGCCTATATAGGTGGGCCACTTATCATACTTCCTCGGCATCACCAAGTCGATGATGGTTTGATCAAAGCGTTTGAACGAGCGGCTGAAATATAATTTAACATCGATCCCTTCTTTTTTTAATTCAGCGGCAGCCAATGCAGCGAATGCCCCACCCAAGCAAAGGCCATATAAAGTAATATCGTTTGGGTCAACTTTTTTCTCATTAATTAGAAACTTCACCTGTGCAACAATATCATCAATGATATCTTGCTGGCGAATCAATTGACCCGAACTTTGGCCAATGCCACGATAATTAAAACCAACCACGTTGGCTTGAGTGGCGATGGCGTCTTGTTCCATATCGCCAATCCAGTCTAGATAGGAACGCCCACGGGCGGCACAATTTATAACGTACTTACTGGATGGTTTTGGGGGGGCGATATAAATACTATCAAGCACGACATCCTTGTTTTCTGGCTTATTTACCAGTTGTTGGACATCAATCGTTTGAAATTGGTATGTCCGGTGATTCATTTGAATAGGTGCCAGACCATCATGACTGAGTTTGTCATTGATCGTTTGCAAAATCATTTGAAATTGCTCGGGATTATGGTGCTTTAAAATAACTTTCTGGGGGTCAATGTTATCTTGTTTAATAGTTGTGTATACAAATTGTGCTATGTCGTCTGCGGTTTGCACTGGATCTGGGTCTTGGATATGGATGCCTTTTTTTCGGTCAATCCAATGTCGAACACGGGTTGCAAGAAAGTTATGTAACCTAAATATTTTAATATACCAGCGTGTTTTTTCTTCTTCTTGATTGAATTTACTGCTGATATTAAATAAATAGTAGCTCTCATTGTTGCTTTTTATATCCGGGCTGACATGCGCAGCATCCTCAGCCAGAATTTCGTAATAAGGCTTATCTTTTATGATGGCAAACTCTAAAACAAAACGAGCCATCTTAGCTTGTAGGTAGTGAAAGGGACTCAATTGATTTCCTCTTTTTTAATATCTTAAATTTGATGGAAATGCATGGGTTATTTAATCAGTTTATCATCAATAGCTTAACAGAATATTAATCAAATTTTGTCCCATGAAAAAATACTATGTGCCGGACAAAACATATTATCTCAACACTGCACGTCATAAGGGTTGGGAGTAAAAACTTTTGACATAACATTAACCAAACCACATAATAAACGGGATGAGTTTTACAGGATGTCAAACACAATGCTTTATCAGTTCAATATTAATGCTAGTGAGTGGAAGCTTGCTCATGAATTATTGGCAAGTCAGAATGAAGGAATTCAATTCAAATCTCTTCCTAGTACGCAATTATTCAATCTTAGTCTTTTTTCTGATCCTGCGCCGGTGCTCAACCATGATTTTCTCAAGGTAAATGGCAAATTAATTGCCTTGGCACCTGAGAAAGAAGGAAGAATAGGCAAAGGATCCCATGGCATTGTTCGAATTGGTATCGATGAGCTGGGGAATCGATATGCGATTAAAGTGGAGCATATTACACGACTATCACTCACGAAAGAGTTTGAGATTCTTGGTGATTTAAATCTTGCCTATGGCCGGCTCATATCAATCGCTAATAGTCGAATTTATACTGTTATGCCTTATTTAGGGCGGCCACTCCATAAATTGTTGAAAAAAAATGAATTGGATTTCCAGGAGCGATTAAGGATTTCGATAAAATTATGCCTCATCGTAGCAAGTCTTCATCAAGGTCTTGCCTCAAAAAGCAAGACAGCTTATGCCCACTTGGATATTAAACCCGAAAATGTGGTGATTGATGAACAAAATGACCCGCATTTAATTGATTTTGGCTATGCTGAAACAAATCCCAATGATACGAACAAAGCCATTTGTGGAACGGCGCCTATGCTACCAAATGAAAAAAATATTAAAAAAGTACCTAAACGATACTTAGATAGTTTAGCATTAAAGCGAACTCTCTACATCCCGGATATGTTTAATTGTATCTGGGGCTTATCTCGACGTGAGGATGAAGATACAGCCCTATTGAGTACGAAGGAACTTGAACTAATGGGCTTGAAGGCAATTTTTAATACGGGTGTTGATGATGAAACCAATAAACAAGATTATTGTGCTCGTTATACGTCAGCCATTTCAATGGCAGCCATGCTTGCGATCGCTTATTTAAACCTCGGTATTGATTATCAGACGGTCGATTTTGACAACTGTATAACGAGCGGACAAAAAATTCCAGCGCAAGAAACAATAAAATCGGTGCTCAAAGAATTTTTTGATTCGGAGAAAAATAGAAAAGAAACGATCGTGAGCCCACCTGTTTTATCAAAAGCGTGTTAGCTATCCAATTTTCGTTGAATAAATCATGGAAAAGAATAGTCTGACAAAGCGGGTGGTAGGGTTGTGAAATAATCATGATCATTAAATTGTATTTATCTAACAACATGGCTATAATCAAGTCCCGCTGTTTTAAAAGGATCATAATAATGAAAAAAATTTCGCTTTTTTTAACCCTTTCTTTTTTGTTTGCCGCTAATACTTGGGCAAAATCGGAATTTTTCTGTGGATATAAAGATTATTTCCATATCAGCAGTCAGTCGCATCCTGGCATCTATATTGCCAATGCAACCGCGGATGGTGATATTTTATTACAATCATTAGGGCCAAGAAGCTTTATTATCCGTGACACCCCAAAATGTGTGAACGGGTTTGCACATGTGACCTTGGTTTTAGATCAAACTAATTGGTGTGTGCTTGATATCAAAGATGGACCCTATATGTGGGAACCAACCATGCACGCAGCCTGCCATGGCTTAGTTTTCAAGGGTATGACCTATGATGGTTTCCGAACCCACTCATACACAATTAACATCGAATAATTGATTGAATGGTTGGGTGGCCTGCCCAACCATTTTCTCAAACCGGCTCATAACACCCAATCTTCATATGCACTTGGTAATATTTGACAAGTTGTTTGTCAATGAACCCTCTAATCTCAATCACCTCAAACCAGTCTAGGTGTAGATGGTGATTTTTTGCTTCAGACACGCCGTTGTCAATGGCATTCTCAATACTCTTTTCAGAAGTGCCGACTAGCTCAATGATTTTATATACTCTGTCAGTCATCATGCATCCTTAATTCCTATCGTTACAGTATTAGTATAGCTATTGCTTCTAGACGCATAATAACGACGACCCAATCAATCCAGGCACAATCACTTGAGTAACGTGGAAAGGAATAGCCATTTTGCCGCGATCAAGATAATAAATGGCGGGGTAACCAAATCGTTGCAATCGACTCTTTAACCGCTGCAAAATCGATTGATTGGGATCGTCTTCAACATATCGCCATTCCGGCCTATGCGTAAGCGTTATTTCATTGATAACAGGCGCTATTTCGAGGAGATACCAACTTAAGTCTGTTTCATCACGGCAACCGCTCAAATAACTGCGGCTGCCTTGGATTGCTTCATTCAGTGCTTTCTCAATGGCATGGTCATGATCGAAATCACAACCATAGCCACGAAATGTTTTAACATTTGATTTGGTTTTGGACACAGGTACTTCCATTTGGACTTGATAACAAGGCACACATAATTCTGATTGCAAATCCGTGATAGTAAGCTTGATACCGGCCGATTTGAACTCTTGGAGCAAGAAGCGGTTTGATTTTGAGGCCACACTGTCTAAGTGGATACGAAAATCGTCATGGTTAAATTGATAAGCGAAACGCATTTTGCAGTCTTGCTCAATTAACTCAAACAACCCATGCGACAGCGCCTCTTCTTGGCTCTCTCGACACGCGATACCGGCAATGGACGATGTTGCAATCTCGTCGCGACGATTTTTGATCGTTGCATGGGGGATAAAATAACGTTTGGGTAGGTAGGCTGGATGCTCATCACCCAAGGGTGAAACTTGGATCCATTGTTGCACTAGTTTTTTTCTCAATTCATCCTGCTGGCGTTGATAAGGTGTATTTGGCCATAGCAGGGGATAATTTCTGGCTAATTGATCATAAGAACCTGTGAGATCGGCAGAAAGATCGTATTCTAACGAAAATAGCTCAATTGCTTCGGAGATTGCAGCTGTCATCGCTTGTTTTTTGCTTGAGCTAGTACCCAGCGTGATAGCTTGATAACAAGCATTGGGACGAACTGCCATGACAGTCATCAGGGGCAATGGGTCTAAGCCGGTGATATTGGCCAGGCGAGTAATACCAAACGAGGGTAATCTGGCTAATAGTCGGTGATAATGATCATCGCATGGTTCCTCCTGCATGGATTGACCTGTCAGTCTTGTTTACAATTTATATTTGTCAGCCTACGCTTATAAGTATAGAGTAAATCCTGAGATAGCTAATAAACCAGCGGCTAACCCATCCTATGACAAAAGCAATTGAACAATATATCCAATCGTTACCCATCTATCAGCAGTTATATGGCGAGAGGATTAACCACTTTTGCTTACAATCGTCATTTCAATACCCTGTTTTAGAAAAAAAACACCTCATTCAGGCTTACCCAAAAGGATGGTATACACCAGCATTTTTAAAAGCGGAATCCGAGAATCAAATTGTCTATTTTTCTACCTCAGGAACGACGGGCGAAAAAATTCATGTGCTGGGTTCAAATACGTTTCATTACCAAGAATTTTACCGCATGTGCTATGCTTTTCCCCAGTTACGGTATCCCGGGGGGAAGCGCCATGCTGTGTTAACAACAGCCACTTGTTCTGCATTGGGGTGTGTCAATGCGTTAGAATCTTATTCTAAAAGGGTCCAAGGACCTGGAAAGTTGTCTTTAAATCACTTAAATAATCCTTATCTTTGGAAAAAAGAAGACATTGAGCGGATGCGCGATGAAATTCTTCGCTTTCATCCCGATTATCTCCTCGTCGATCCTATCTATTTGGCAGTATTTGTGTTGTTGGCAAAACGCTATCGACTATCATTGAGTTTTCCGAGTTTAAAATTAGTCGTTTATACATTTGAATATGCGCCAAGAGCCTGCTTGGATTTAATAAAATGCGCCTTCCAATTACCAATTTATTCAGCCTATGGGATGAGTGAAACGGGTATTATCTATGTGCAAACGCCATCAGGAACCCATCGGTTAATTCCCAATAATGTGGCCGTTAAATTTGAGCCCGTTGATGCGGATAAACGACTGTATGAACTATTTGTTACCGCCACCAATAATGCACTGATGCCCCTCATCCATTACCGGACTGGGGATCTGGTTGTCGTTGAGGCAAACAGCGTTAATACCTTAGAAAGCCATCCCAACTTAGTACAAATCCAAGCCATGGCTGGTCGTAAAAACCAATGCCTACTGGCTAAGGGGCGATTTGTCAGCGTGGATGAATTAGATTCAAAGTTGTATGCGCTTTCTTCCGCTATTTATGTGTACCGCATTAGCCAGCGTCTAAATGACATAGAAATTATCTATGCAACAACCGACGAAAAACCAATGGAAGAAGCGAAAATTGCCTCTCTCAAAAATACGTTTGAAGCCTTATTTGGTCTGCCCGCCCTCATTCAATTTGCCCGCAGTATTACACCAACCCCATCCGGTAAGTTTCTACTCTCAAGGAGGCAGACATGAAACATAGGGCATGGCGGGAGGATTTCCCCTTTTTCAAGTTAACCCCGTACTGTTATCTGGATAGTGCAGCAACTAGCCTAAAGCCCCAATGTGTCATTGATACGGTGTCGACTTTTTATCAAGAAGAAACGGCCAATTTGGCTAGAGGCGAACACCTTTTAACATATCGTGTGACGGAACGCATTGAGCAGACTAGGGAAGGGGTTGCACAGCTAATAGGTGCCCATCCTCATGAGATCATTTTTACTTTCAGTGCCACAGATAGTTTGAATATGATAGCCAAGAGCATCATGACTAACCAGCAACCCTGCATTGTTTCAACCATGAATCATCACGCAGCACTGCTGCCTTTTATGCAAAGTGGGCCGGTTCGTTATGTTAAAGATGACCAAGGCCAAATCGATTTAGACAATTTTCGAAAATTATGCCAACAAAGCCCTTTATTGATGGTTGTTCCTTGGGTTTGTAATGCGAATGGTAATCAACTGCCAATCAAACAAATGTGTGATATTGCTAAAGAATATGGTGTGATGACCGTGGTGGATGCTGCTCAAAGCGTTGGACACATGCCGGTGGATGTGGATGATTTGGGCTGTGATTTTTTAGCATTTTCAGCTCATAAGGCATTAGGTCCATCTGCGGTGGGTGTTCTTTACGCCCGTGTGTCTTGTATTGAAAAATTACAACCCATGCGATTGGGTGGCGGAATAGTGTCTTCCGTTACCCAAGAAGCTTATCAATTACGCGTTCCTCCTTATCGATTTGAAGCAGGCACACCCAACCTAGAAGGTATTATTGGTTTCGGAGCAGGGTTGGATTACTTACACCGTCAAGGAATTGGTCAGATAGTTAAGCACCTTAACCAATTGGAAGCCTATGCAACGCAGCAATTTTCAACCCTTGATTGTGTTAAACCAACGTTTGCATATACGCCCGAGCATGCCCCTATTTTTAATCTCACAGTCACTCATCCGAGTATCAATACAGCGCAACTTAGTATGCTATTAGCTGAGCGATTTAATATCATTACCAATTATAGCCAACATTGTTGCCAGCCATTATATTTAACCCATCATGCGACAGATGCCATGCGCGTTTCTTTTTATCTCTATAATGAGAAAGAGGATATTGATTTGCTAGTTAATGCGATTAATGAAATCTTAGGCTAATCGTCGTATAATAAAACTTATCAGGAATTACGAAAAACTCCCAATCTCTTCATTAAAAAAGTTTTCGTAAGCCCTGTTTATATTGGAAAAGCCTGTTACGCTTCAGCAATGGAATGTTGGATACGGTGTTTGGGCATATTGGCATAAACTAAGAAACAAAGGTGAGAACATGAAACGGATTTCTATAACAAGTGTGTTTGTGTTGTTGGCGACGTTCACAAAATTTTCCTTCGCAGCCGAGAAGATAACGGTTGAAGTGTTTTCAGATAGCAAAAATGTTGCAGCAATTGGCTATACCGTTAATAACAAAGAACATGGTGATGCAGGCAGTCGTACGCGGGGTAAAGGTCCAGCAAATGCAACTTACCATTTCGGACTGCGTTGTGGGTCATTATTTGGTGAAGATATCAGTTGCGGTTCTTTGCTATTGACGACTAATAGCAAGATTCGACTCACCGTGACAGGCAAAGAGTGCACTTCAGAAATGGTGTCATAATGATTGTCATCTGACCTTAACTCTGACAGAATCAAAGATGGGCTATACCCAATTATGCATTAGGAAGTTTCGGGGTATATTGTTTCATTGATGAAAAGGAAGCTGTCATGAAAAAATATCACGCTATTTCAGGAATTGTTCTTGCCGCCATGGTCATGTCTTCTCAGGCTGCAGTGAAGGTAGAGGATGCGCCACCCAATTCGTTGGTTCAACGCTTCAGTAATGAGGATACCGTTTTCAAAAACCTAAACCCCAATCAAAGCCGAGAAAACCATCCCACCCGTGTGATTCGCATGGAAGGAAAAATTAACCAATCTGGATTATCTTGTCAAGAAGTTCAAAACAAACTAGGTGAGGATTTTCTTAATAAAATTCAACCAAGTCGATTCATGTATAATACCTTGTCAATGTGTCAATATGACCCTGAGACAGAATTTGCCACCCGATTTATGATGGATAGCTACTTTGACCCGCTAACCGATGATGATGAGGCGGTTCTTGAACAACTGGAACAAGATTATGAAGGGTACCTTCTTTATGGTATCCCACTGCATATTGAGCGAGCGAAAGGCGTGGTTGTTTCCTTAGAAGTCAATGCCTCCCGAGAGGACAAAAAAGGGAGCCCGGAAGTGATTCGTTTCCGTAGGGATTTCAATAGCTTGTACTTTGATAGTAACTATGAACTGAACAAGCAGTTGATTGTGGATGTTCGGGAGCGGTTTTATAGCCAAGACCAAAATCGAATTTTGCCATTTATCCAGAAATGGTTCTACAATGGTTTAGAACGCACCTATGCCTCTATGCTTAGTAAAGTGAACTTAATGGAATTGATGCCAGAGCGAATTTTTGTCATGAATTCGGGCAAACCGATTTTCACTTCCCATATGCATATGTATTATACCAATCATTGCCAAAAGTATGACTCAAAAGTCTGTATTGGGTGATAATGAGTTTACCTAAGGGCTAATCTTTTCTTTCTTCCTCCGCGCAAGCGGAGGACCCCTGTTGAAAGGGGGCGGTCGCTTTGATTTTTGATTGTATACCCAAGATGCCTCACAATGAGAAACATACTTTTGATTTGATTGATGTTAGAATGTCAAAATCCTAATATCATTGTAACTATTAACAATCCTAGAAAATTTCAGAGATAACCTTGAACACACATGACTTCGCAAATCTCAAAACGGATACCATGATTGATGCACTCGAAAGCCTAGGCTATCGCTCAGATTTGCGCGTCCTTGCATTGAACAGCTATGAAAATCGGGTTTATCAAATGGGAATCGAGGAAGCTGAGCCGATTATTATAAAATTTTATCGGCCAAACCGTTGGAGCAATGAGCAAATCAATGAAGAACATGATTTTTCTTTGAGCTTGCATGCGATGGAAGTGCCGGTGATTCCGCCCATTGTGATTGACAATAAGAGCTTGTTTGAATATGAAGGCTATCGATTCTCCCTTTACCGACGTCAAGGAGGGCATGCACCAGAGCTTGACGATTTAAATTGCCTTTATAATCTAGGCCAACACCTGGGACGGCTCCATGCTATTGGCAAAACAAAGCCATTTGAGTTTCGCCCTGAAATTAGTTTGAAGAGCTATGCCATTGACAGCCGCAATTTTATTTTAAATAGTAATATGCTGCCTTTGGCCCTTGAAAAAGCTTATGAAAGCATTACCGAAAACTTAATTGAAAAAGTTAAACAGCAACTCCAAGCAATCGATTATAAGCGTATTCGCCTACATGGCGATTGCCATGGGGGCAATATATTAATGAGACCCGATTCCTTATACATTGTCGATTTTGACGATGCGCGCACTGGCCCAGCGATACAAGATTTATGGATGCTTATTTCTGGCGACTTGGATCAAAAGCGTAAGCAACTCAATCGAATTTTGCAGGGGTATAAGCAATTCTGTGATTTTGATATGCGAGAGTTGCACTTAATCGAACCATTAAGAACGTTGCGCATAATCCACTACGCTGGCTGGCTCGCCAAACGTTGGGAAGATCCCGCTTTCCCTATGGCCTTTCCTTGGTTTAACTCTGAAAATTATTGGTCCGAACATATTATCACGCTAAAAGAACAGTTTAGTGAACTGGATGAACCTGTGATCGATTTGTCAAACTTCTGAAGCTTAGTGAAACAGTTTAGAATATATTTTCCAGCAAGAGGATAAAGAGCGACTCCCAAGGAGTCGCACTAACAGGTTGAATGAACAATCGATGAGTCCTTAAGCAGTGGTGCGTTTGGGCTTTAGGA
Organism: Legionella sp. W05-934-2; assembly: GCF_964199965.1. Taxonomy (NCBI): domain Bacteria; kingdom Pseudomonadati; phylum Pseudomonadota; class Gammaproteobacteria; order Legionellales; family Legionellaceae; genus Legionella; species Legionella sp. W05-934-2. The sequence goes on along the minus strand of NZ_CAXMZT010000003.1, from coordinate 64,856 downwards.
AACTGAGACTACCCTTTAACGGCAGCTGAAACTCAGACAAGGCGTTAAAAAGCGTTTGTTGGGACTGTTGTATGACCTCCGATAGCTTACTCGATTTTTGAATCAGATCGATGGGGGTATCATTCGGATGAAGTTGGTGAATCGTTTTGAATTGTTTACGAAGTTGTCTTAACTGTTGATTGACGTTGGTTTTTGCCTGCTTAAGTCCAGCATTATCACTTTCCAAGCGTTGAGCATCTGTTTTTAGTATCCGCATATGTTGTTTTTCTTTGCGAGACAGTTTTTTAATAAAAGTACTCAATTGGCCAATCTGGGCCGCGGTTGCTAAGCCCCGATAGGTTGGCGTATCGCCTTGATTAATAATGCCAACTAAGGCTTTTAGTAAAGCGGTTTTTGATAATTTTTCATTGATATCTTCGCCAGAAAGAATTGGTTTGCTTTCAATTTCGATTGCTATTGACTTAGCTAACTCTTGGGCGGGGAGATCTTCACTAATTTTCTCGGATAGCGAGTCAATGAAAATTTTATCCGCTAATACGTGCGTTAACTGCGATGTCGATTCCAGTTGGAATAGAAGATAGAACGGGTGTTCTTGAACTTGTGTAAGATTATTTTCAAAGTGACGGATCGTCGCATTTATTTCTGAGCGCAATTTTTTAAGTGATTGGATGTAATATTGGGCTTGATGATTGATTTTCTCCAGCAAAACTTGGCAATGGGATTTGTTGCTTAGTACACCTGCTATTCCAAAAATAAAATAAGCGCTATTAGAAGATTGCAATTGTGTAAACGATTTATTATCGGCAGAAGAGGCAGGGTGGGGAGGGTTTAAATCAATACCGTCAATCAATTGTTCTATGGGGCTATTCATGGTTGATGTCCTTATCAATGTTGATTGGTGGTATCTTAAAGATTAGACCTCATATTAAAATTTTACCGGCAAAATGAGTGAGGAATTTGTGACAAGATTGTAAAGTGCTAATAAATTCCAAAGTGATGTCTTGTCAATTTTTTTGGCTTAGTCAACGGGGTAGTTGGGCATTTATAATCCGAGCCAGCGGATAAAGTGGTAAGTTGGTTTAAACGTTAACACTTCCTTTTTATCAAATAGGATTAAATATCGGTTGTCAGGTGATTCTGGTAGGAGTTTGATGTCAATGACTTTCCCATGGTGAACCACTTTCATTAAGGTTTGCCACGTCCCACGTCGCTTGACGACTTCAGGGATGATCAGGTAAATATCCGATAATCCAGGCTCTTTTGCATATTCTTTGCCTAAAAACTGATTGATTTCGTCCGGACTTAACGCAATATATTCTTTATTGTCAATGCGACGTCTTAGCATCCTTTTTAGGGGGGCTTTTTGTTGGAATGTGGCGATATAGGTGTCTGCTTGCATGACAATGATGGGTTCATTTTCTTCCCGTTGATTATTACTATTGCTATCCACGAATAAGATGGGGGCGCGGTCATCCCCTTGAAAAATGGGGGCTTGCTTGGCGACTTCGCGCTCATCTGATTCAAGTAAGCCTGAGGGTAAAGGGCAATTGAGAAATTTGGATTGGATAAGCCAATCGTCTGTGGGATAATAAATTATTAAAAAGGTATTATTTTTGATGGTATTGAGAATGGCCCTGTTTTCATGCGCCGGCAAGGATGGGCAACCCCAGCTTCTACCAGGACGTCCATATTTTTTAATAAACTGCTCGTCCATATACCAACCGCCATGCATAACGATATAGCGCCTCATCGCATTATCATTAAAGCCTCTATCAAGCCCTGTTAGCCTGAGTGATAATCCTTCCCGTCCCGAATAAGCTTCGCCCGTTAAGTAAATACCAATACTACTGGCTTTCGAATTATATCGATTGGAAAAGTAGACTGTATCTAAGGTACCTGAATTAATGCCATGAGAGACATAAGTATGGTACAACAATTTCATACTAAGCAAGTCAAATACCCAAATTCGTTTGTGATTGGCGGGTAAGTGATAGTCAATAATGGTAAGAACGGGGTTAAAATCGAGGTGATGGGCTTGCGCACAAGCCAGTGAGGCAAGTACCTTATTGATTACCGCGGGCCTTAGCGATGGGGATTGGCTTTGCAATAATTGCTTAATGTCAAATAGTCGAGAGTACTGAGGGTTAAGAAAGGATAATGATGGGGTAATCAGGGCAATTGAGTCGCGCGAGAGAAAGCTATCCGTATCAATACCTTGACGATAAGGCACTGCATTGATCGTTGTTGAAACAATCCATATCAGCATGAGAATCTTTTTCATCGGTCATTCCTTGCTGTTTTTATTCGTTCTTCTATCCGTGACGCAAAGGCTTTTTGACAACAGATTGGTTTCGTCCAGAAGCTTTTGCTTCGTATAATCCTTCGTCTGCTCTTTTTAAAAAAGTATTTAACGTGTCAGCCTTATCAAGCTGAGCTATCCCTGCGCTAAATGTACAATAAATATGTGATCCTTTGTCTTCATGATCGATCTCAGAAAATAGAACGCGTAATCGTTCAGTGATGTCATGGGCATCTTTCATGGTGGTACTTGGCATAATCACTAAAAATTCCTCGCCACCTATTCGGCCAATATGATCCGATTCGCGTAAGTGGGATTTAAGTAACATGGCTAGATTTTTTAAAACTTTATCGCCAGCAGGATGCCCATGGGTATCGTTGACCAACTTAAATTTATCGACATCGATTTCAACAATACTTAATGGGAACTCATAGCGCTTTGCCGCAACAATTTCGCTGTGCAACTGATTATGGGTACTGCGATGATTTAATAAACCAGTTAACCCATCTTCATGAATTAATCGATTGATTTCTCGATGACGCCTTACTCGCGAACGAATCGTTTTATATAAGACTTCGATGTCGACAGGCTTGACAAAATATTCATCACCACCTGCTTGGAACGCTTCGGATATGCTGTCAACGGAATTATCGGAAGAAATAAAGATAATGGGTATGGATGCGTAGTTTTTGTATTGACGGATGAGTCGGGTTAAATCGGGTCCACTTATTTGAGGTAATTTCATGTCTAATATAATGGCATCCGGTTCAAAAGACAGAATTGAAGTGAATATGTTTGGCGGATTATTTAATATTTGTATGTCACAATTTAACTCAGTTAGCAATAATTCAAAGTATTTTTGCTGTTCTTCATTATCGATAACCGCTAAGATTTTCGTTTTATGGCCATTTTGCTCATCCATCATAGCAAACACTTTCTCGCCAATAATTTTGGGGTCAAACGGTTTTAGTTCAAAAAAATCAGCGCCACATTGAATGGCTGCATAACGCGTGGCAAACGACCCGTCTTGGCTGAGGAAAATAATCGAGTAAGCTTTGCTTTTGCGTGAAATAAAACGAGAGATTTGCACCGCTTCTTCGACTGTATCAATATTAAAAATAATGATAGCAGGGGTTCGCTCTTTTAATGCCTCTAATAAGCTTTTGATATGAGTAAAAATTGTCACTTCATCAATCGTGAGCATCAGATGATCTTTCAATTCATAACTCTCTTTACCATGTTTATCGAGTATAAAAACAAGGCCGGGACTTTTGATTGGTCCAATGGCAAAATCCAAATTCATCATCTCAACATCAATGGGTAGTGACGCTAGGGATGTTAAACAGTTTTGTAAGCGGTTGACGAGTTCTTTATTTTTAGGGGATTCTCGGAATTGTTCAGCAAACGATTGGGCTTTGCTTGCGAGGCGACTATGGTTATAAAATCCATACGATCCGGAGGAGCCAATGAATTTGTTTAGTAATTTTGTGAGGCGGATGATCATTTTGTCGCTGTCAACTGAGCCATTGTGATTGATTTTCTGACAAAGATTTTCCATCTCCCCAATGCTCTCACTCATGGTAGAAACAAATTTCTGTTGTAACTGGTCCAACTTCTCTTTTGGCTGCTTATTTCCTTTCATTTATTTGTTCCAAACAGGATGATAGTTGAGCGTTTAGGGTATAAGGCCATTCGCTTAAGCGTTTTATGCATAAGTCGCTCATTTTTTTATCTTTTCTTAAGTATAGTTCAAACCCGTAAATTTGCTTTGTGCTCGATTATGTATGTTTTGCAGTTTTATAGGTATACGGTAAGATAGATCCAAGCTACTTCATAATGTGACTCTTATGCGGATAAATCAAGTATACAAAATTGGCGGTCGTTGCCTACAGGATAAAGCGGGATTTGACCGAATTAAAGAGATTAATTTAGAACAATCTTTGTTGGTTGTATCCGCAGCTGGCGGCACGACAAACGCATTAAAAAAAGCCTTAGCGTTGGCAAAATCCGGTGAAGCGTATGAGCCCATTTTGGTAGAACTGGAAATGTTTCATAAACAGTTAGCAGCTGATTTAGGCATCAATACGGGTGTCTATACATCGCTATTTAATGAGTCCATGAATGATTTGAAAGCAGTTTTGACTAGCATCGAGTTACTCGGTCGGTATGCGAAACTTCAGGCAGATTGGGTGTTAGGGCAAGGGGAATTATGGTCCAGCCGATTGGTGGCTGAGATGTTAGGCAAGAAGTCGGTCTGGCTAAATTCTGCGAAAATAATTACCATTCATCGGCTCGATGGCGTCACCCAAGTGAATTGGACGCAAACGGAAACAAATCTGACCAAGCAAATGCCAAAAGAAGCATTTGATACAGTCATTGCACCCGGCTATATTGCTCAGGAACAAGATGGTCTTTTTACGTTATTAGGCGATAATGGCAGCGATTTTTCAGCAGCGATATATGCCAAAGTGTTAAAAGCAAAATCGTTAACAAAGCTTACGCATGTCGATGGGATCTACAGCGCTGATCCAACTCGGGTACAAAGTGCATTTGTATTGCCTTATGTGAGTTATCAAGAAGTGGCTGAATTAGCCTATTTTGGCGCTGAAATCCTTCACCCACAAACCGTGCAACCGGCGATTTCAGCCAAGATCCCAATTATTATTAAAAATATACACAAATTATCGGAGCCAGGGACCCGGATTGATGAAAGGCAACGCCCCTCGATGTACATCGTAAAAGGGCTAACAAGCATGGAAAACGTCAATCTCATTACCATTGAGGGGACTGGAATCCTAGGGGTTTGTGGTATGTCAGCCCGGATATTTGGGCTCTTATCTCACCATGGGATTTCCGTTATTTTTATCTCTCAAGCAAGCTCCGAATACTCAATCAGCTTGGTGGTCAGTGATGTCCATGGCCAATTAGCTCAATCGTTGATTGAAGAAGAACTCGTGGTGGAACGTCAAGAAGGGATCATTGCTGGGATAATATTAAAACAAGATTGCAGTGTTGTTGCTGCTGTGGGGGATGGTATGTGCGGCCATCCCGGTGTTGCAGCGCAATTTTTTTCAAATTTGGCCAAGGCCCAAGTCAATATCTTAGCCATTGCTCAAAGTGCTTCTGAGCGAAATATTTCCGTGATTATCAATGAAAATGATACAACCCGCTCACTTCGTGCGTTGCACGGTGGGTTTTATTTATCCGATAGAGCTATCTCAGTCGGCTTAATCGGCCCTGGCGGGGTAGGACAAGTATTGCTAGGCCAGTTAGAGGACGAAATCGAGAATTTACGCTCTCAGTTTCGCATTGACTTTCGCTTAAGAGGGATTATTAACAGCCAAGAAATGGTCCTATCGGATAAGCAAGTCACACTGAAGGACTGGGAACAAGCCAAATCCAAACGTAAGGCTGATTTAAGAGCATTTATTCATCATATCGCCAGCGAAGAAATTCCTCACGCGGTTATTATCGACTGCAGTGCTTCGCCCATCGTTGCCCAAGCTTATATCGACATGATAGACATGGGCTGTCACATTATTACCCCTAATAAACAAGCCAACGCAGCACCGATGGCTCAGTTTATTACCTTAAAATCGAAACTTGCTGAACGTCGCCGCTTTCATTTGTATGAAACAACCGTTTGTGCCGGTTTGCCAGTCATTAAAACCATTCGTGATTTACTTGACACTGGGGATCAGATAAAACGGATTGAAGGGGTTGTTTCAGGGACATTGTCTTATATATTTAACCAATGCGCGCAAGGAAAAAGTTTCGCTGAAAGCGTCTTATCTGCTTACGATTTAGGGTATACAGAACCCGATCCCAGGGATGACTTAAATGGGCTGGATGTGGCGAGAAAATTTGTTTGTCTTGCGCGTGAAATTGGCTTAGAGACAGAGTTAAATGAGGTTTCGCTATTAAATTTAGTACCAAAACCACTTCGAGAAGTGACGAAGGACGAATTTTTGCAACAATTGCCCCATTATCAAGACGAGATTAATCAATATTTAAAGAATTTATTGGAAGGTCAGGCAAGCATTGCTTATGTGGGTATTATCGAAGATGAGCAAGTGAGCGTTAGTTTAAAGGCTTATCCAGCGAACCACCCATTTGCCAATATCCATGGAACCGATAATATCCTCCAAATCCAAAGTCGTCGCTATGATAAACAACCACTGATTATTCAAGGACCGGGCGCAGGGTTAGATGTGACTGCGGCTGGAATATTTGCAGATTTTCTTAAGTTGGTATCCTATTTATGATAAATGACAGACAGCAGGCTTGCGCCTTTGCGCCAGCAACTACGTCCAATTTAGCCGTCGGGTTTGATATTCTTGGTTTCCCTTTGGACAGTATTGGGGATGAAGTAAGCCTGCAACGGCGAGAGGATACTGAATTAGTTATTCAACACATAGACAGTGATTTTCCCCTACCAATGGAAATCGAAAAAAATACGGCAACCGTAGCCATTGAGGCGATGCAACGATCCCTCAATTGCCAGGTGGGTTTAGATGTGTCGATAAAAAAAGGTATTCCTTTGGGTTCCGGTCTGGGTGGTTCTGCAGCCAGTAGCGTAGCAGCCGTGGTTGCCTTTAATCAATTTTTAAATAAGCCTCTGGCAGCGATGGATCTCATTCCTTTTGCTTTAGCCGGTGAGAAAGTGGCTACCGGTAGTGTCCATGCAGATAATGTAGTGCCTTGTTTGCTAGGTGGTTTAGTGTGTATTCATGCCATTGAACCGCTTTCTGTCATAAAGCTTCCGACAAATGATTTATGGTCTGTTTTCATTCATCCTCATGTGGTGGTGGAAACCAAGCAAGCAAGAGCAGTATTACCAAAATTAGTTCCTTTGACGGATGCGATTCAGTACAGCGCTCGTCTTGCGGCATTTATTGCCGCGTTATATTCGCAGGATCGGCTCTTGTTATCGGAAGTTTGTAAAGATGAGCTGATTGAGCCACATCGTCAATCGTTAATCCCCCATTTTAAAACAGTTCAGCAAGCAGCGTTCAAAGCAGGAGCGCTTGCTTGTTCAATTTCTGGCGCTGGTCCCACTTTATTTGCGTTAAGTGGCTCGAAAGAGCAAGCAGCCTACATAGGTCAAGCAATGGGTGAAGTGTATGAGTACCATTCAATACCTTATGATAGTATCCTATCGACCATCGCCGAATGCGGAGCAAGGAGTATATAGCATGATGATCTCAACCAGGGAAGGGCGGGAAACGACCATCGAACAAGCAATTTTAAATGGCTTGGCAAGCGATGGAGGATTATATGTTCCTAAGCAATTTCCTTGTTATGATCAAGATACCCTCCGCCAATGCAATCATTTGGCGGAGTTTGCCTATCATTTACTGCATCCTTATTTTATCGAAACATCGATCTCACTGACCCTGGCTGATTGCCAGCAAATCTTTAATTTTTCCATGCCAACGGTGAAGCTCCCTTCGGGGCGACTTGTCCTTGAGTTATTTCATGGCCCCACTTTATCATTTAAGGACTTTGGCGCCCGTTTTTTTGCCCATTGTTTAGAGCAGCTAGCGATTAAAAGGCCTGTTAAAGTTATCGTTGCCACGTCTGGCGATACAGGCAGTGCAGTGGCAGCAGCGCTCTATCATAAAAATAATGTCACGGGGTATATTTTATTTCCTGAAGGAAAAATCAGCGCTCGCCAGCAACAGCAAATCACCTGCTGGCTAGACAATATTCACGCTATTGCCGTCAAAGGCAATTTTGATGATTGCCAAAAAATGGTTAAGGGGATGATGGCTAGTGGTGCGGAAAGGATTCAGTTGACAACGGCAAATAGCATCAATATTGCGCGCTTATTGCCTCAGCAATTATTTTACGCCTATACCAGCACCCAATTGCACAAGCAATATCATGCCCCCATTGATTTTGTGGTGCCGTCGGGCAACTTGGGCAATGTCGTCGCCTGTTATTGGGCAAAACAAACAGGTTTTCCAGTGGGGGACATTTACATTGCCAATAATGCCAACGATGTCCTTTCTAAATACTTAAACACCGGTGAGTATCATCCTCAGCCGACCAAGATGACATTAGCCAATGCCATGGATGTGGGAAATCCCAGTAATTTGGAACGCTTGGTGCATTTATTGGGTGACTTTACGACGTTCAAAGAAGCTGTCAATGCCCAATCGGTATCCGATCCCCAAATTGAACAAGCGATAAAACAAGCCTATCACGATGAGGGCTATATTTTATGCCCTCATACAGCAACCGCGTATTATCGTTCTTTATCCCTTGAAACAAAGCAACCACCTGTCATCGTTGCGACTGCCCACCCTGCTAAATTTAACGCGATTGTGGAACCGTTGGTGAATGTACCAATCGAAACTCCCTCTTCATTACAAGCCATGCTTGAAAAGCCTGCCACCTACCAAACCATCCAACCCGACATGGAAAGTTTTCGTCAAATCGTAGAACTGATTTAGAAGGCAGGTAGATCCCTGCAAGTAGTACATAGGACAACAATCAGTATGCTTTTCGTGCCCGTGCCCGTGCTTGCAAAGTGTAATGATTTTTCGTCCTGCTCAAAGCCCAACAAGTATAATCTATTGCGTATTTTACAAAAAAGAGGTTTAATGAAAACGGGTTTTTATAGTCAGGGAGTTGGTGGTATGACGATAGCTAGGATAGTTGCATCAATCATTGTTTTTCTAGGCGTTTTTATCAATGAAGCATATGCCATTGATGTCGATAAAGGCGTTGTTTTTGTTCATGGCACGCGGGATCATCGAGTCGATGCGGAAGGGGGATATTGGAAAGAGGATTTTTTAGATCAAGTCAGAAATCAACTACCGAATCCCGATAATCTTTATGTTGTTCACTGTGACTTTTTGCAGTATATGTGGCATGAAGACGCTGCAGGATGTGTGGCAGAGCAAATCCAATGGTTTGTGAAAGAAAAGCATTTAAAACAAGTCAGTGTTTACTCCCATTCAGATGGCGCCAACGTGGTCCGCTGGATATTGTCCAATCCTACTTATGACGAGCGGTTCTTTGAAGTTGCTAACTATATTGATCAAGTGATAGCCATTGCCCCCTCGAGTGGCGGAACCCCCTTAGCCGATGAAGTCATGAATGGTGGCATCTTGGAAGCGGGTCTTGGATGGTTATTGGGTTATCGCAGCGACTCCGTAAAGCAACAACAAGTCGGTGATATGGCTATTTTTAATGAAGAAGTCCTGTTAGGGACAGAAAATAGACCGAGCTTGATTAAGCCTTTTTATGTGATAGTAGGGACCGATGTCACGGCATCCCCCATGAATTCGGCCAGTTACTGTAATGGCTATTTCCTAAACAGTGCCTTGAAAGTCACTAAAATTTATCTGGATTATTGTGCCGATGGTTTTTTAAACTGTGAATCACAACTCGCGGCGGGGCAACTATGGTTTTATGATTATCAAAAAACTGAAAATGCTACCACGTTAAGTCATAATCAAAGTCGCCATAATTGTTTTGGATTAGATAAAATTGTCATTCCCGCATTATTGACAGGAGTTAAATCATGAGACGATTAATCCCTTTTACCCTATTATTAGCTTTAGTTAATCAATCTCAGGCGCTGAAGCTTCCTGATCAATCCCTCTACCATTATCAATGTCCAAGTTGTGTGAATCTTAGCAAAAGTACATTATCCACGAGTTGGTTAATCGAGGATAAGGCAATGGTCCCCGCTGATGTGAAACCAGTCATTAGCAAACGATATTATCGTAAAGTGACGGGGCAGGAGCTTAAACAAGGGATCGAACTAGGTGTTTTGGCAGAAGGCGCCATTATTCGTGTCACCCCGGTCACGCCCAAACAAGTGAGCAAAAATTGGCAACAAAAATGGGCGATTCAGACCGGAAAACAAAAAAAGCCCTTAGTGGATATGGTGCAATCTTTGTCCGATGAGCAAGAATTCAAAAAGCAATTTGACGTTGGCCCTGCGTTGATTTTTCAACTTAAACAAGGCTTATCCAACCAACGTCCTTATTTAGTTTATGAGGATGAAAATCTGGATAATACGAGTCAATGGCAATTAAGTGTTTATGACAAAATGGCTAATCTGTATATGTCCGTGGCACTTGATAAAACCCGCTACCAGGTGGGCGAAACGGTCAAAGCAGTGATTAATGTCAAAGATGATTTCAATATGCCAACGGTGAACTGGATTGAGGCGCGGATATTTGGTCCCACGGGAGATGGAATCCCCGTTGAGCTCAATAGTGATGGTGGACTCCAGTACCATGGGGAAATCCCCGTTCAATCCAAACAAGTCGCGCAGGGTGAGAATTGGTATTTTCAGGTCATGGCGGATTTGACCATCAATGGTAGTCATACCATTCGTACCGCCAGTGCCGTCTTTTCCTATGTCGTTCCTTCGGCAAAAATACGATCAATTTACCGGCCTTCCTTGGACCAGCCACTTGTATTAAATGCCAAGGTTGAAACGTTGCAAGCTAGCCGTTATCAACTACAAGGGGTAATTTATGCGACTGGCGACGATGGGGATGTCCATTCGGTTGCCCTTGCCCAAACCAGTGCTTGGTTAGATCCTGGTACCAAAGAAATGGTATTAAAATTCGATAAGCCCTTGCCTTCAAACCTGCATGAACCGTATTATTTGGGGCAACTTGAATTAGTCGATGATGCACAATTAAAACCGGTGTATCGTTATAATGAAAAAATCCCACTGACTCAATTGGATGCTGAATGAATTGGCTAAATTTAACGTCATCACCTGCTTTTCTCTCCCTCGTCATTGTGGTCGGTTTGGCCACAACTTGGGTTGGGGTGATGGTGATGTTTTGGCGGCAAAGGCGGTGGCATGCTCATCTTTGTTTAATATTAGAGGAACAACAATCCCATTGGCAAACGATGCAGTTGGATATGCAACGTTTATCCAATGAGGAGCGGGAGGTTGTCTCTGAGCGAATCAATGCAGGACAATTAGCGGTTAATAAATTAATTGCTGATAGCATTCAAGGTCACATGAAGGACGTTCGAGAGCAAATTAATCATAGTTTTAGCCAACATGCCAATTCATTGACATCTCATCTTCGCTCATTGACTGAAGAAATACGTAATCATTTGCACCGAATGACCAAGCAGGTGAACGAGCAATTAAGTGAAGGGTTGGAAAAAACCTCGGCAACATTCCAAGATGTTTTGAAACGATTGACGATTATTGATCAAGCCCAGCAGAAAATCACCGAATTATCCACGCATGTGGTCAGTTTGCAGGATGTGTTGACCGATAAACGATCCCGAGGGGCGTTTGGTGAAGTGCAACTGGCGGGGTTAATCGAAAATATGATCCCAGCCAATCATTTTAAAATGCAACATACCTTAAGTAATGGGAAACGAGCGGATTGTATTTTATTTTTGCCTAATCCAACTGGCAATATTGTCATTGATGCCAAATTTCCTTTGGAAACGTTTCAAAAAATCAATCAGGCTGGGGCAGATGCGCCTATCAGGAAAACACTGCAGCAACAATTCCGGCAGGATATTTTAAAGCATATCAACGATATTGCTGATAAATATATTATTCCAGAAGAAACCTCCGATGGGGCTGTCATGTTTATTCCTGCGGAAGCGATTTTTGCTGAAATTCATGCCAATTATCCGGATTTGGTCAGTAAAGCCCATCAACGAAAAGTATGGATGGTATCGCCATCAACGCTGATGGCGGTGTTAACCACCGCTCGGGCCGTGTTGAAAGATGATGCGACGAAGAAGCAAGTGCATATTATTCAAGAGCATTTACAACATCTTGCTGTGGATTTCCAACGATTTGAAAAACGGATGGATAATTTAAGCCGCCATATCGAGCAAGCGCATAAAGATGTATCCGAAGTACATATCTCTGCGAAAAAAATTACCTCCCGCTTTGTCAAGATTGAATCCGTGGAATTTGATAAGCCTTCCGAAGAGTTAGAGCATGATATCACCGACGACTGACCAAGAGCACCTCACCATCCAAGAACAAATTGAAGCACTGCGAGACACCATTCGTCAGTACGATTATGCCTATTATGTGCTCGATAACCCCAAAGTCCCTGATGCGGAGTATGATCGCGTGTTTCGTCAACTTCAACAGTTGGAGCATGAAAATCCTCACTATATTTCAGCAGACTCCCCCACCCAAAGAGTGGGTGCTAAGCTTGATTCAGCCCTTGAGCCCATTGCTCATCGCCAACCATTATTGTCCTTATCCAATGTATTTGAAGAAAGTGAGCTGAAAGCCTTTATAAAGCGGGTATCTGACAAACTATCCGTCTCTCCCGAGTCATTGGGGTTCACCGCCGAACCAAAACTCGATGGTTTGGCCGTGAATATCACTTATGAAAATGGGGAGTTAGTCTCTGCAGCGACGCGAGGGGATGGTCAAATGGGGGAGGTAATCACCGGCAATATCAAAACCATTCGTGCGGTTCCTTTGCGTTTGCGCGGCACAGATATTCCCGCTTTTGTGGAAGTGCGCGGTGAAGTGTTTATGCCCATTGTGGGGTTTGAGCAGTTTAATCAACATGCCAGAGCCAAGGGAGAAAAGACCTTTGCTAACCCGCGCAATGCCGCGGCAGGTAGTTTGAGGCAGTTGGATCCGAAAGTTACTCAATCGCGACCGCTGTCTATCTATTGCTATGGTATCGGGGCGATAGATGAAGATTATCCGTTGCCCAACAGTCACTATCAGCAACTTCAATGGCTGAAAAATCAGGGCTTTCCAATTTCGGATTTAGTTGAACAGGTGACCGGCCTTCAAGGTTGTTTGGCCTATCATAACCGGTTGTTGCAAACGCGAAGCAACTTACCCTTCGAAATTGACGGGTGCGTGTATAAAATTGATGATATTGCCATGCAACAAAAACTGGGGTTTGTGGCCAGAGCGCCTCGGTTTGCTGTCGCCCACAAATTTCCGGCGGTCGAAGAGATGACTGTTTTAAAGGCAGTTGATTTTCAAGTAGGCCGAACAGGCGCACTCACCCCTGTGGCAAGGTTAAAACCGGTTTCCGTAGCCGGTGTCACCGTGAGTAACGCCACCTTACATAATATGGATGAAATTGAGCGGAAAGATGTTCGTATTGGTGACTCGGTGATCATCAGGCGGGCGGGAGATGTTATTCCAGAAGTCGTATCGGTCGTGATGGAAAAGCGTCCTCAATCTGCCCAAATGATTGAGCTTCCCAAGGCTTGCCCGGTGTGCCAGTCCGAAGTTATCCGCACTCCGGGAGAAGCGGTGGCCAGATGCACGGGTGGGTTATTCTGTCCGGCTCAGTTAAAAAGAGCTATTTGGCATTTTGCTTCCAGAAAAGCCATGTCAATTGATGGGTTAGGTTCTGTGATTATCGAACAACTGGTGGATGAAGGCATTCTCAACGATGTGGCGGATGTTTATCATTTAAATTTGCAGCAACTGGCAAGTTTAGAGCGGATGGGGCAAAAGTCAGCTCAAAATCTCATCGATGCCATCGACAAGAGCAAAAAAACCACCTTTGCTCGATTTTTATATGCACTAGGCATTCGAGAAATTGGGGAAGTTGGTGCACAAGTATTGGCAAAGGCTTATCCTGATTTCACGCAACTTTATCAGGCCAATGAAGAGGCGTTAGAACAGCTGAGCGATATAGGGCCAGTTGCTGCTAACAACGTGGTTCATTTTTTAGCCCAACCCCATAACCAAGCTGTCATCGAAAAGCTGTTAGCAGCAGGCATTCATTGGCCAAAGCAAGCATCCAAGCCCGTGTTAACTAACCATCCTTTGTCTGGGAAAACCGTTGTACTGACCGGAACTTTGGCCACAATGAGTCGAGACATTGCCAAAGAGAAGCTACAAGAACTTGGCGCTAAAGTGACGGGCAGTGTGTCGGCTAAAACAGATTATTTGATTGCCGGGGCGGAAGCTGGCTCAAAATTAGAGAAAGCAGAAAAGCTAGGCGTGGCTATTTTAAGTGAAGAAGACTTTTTAAAGTATCTTTAGGGTATGTCGCTAGGGCGTGTCCTCATTCCATTAGTTGAAAATTCAATAGCATACCTATGACATTTTGGAGTAACATGGAGTTACTTGATACTACAAATTTCGAACTATGACCTTTGAAAGGATGCTTTGTTTTGTCATCTCACTGACTCTCACACAGGGGGTTAGTGCGGATGTGTGGAATAATCCTTATCCAGCGTCACAACAATCGAAAAAAATTTACTATACATCCTTTACTGAACAACCTAAAACACTCGATCCAGCAACATCTTACTCGATGAATGAGGCTGTGTTTACTGGCCAGATATATGAGCCCCCACTTCGGTACGACTATTATAAAAGGCCCTATCAACTGATACCAAGAACAGTGACAGAAATGCCGAAGGTGGCGTATTTTGATGCACAAGGCAATGAAATTTCTATTAGACATAGCGACAAGATTGCAAAAACCGTTTATACCATTACCATTAAACCAGGCATCTACTATCAACCGCATCCCGCTTTGGCAAAAGATGCACAAGGGAACTACCGCTACCTCAATTTGCCCGCCGATTATCTAGAAGACAAGGATATTTATGAATTATCCGAATTTCCCCATACCGGAACTCGAGAATTAGTGGCAGACGATTACATTTATCAAATAAAAAGGTTAGCGACACCCCAGATTAGCTCACCTATTTATGGTTTGATGAGCGAACATATTCTCGGTTTTGATAAGTTTTATGAACAGTTTTCAGCGTCGCCACAGACTAATGAATGGCTGGATTTACGCAAATATCCATTAGAAGGCGTAAAAAAAATTAGCCGATATCAATACCAAATCACCTTGAAGGGACAATATCAGCAATTTATCTATTGGCTAGAGATGGTATTTTTTGCGCCAATTCCTTGGGAAGCGGATAAATTTTATTCTCAGGAGGGCATGGATGATCGCAACATCAAATTGAGTTGGTATCCAATTGGGACGGGTCCTTTCATGATGACTGAGAATAATCCTAACCGGCAAATGGTGCTCACTAAAAACCCCAATTATCGTGAAGTCTATTTTCCAAAATCGACTGACCAAGAAGATATCGATAAGGGATATACGCGACATGCTGGCAAGCGCTTGCCTTTAATTGATGAGGCGATATTTACCTTAGAAAAAGAATCAATGCCAAGATGGAATAAGTTTTTGCAGGGCTATTATGATCTATCGGGGATTACATCCGATAGCTACGATCAAGCAATCCATGTTAATCCATCCGGTGCGATATCCCTATCCGATGGTTTAAAGCAGAAGAAAATGCGCTTAGAAGTATTGGATGATCCTTCCATCTATTATTTGGGTTTCAACATGCTTGATCCCGTTGTCGGAGGGCATTCAAGAAGAGCGCGCTTGTTACGTCAGGCCATATCAATTGCCATTAATTATGAAGAAAACATTGCCATTTTCCTAAATGGAAGGGGGGCTGCTGCGCAAGGCATTATACCGCCGGGAATTTTTGGCCATCGACACGGTAGAGAAGGGCTCAATCCCTATGTGTATAAATGGGCAAATAACCAAGTGACAAGACGTTCCATTGCTGAGGCAAAACACCTATTAAGAAAAGCAGGTTACCCCAACGGCATTGATCCCAAAACAGGGCGGCCCTTGGTGTTGAATTACGATGTGATGAGTACGACGGGGCCGGATGATAAATCCCAGCTGGATTGGATGCGAAAGCAGTTTAGCAAATTAGGCATTGCGTTACATATCAGGGCAACGCAATATAATCGATTCCAAGAAAAACTGCGCTCAGGCAATGCGCAAATGTTTACTTGGGGATGGCGAGCTGACTACCCTGATCCAGAGAACTTTTTGTTTCTGATGTATGGAGCCAATGGCAAGGTCAAACATGGGGGAGAAAATGCCACCAATTATCGCAATCGAAGGTTTGATCGATTGTTTGAAAAAATGAAAAATATGCCAAACAGTCCAGAAAGGCTTCAGCTAATTGATGAGATGATGGAAATATTGCGCTATGAATCACCCGTGGCTTTTGGCATTTATGCTCAAATGTTAACGATTTCCCAACAATGGTTATCTGCTTCAAAGCCAAGTACATTGGGAATCAATACGCTACAATACATGGACATTGATATTGCCTTGCGCAACAAGCAACGACAAACATGGAATCAGCCGATTTTGTGGCCAATGCTGTTTGTGGGTCTGTTATTGCTTAGCTTAATCTTCCCGGTGTGGGTCAGCTACCGGCGCAGGGAACATCAAACCGTGAAACGGGTGCCATCACAATGATTCGATATATCTTAAAACGTATGCTCTATGCGGTTCCAATCCTCATTGGAATTAATATTATAACCTTTGCCTTATTTTTTATGGTGAATTCGCCGGATGATATGGCACGTATGCAATTGGGTGAGAAACATGTTAAACCCAGTGTCATCGAACATTGGAAAAAAACGCATGGGTATGATTTACCATTATTTTATAACGATCAAAAAGCCGGTATTGAGCAGTTTAGCCAAACGTTATTCACGCAAAAATCATTGAAATTATTGTTATTTGATTTTGGCGTATCTGATAGCGGACGGGATATCAGCTATGATATCTCCAACCGAATGTGGCCTAGTCTCGCCATTGCTATCCCTGTTCTATTGATTGGCATTTTCATCAATATTTTTATCGCCATGTGCATGGCATTTTTCCGCTCCAGCAGTGTGGATACAATCGCAGTTGTTGTGTGTATTATGTTGATGTCGATTTCCAGTCTATTTTACATCATCGGTGGCCAATATTTGTTTGGAAAATTGCTGCGGTGGGTACCTATTTCTGGTTATGACGGCGGGTTGGAGAGTATTAAATTTATTGTTTTACCCGTGTTAGTGGCAGTCATCAGTGGTATCGGCTCGGGGGCTCGATGGTACCGAACCTTATTTTTAGAGGAGCTAAATCGTGCGTATGTTCGAACAGCCCGCTCGAAAGGCGTTTCTGAACGACGCGTGCTCTTTGTTCATGTCCTTAAAAATGCCATGTTACCTATCTTAACGGGTGTGGTGGTGATTATCCCGTCTTTATTCATGGGAAGCCTGGTATTAGAGTCATTTTTTGGCATACCAGGACTTGGTAGCTATATCATCGATGCCATTTCACAGCAAGATTTTGCCATTGTTCGTTCAATGGTTTTCTTGGGCTCGGTACTCTATATCGTTGGCCTAATATTGACAGATATTTCCTATACGTTGTTTGATCCAAGAGTGAGGCTGGGATGAAATTTTTGTGGACTGACATCTGCTTTTTAAGCATCATCGTGCTTGGCATCATTGCAGTGTTATTGAGTTTTCGTCACCCACCCATCCGTCGAGCCTACCAGCGCTTGTTTTATCGACCCATGGCGATGAGTGCCGGGATTGTCATCGTCATTTTTTTAACAATTGGCATCCTCGATTCCATTCAATTGCCAGGGTATCATCATCAATATACCCTCCTCGATGAAATATTATCACCGCTTGGACAAACATTCGAAAAATCCTATTCAGCGCCGCTAGCGTTGGACCTGTATACCAGTGAAACCAAACTAGTCAATGGCCAAATGGAGCAGATTTATCCGCGTTTGCACCATATTGCACCCTTTATCCAAACGCACAGTGAAAAAAATACCTTTGTCATGAGTGTGTTGGTGCAGTCGTTGATTGTTGCCTCGGGATTACTGCTCATCGTATGGGGCATCTACTTCTTTTTGAGTGATTTTGGCAAAGCTAAGTCTTGGCGTTTTAGACGCACAGTGCGAATGATGTTTTTTACGACCTATGTTCTTATATTTTTGTGCATAAGTTTGTATTCGCTATCTCGAGGATTGCATGTGCTTGGCACCGGTAAAATAGGGCAGGATATTTTATATTATGCGATTAAAAGCATCCGAACCGGCTTAGTGATTGGTATTTTAACCACTTTATTCATGCTTCCTTTAGCATTACTTGGCGGCATTGCGGCTGGGTATTTTGGTGGGTGGGTCGATGATGCAATCCAGTATACTTACACCACGTTAAGTTCCATTCCCGGGGTATTGCTGATTACCGCATCGGTTTTGTCCATACAAACGTATATTGCCAACCATCCGGACATGTTTCCAACCTTAGGCCAGCGCGCAGATGCCCGTTTACTAGCCCTTTGTTTTATTTTAGGGGTGACCAGCTGGACCAGTTTATGTCGATTACTGCGTGCGGAAGTTTTAAAATTGCGTGAAATTGACTTTGTGCAAGCGGCGCACGCCTTGGGGTCATCGGCTTGGACGGTTATCGTCAGGCATCTCTTACCCAATGTCATGCATATCGTTGTCATAACCCTTGCATTGGATTTTAGTTTTCTCGTGCTTGCCGAAGCGGTTTTATCCTATGTGGGCGTGGGTGTATCACCCTTAACTATTAGTTGGGGAAATATGATTAATGGGGCTCGTTTAGAATTGGCGCGTGAACCAATTGTATGGTGGCCAATGCTCGCTGCGTTTGTTTTTATGTTTATGTTAGTGCTCGCAGGCAACATTTTTGCTGATGCGATTCGAGACGCATTTGATCCTCATCACGCATAGTTGCATTTTCTTAACCACCTTGGTATAAAGATATGAACTGGATTTTTTTTGGATGTAAGGATACGCGATGTACCCATCAACTCCCGAAGACAACTGGCGGTATCTAAAGGAAAAGCTATCTGACTTAAAATTGGTTAGTCCTTCAGCTGTTCGCTCTATTTTTTGTATCCCTCAGAGTAATATTCTCGATCACTTATTACTGAACAATCTGAAAGCATTTCTTGCCTTGGTTGATGAGAAAGCAACAGACCCAACAGATAAATATACCATCATGACTGGTGCATTATGCTACTTTCATTACCAAAAAGGGGGATGGCAAACGATGGCATCTGGATCAGGGTTTGCCAATACCATTGCACCCTATGTTCAAGGGATTGAAACGATACGCGAAGAGGCGCTGAAACAATTTTTTTCCTTTATCAAAACGAATCAATCTGACATATCTATGCGTCGTGATGATACCTTAATCTATCTATTCTCAGAATCACTGACAGACATAGAAAATAATATCAAACAGCAGCTCGAAGAGGAAAAAAATCCTGGGGTTGTATCAGCGCTGTGGAAATTGAGTCCATTTAGTTAATATAAGGAGAGGCCAATGTCATTTAAATTGATTGGGATGCAAGATCTGACCGAAAATGGCCTCAGTTTAAGAGCCTCTTATCAAAAACATTTCCTTTATACCCCTCAACCATCCAGTGTACTCATTAATCAAATTGAATTGTTAGAGAGTGAGTACCTAAAGAGTAAAGAAATCAAAGAAGCATCAGGAAAGCGAAAGCAGATGTTGGATTTTTTGATGTTAATTACCAAGGCTATTAAAAACAGTGATGATAAAAAAGATGAAACGTTTGGTTCACTTTGGCGAAAATTTTGGGGAACCGATTCGAAAGAAAGTCTACAAAAAGCCGAAGAAGAGGAAAAATTAAAATCTTGGGTGTTAACAGGGGCCATTATTTTTATTCGTTACAAGATTTCGATGGAATATGAACCCGGTATAACGAACCCATGGGGTTTTTTTTCTGCTGCTTCAAGTGACCCCAACAGTTCCACCTTGTATGAAAAATTAGGGGATATCCTTTGTCCAAAACAGAATCCCCTTTACAAGCCTTTATATGACGTAAAAACAATGTCGCATGGTGTTAACCATTTTGCCATGGTAAATGCCCTTTCAGGGATTAACGACTTTCTCTCAAACATGGATCCCAAACCAAAATATTTGACTGAAAAAGGCTACCGAGAAGGGCAATTGGAGGAGTATTTGAAAAAATTTACTCAAGACCCGGCCTATAGGGCATTAATTCGCCATCAAGATAAGTTAGAACAGCAAGAGAAAGTGGTCGCTAGCCTTAATAATGTATTTAAGCTTGCGAGTACTGAAATTGAAAAATTAGGAAAAAAACCGTTTAAATCGTTAAATGATTTAGAAAATGCCGTGTCGGGACTAACATGTCATGCGTCGGTCAAAACCTTATTAGATTGGTCCGTTGGCTTAATGAAAAATCGAAAATCTCTGAATGTGGAAGATTTTAATGACCAATTATCAAAAATGACAACCTATATCGCTAAGAATGCCATTTTTGGTGCACAAATCCTCTTTCGTGCGAGTTTTGCAACGCAATCTTCCGAAGAAAATGCGGCACTTAAAAGCATACTGGATGACGCGATAGGTAACACCAAGACAAACACGCTAAATTTCGCTGACCCGGAGGATATTGAAATCATTAAAAGTGGTTTAAATGCCTATAGTAGTTTAGCAAAACTAGTCGCTGATCCGGAGGTACATAAAGCCTTATGGGGTGAGCTGTCTTTAGAATCGGTTGTAAAAGATGTGATTACCAACGTCGATAGTTTGTCCAATAAGTCGCCCATCTTGGTGTGATAAGCTTTTTTTCAGGACAATGGTTTATTAATACTCGCGAAAGGCATAGCGGAAGCTATCTTGGATGGGGGTAATGAAATAATCAAACGGTGTTCGACTTTGGGTGATGATCATCACTCGCACTTGCATACCAGGATAGAGGACAATTTTGTTTAGCTTGACTAATTCGTCGGGTGGGATAGCGACTTTGACTTTGTAATACGATTGGTTTGTCTTATCATCATGGAAGCTATCGGCGGATACCAAGATCACCGAGCCAATTAGGGCGGGGCTATTTCGTTGTTTTAATGCGCTGAGATAGACTCTGGCCTTCTGGCCAATATGGATTAACTCAATATCGTTGGGATTGACTTGCGCTTCGGCAATGAGTTTATCATTCAATGGCAGTATCTGCATTACTGTTTCGCTTGGAGTAATCACGCCTCCAACAGTAAATTTATTCAAGCCAACAACAATGCCATCGGTCGGTGCGGTTATTTTGGTGCGTTTTAGCGTGTCACGCGTTGCATTTAATTTGGGAGACACTTCAGCAAGCTTGTCTTGAACCTCTTTCAGTTGATCGAGCACTTCTTTCAAATAATTGTCTTTTATTGTGATGATGCGTTGCTTGGTTTCACCAATTTTTTGTTGTGCTTTTGAAATTAAGCCCAAATATTGCCCCCGGTTCCCGGTAAGCTCTGCTGATTTTCGTTTCAATTCTAATACCTTTGGTAATTCAATTAATTTGCGTTTATATAAATAATCAACGGCCTTAATTTCTTCTTGAATCAGGGCTAATTGCTTGGTTTCAGATTCAAGTTGTGCCTTGTAACTTTCGATTTCTTGATCCAGTTGGTTTATTTGTTGATTGAGTATTTTCAGCTGACCATCAATGGTCAAGCGGTTAGAAAGTAATAGATTTGTTTGTGTCTCTTTTAAGCGCTCATGATGGGAAAGTTCATCAGGCCATTGGATGGATTTTGTTTTATCCCGCTCAGCAATTAATCGAGCTTTTTCAGCCGTGAGCGAATAATATTGCGTTTCAAGCACGTCTAAAGAGGCTTGCGCTTTGGTGACATCCAAGGTGATAAGCACTTGCCCTTTTTTGACGGTTTCTCCGTCGTTGACAAGAATCGACTCAATTATCCCCCCCTCGAGATGCTGAATGGACTTGTTTTTTGTTTCGGCAACAATCTGACCGGTGGCAACGGCCGCTGATTCGAGCGTTGAAAAGCATGCCCAAAAGATAAACCCTCCCAAAAATACGATAATGATACCAAGGCCGGCATGGGCATATTTTTGGTAAGGCGGGACCAAAGTATCAATTTTGCTTGGTTGATGCCAAGAAAATAGCTGTTTCAATTTCTGATAAAAGGCACTAATTAACTGACAGCCTCGTTTTTTTAACTTGCTATAGCTGCCGGTGGGTGTTGACTTGCTTTGCTTCATGAGCACTCCTGAGAATGTCATCCCGTGGGCCAATTTTTAATAAATGGCCTTCGGCAATTAAGGCGATTTTATCCACCATAACCAGTGCGGGGATGTGATGCGTAATAATGATGATGGTTTTTCCTTGCTGTCTAAGGTTAGCAAGTGCTGTAAATAATTGCTTTTCACCGTCGGTATCCAGGCTTGCATTGGGCTCATCGAGAATGAGTAATTGCGGGGAACCATAAAATGCTCGAGCAAGGGCAATTCGTTGTCTTTGACCACCTGAAAATGGGTTTGTGGTTATGGTAATTTCAGTATCATAAGCATGCGGTTGCTTCAAAATAAATTCATGGGCACCTGCTAATTTGGCTGCCGCTAATACCTTTTCATCATCCGCTTCGCCTAGTCGAGCAATGTTATCTTTAATCGTGCCCGGAAATAGCTCGATATCCTGGGGGACATAACCAATGTGTTGACCGATGTCTTCCCGGGGCCATTCACTGACATCCGCCCCATCGAGACGGATACAGCCTTTGTTGGGTTTAAAAATGCCACAGATTAAGCGGGCAAGCGTGGTTTTACCGGCGCCGGATGGCCCTATCAGCGCCAAGATTTCGCCTTTGGGTAATTGAAAGGATATATCTTTGATAATCGGTTGGTTCATACCTTCAATTTGATAGACAACATGATCAGCGATTAAATGACCATCAGGCGTCGGCAATTGGATGCCTGTGTCTCGTATGACAGGGTTAGAAAAATGGGCTTTCAATCGTGCATAAGCTTGCCTGACGCTTGTTAACTGCTTCCACACGGCGATGGATTGTTCAGCAGGTGCAAGCGCTCTGGACAATAAAATTGAGGCGGCAATCATGCCACCGGGCGTCAATCGCTGCATGATAACCAGGTAGGCCCCAATCGTTAATACGCTGAGTTGTAAAAAAAGGCGAGTCGTTTTGGAGATGGCTGTGATACTGCCTGTTCTGTCGCTTGCATGTTGCATCAATTGGTTGACAGGGGTATTTTTGCTCCGCCAACGATGGACGATATTATCCATCATACCCATGGCTTGAATGGATTCGACGTTGCGCATGGCCAGATCAATGGATTTTTGGTTTTCAATTGCCTTGGTATTGGCTTCAAGCAAGAGCTTTTTGGATAGGAATTCATTGATATAACCAAGGATAAAGAGAATCACGGCGCCAAAGACAGAGACGAGACCGAGAAAAGGATGTAAAAGAAAGATGATCACGATATACACCGGCATCCATGGGACATCGAATAAGGAAAAGACAGATGGACTTGCCAGAAAACTGCGGATTGCGTTAATGTCTGCTAGGCTTTGGGTGCCATAAGCATTGCCCCTCAATAAGGCATCGGCAGACAGTTTCAAGGCAACGGGACTAAGCGTTTGGTCTATCCAAAAGGCAACTCGACGCATCACATAGCCTCTGACAACGTCGATTGCCCCCATGATCACTAAGGACGCAAAAGCCAGCAAACATAAATATAGCAAGGTATATCCGCTGAAGCTGGTGAGAACATAATCAAACACTAACAGCATAAACATCGGAACGGTTAGCATTAGTAGGTTAACGACCAAGCTGAAAAAAAAGACATAACGAATGGCTTGCCGACAGGCATTCCAAACAGCGTTTAGTTGATCGGTGGGTTGCTCCATGAGCGAATGAAGGTAATGGACTTGTTTTTAGTATAGCCAGGACTTACGAAAAACCCCAATCTCTTCGTTAAAAAATGTTTTTAATTCGGTCATTTAACCGGGCTTTTAAAGCCCGGTTAAACAAGCGAGTCAAACGTCTAACTGGAAAACGTTAGGCCTTTATCATCGGCATTGACATGCACGGTTGTGCCTGGTTGAAACTTGCCGGTTAAGATGGCTTGAGCCAGTGGGTTTTCAAGTTGGTGTTGGATGGTTCTTTTCAGAGGTCTTGCGCCATAAACGGGATCAAATCCCGCCTTGGCCAAATGGGTGAGTGCTTTGTCGCTTACTTCAAGCTTCATGTTTTGTTCGCTTAACCGTTTGCGCAGCAGATCAATTTGAATCACGGCGATTTGTTCAATCTCTTTTTCATCCAGTGGATGGAAAACAACGCTTTCGTCTATTCGGTTGATGAATTCAGGTCGGAAATTTTGACCAACGACTTCCATCACCGCGGTTTTTATCTGTTCATAATCGACTTTGCCACGCATGTCTTGAATTAAATTTGAACCAAGGTTGGAGGTCATGACGATCACGGCATTGCGAAAATCAACGGTGCGCCCTTGTCCATCGGTTAGGCGGCCATCATCGAGCACTTGTAACAAGATGTTAAAGACATCGGGATGGGCTTTTTCAACCTCATCCATCAGAATGACAGAGTAAGGTCGTCGACGAATGGCTTCGGTTAAATAACCCCCTTCTTCATAACCGACATAGCCTGGTGGAGCACCAATTAAGCGGGCTACGGAGTGTTTTTCCATAAATTCAGACATATCAATGCGCACCATGGCATCTTCAGTGTCGAACAAGAAGGCGGCGAGCGCTTTGCATAATTCCGTTTTACCAACCCCCGTTGGACCCAAAAATAAAAAGGAACCCACAGGGCGCTTGGGATCTGAAAGTCCTGCCCGGGCTCGACGTATGGCATTGGCAACAGCGCTGACGGCTTCGTCCTGCCCAATGACGCGGTGATGCAAAGCGTCTTCCATTTTTAACAGTTTTTCTCGCTCGCCTTCCAGCATCTTAGAAACAGGAATCCCCGTCCATTTTGAAACCACATCGGCTATTTCTTCTTCGGTAACTTTGTTGCGCACCAATTTTGTCTCTTGCTTTTCTTCGGCATTCACGTTCGCCAGTCGTTTTTCCAATTCGGGAATGCGTCCATATTGTAGTTCAGACATGCGGGCTAAATCACCTGCTCGTCTGGCTGTTTCAAGTTCTAAACGGGCTTGTTCAAGGGCTTCTTTAATATGGGTGGCGCCTTGCATCGTCGCTTTTTCAGCTTTCCATATTTCTTCTAGGTCCGCATATTCCTTTTCATGGTCTTTGATATGGTTTTCAAGATCCGCTAATCGCTTTTTTGAAGCCTCATCGGTTTCTTTCTTTAACGCCTCGCGCTCAATTTTTAATTGAATCAAGCGACGTTCCAGTTTATCCATGCTTTCGGGCTTGGAGTCAATTTCCATGCGAATGTGGCTTGCTGCTTCGTCGACTAAATCAATGGCTTTGTCGGGTAGTTGACGGTCTGTGATGTAACGATGAGACAAGGTAGCCGCTGCAACCAGCGCTGGGTCAGTGATATCAACGCCATGGTGTACCTCATAGCGCTCATTTAGACCCCTTAAAATGGCGATAGTATCCTCAACGCTGGGTTCATCAACGAGCACCTTTTGGAAACGTCTTTCTAAGGCGGCATCTTTTTCAATGTATTGTCGATACTCATCGAGGGTGGTTGCGCCAATGCAATGTAATTCGCCGCGAGCCAGCGCAGGCTTTAGCATGTTACCCGCATCCATTGCCCCTTCCGCTTTACCTGCTCCAACCATGGTGTGGAGCTCATCAATAAACAGGATAATCTGGCCTTCTTGCTTTGCCAGATCGTTTAACACGCCTTTCAATCGTTCTTCAAATTCACCTCGGTATTTGGCGCCGGCGATTAAGGCGCCCATATCAAGCGACAATAATCGTTTGCTTTTTAAGCCTTCTGGCACCTCACCATTAATAATCCGTTGGGCCAATCCTTCCACGATGGCGGTTTTACCCACTCCTGGCTCACCAATTAGTACGGGATTATTTTTTGTTCGTCGTTGCAACACTTGGATGGTTCGACGGATTTCATCATCGCGTCCGATAACAGGGTCTAATTTGCCTTGTTCTGCTCGTTCTGTTAAATCAATGGTAAATTTTTCCAAGGCTTGTCGCTTTTCTTCGGCATTGGGATCATTGACTTGTTCGCCACCACGCACTTCCTCAATCGCCTTTTCGATGGCCTCTTTATTAGCGCCTGCTTGTTTTAATAAGCGATTGAGATTGCTTGACTCATCGCTCATCGCGGCTAAAACAAATAACTCACTCGAAATATAAGCATCTTTTCGTTGTTGGGATAATTTGTCGCAAATATTTAATAGTTTTATCAAGGCGTTGGAAGGATGAACCTCACCTTCCGTTCCCGACACTTTTGCCATGCCATCCAGGGATTTATCAACATCGGTTCGAATTTTAGCAATGTTCACCCCCGCTTTGGCTAATAGAGGACGAATACTGCCTCCTTGTTGATCAAGCAGGGCTTTCATCACATGCTCGGGTTCCATAAAACTATTATCTCGACCGACAGCTAGGGACTGTGCGTCAGCAAGGGCCATTTGGAATTTTGACGTTAATTTATCCATTCGCATGGTAGTATTCCTTGGTTAATCGCATTTTATAAATCTTCAATGAGGATAGGGAACATTCCTAATGACATCAACTTTTGCGCTTTGCAAAACTTTATGGATGTTCCCTAGCATTTTAAAGTCGCTTGGGTATAAAATAGGGTTATATTTTAATTTTTCAAGTGGTTAAGACAATGACAGATGAGCAGAGTGCAACAACCCAGGATATGCAAGGTGCTATTAACCAGATCGTCTTGGAATACATCAAAGAGCAAAAGCGCAAGCGTCGTTGGCGGATGGTGAAAGCCCTGATAGTTGTGAGTATTATTGCGTTTTTATTTTACCAATCCTATGAAATCACCAAATCAAAAATTGAAGGTCAAACAAAACCCCATGTGGGATTAATTGATATTGAGGGGACAATTTTTGATAAGCAAGCTGCGAGTGCTGATAATTTCGCGAAGAGCCTAAAGAGCGCTTATGAAAACGAGCAGATGAAAGCATTAGTCCTGCGAATTAATAGTCCGGGTGGTTCGCCGGTTCAAGCCGATTACATGTTTAATACCTTGAAGTTTTATAAGGATAATCATCCTAATATCAAAGTCTATGCGGTTTGCGTTGATTTATGTGCCTCTGCGGCCTATTATGTCGCCGCAGGTGCCGATGAGATTTATGCCAATCCCTCAAGCATGGTGGGTTCGATTGGTGTTTTATATAATGGCTTTGGTTTTGTCGACACCCTGTCTAAATTAGGCATGACGCGACGGTTGCAAACAGCAGGTGTTAATAAAGGGTTGCTCGATCCTTTCTCACCCGAATCAGAAAACGACAAACAGATTCTTCAACATATGCTTGATCAGATTCATCAAACCTTTATTGAGAAAGTCAAAGAAGGCCGTGGGAATCGTCTTGTCAATGATCCCAACCTTTTTACTGGCTTATTCTGGACAGGTATCGATGCAAAAAACTTGGGTCTTATCGATGGCTTTGCGAGTACGGGACAATTGGCAAGAGAGGTGATTCAAATCAAACGTATTGTTGATTACACCGAAAAAGATACTGTTTTGGAGCGATTTGCCAAGAATATGGGATCGGCCATGATAGATCAAGTGCCACAAGCATTAGGTCTTCAGCAACGCTTTCAATAATAACTATTGCAATTGTCGCCAAGATTGTCGTCCGAAGGCTTGACTACCGGGGCTTTCGGTGACTTTTTGGATGCCGCCACTGGTGCCAGGTAAGTATTTGTATTCAATCTTGCCTGCATTCAAAATCGCAGGGGTAGAAATGAGTCCTACTTCGGATTGAATACCACTCACAGGGACAGTCACACTGTCTCCACCGCCATCGGTATAGCTAGTAGCATCGCTGCCGTTTACGACGCCATCGCCATTGATATCAAACACATTATAATTCAGGCGGGCACCTGTTAAGGCATCCACTTCCATCAGCCAACCGGATCCACCAAATTCGCAAGGATCTTCAGACGGTATGGTCGTTGTAAAAATCAATTTCTGGTTAATATAGATCATCTCCGAGATGATTCGTTCACCTTCAGCGACCCCATTGACGATCAAATCCAGATACCAGCCTCGACTGTTGTTGGCTAATAAATTATTGGAAACACTGCGGGTGTTGTTTGCTTGTAAGAAGATGGTTTGTTGAACTAAATCGCCCCGACCACTGATGGGTGTGGAATTATCATCCCTTAAGGCGTAAACGGTTTGTACGGTGGTATCGGTTCTATCGGCGAAGGTTAAATATTGGCCTGTGCCAATATAAATTTGCAAAGTCGATGATGAAAAACTCACACGAGAAACAGTCGGGCGTATGGTGATAGGTTGATGTTCATTTTGAGCATTGATAGCGACATATAAAGGCGCATTGTCGGTACCTTGTTTGAAACTGAAATCCCATTCGTTGGGGTTGGAAGAAGATATATCAATTTTCCAAAGGTTACCAAAAATATCACCCACATAAACAATATCTGCAATCAAGTCGTTATTCACATCGACCACCGCAGGTGTGGACAAACCATTTGGTCGACCTTGAGCGAGCGGATCGTCACTCGCGCCAACACCCGTATCCAGTTTTTTGATTAAATTGCCGGTATGAAGATCCACGATATACAGCACGGCATTTCCGGTGGTGCTGGCATTGCCATCGTTTAAAGTATTATTGTAGCCATTGCCAAAAATAGCTGCCCATTGGCCATTGGCAAGGCGGACAATCGATGCCTGGCTGTAGGATAAGCCCATATCGGCATCATCGGCATCGGTGAATTCCCATTTGACAATACCGGTTGCATTGCTTTCAGCAAATTGACTCGGGTCGGTAACATCCAAAGCAAACACGCCTTGACCACCGCCGTTTAACGTACCGACCAAGATGGTTCGCCATTGACTATTAACAAAGGCATCGACGACAGTCACGGTGCCGTCCACGTAAAACTTGTGCGCATAATCCGGATCGGTGAGTTGGTTGAGATTCTGATAGACCGATTCGGGGACATATCCTAACATTTCTTGACCATTGGTGGCATCAAAGCCATGCATAATGCCATCATTGGCCCCCAGATAAATCATGGAAATTCGATTTGCATAGGTTTGTTTGAAGCTTGAATAGGTCACCCCATTTTCAGCCGCGCCATTAGGCCACACATCGGGGTAGGGGGCATTAGGGGGGCCAACGGGGACGGGTGCTGAATCAATGATATCCCCCAAAACGGACTTGCGATTGCGGAAAAGTCCGCCATTGTCTTCTTCGTTACTGCGATCACCGCGTAAGTAATTTAGTCGATTACTGCCCTGATTATCATCAAGGGCAGTTGTGGGGCTTAAATTGAGCAGGGTAATTTGGCTGATATCCAATTCACTGCTGGAAGGATTGCTTGGATCGGTGGGCCAGCGAAAGGGGATGCCCACACCGGAGCTTGGTTTAATGGTCACAATGCGACGGCCGGTATTAAAGTTTTGTTGATCAAGGGTTTTGGATGCATCCCATTCGGCACCATTGGTGGAAGAGCCATTGGTTAAAATATCGCCTGTGCTTGGGTCAATTTTAAAGGCTAATAAAAAGCCGCTCCATTGTTTGGTTTCAAAAAATGCTTGATAGACATAACTGTTGGTTGATAAAAATCCACTGCTTAATGCGGCCGATGAAAACGAACCAGTTCGGTCTAAAATGAGGTTAAACGCTTTTAATAATTGTTCTTGTAATTGGGTGGGGCTTATGACTTGGAAGAAATTATCAGGAACCCCGTCATTATTCACATCCCACTCTTTTTGTACATCGGGCGTGTCATCGCCATTACTGTCGGTAAATCCGCCCCATTTGGCTGCATACCATAAGGGGGAGTTAAAAAATATGGCACTGGGGTTTGCGGAAGGGGTGAATGTTTTTGTAAAAGGGGGGCTATTTGTAGGGAGAGGAGCAGGAGTATAATCTAAGTAATAAGCGACATCGTTTGCTGCACTGGTATCAACATCACGAACAACCAAGTATAAGCCATCCTCGGTGCTTCCTGAAATTACAAAACCCATATGCTGGATAATACCCCCGGCAGCATACTCCGAGGTGACCGTGACTTGAAGCTGACTGTTGTTAATGACCTCAATGGTGTAAATAACAATCGCATCCATATCAAAGTCTGCCCCTTGTTGCACGTCTTCAAAATTGATGCGGAATACCGCACGCGTTGACGTATATTCTGTGATATAGAAATCGACAATGTTATTCACCGGTTGATACTTATCAGGTGCTTTATAAACAGTGAATTGAGCTGGTGGATTGGTCGTTGGCTCAGGACCCACGGAGCGACCAAAAGGAACCACGGTTATCGTTTGATTGCCAACCTGGAAGCGAAACTCTGGTAACGGCGAAGGCAGGCCCACCATAAACGATTTGATATTTTGCATTTCTTCCACTGCATTAACATCAGTAATCCAGGCATAATAAGCAATGGCAGCACTATAGTAGGTACCTAACGAATTGGTTTCATGAGGCGCTAATCCGCGGATATTGCTAAACCCCGTCACCGTTTTAGGAGTTGGCGAACCATCGTTTACACCACCTGATTGACCAATAAACGCTAAGACAGAGCTATACCCTTCGCCCGTAAAAATGGTGTTGGATAAGGTCGACACATTTAAGTTGGATAAATCGCCTGAAAAGCTGCCAAAGGCACTCCCGGGAACACTGGCTCCGTCATAATTTGGATACAAATCATTGATAACGAGCATATTGGCTTTGGCGCAATATTCATATTGGCTATAAGGATCCACCCAGCCTGGTTGCGGTAAGCCTAGGGCACCATCCACACCACCACTATAACTAAACCCACTGGTTGGTCCCCCTTTTCCGGCAAAATAGCGCACTGCTTCATACATCATTTCTGCTAAGGGGGCGCCCCACATTTCACACTCACCGTTACCAATATCCCGGGTTGTTATCCAACCACAGGTGTAGCTGTAATCTGTCTGAAATAGACTAGTGGGCGTGGTGAATTTATTTAAGGTAGCGATAATGCCAACCACGGTGGTAAATTGCCCGGTATTGGCATCGATTTCATCGGTTATCGAGCTGATGTTTTTGCGCACCACACCACCATTCAAATTATTTTCATAGCTGCCGGTGATTAAACCAAACATCATGGCATCATTTTCACCAAACTCTTGCAGAAGACCAACGGGCTTATGTTCACCGTTAGGGTAGGGTTGGCAGTTTGGTTCTAAGCCGACACTATTATCGCAAACGACCACGCGAACGACATAATCTTTGTAAATGGTTAAGTTTACGCGGGTATTGCTGTCATTAACAACTTGGCTGCCTGCCACCGGTCTTTCAATACTCACCCATTGCCAAATACGATAAGGTTGGCTTAAGGCAACCCGCATTAACGGCTCTCCTGAACCAGAATTTCTCAAGGTGGTATTGGCAAATAAGTGATAGGTATTGGCTGAAGGGGCACTAAAGGGGGTATAGTCACTAATATTATACCCATCCACGCCGGAGCTACTATATTCCTTCCCCCAACTGTGCCCTTCCTGGGGAATATAGGAGCGTTGCAACACAGTAAAGTTGGTGTTATCGATAGCTCGATAGCCGCCATATAAAATTTTACGAATGGCATCGATGCGCGCGGTGGTGATGTAGTTTAAGAAATTACCACTCCAAGCACCGCTACAGGTCTTGTTGGCAGTGACACTCACTGGGTAAAAATATTGATCACTGTCGCTGTATTGATAGCATTTATAGCTATCAAAATAACCTAAGTAATCAAAATTGGGTTTATAACGGAAATCAATTTGCCCATCCCCATCGATGTCGCTGGCATCGTTGTAGGCCTCAAAATAAAGCTTGTGGTCTCGCTCGATAATGAGCATGGTTAATGGCGGAACATTTTGGGTAATGAATAAAGGCTGTTGAGAAATACTAATGGGCGCCGCTTGTACGCTGATACTCAAACTAAACAATAATAAAGCGAACCATCTTTTCATCCTTAAAACCTCCTGGCAACGGTCGTTTGTAAGACCGTTTCCGCTTCATTGGTGCTGCCCGTTCCTTTGGCCGTCACTTGATAGTAATAAACCCCGGGAATTTGCCCAGATGACTGACCGATCACTGGCGAGTCTGGGACAAATTGGATAAATTCGATGAGATAGCGTGGTGCTGTGTATACGTTGCTTAAAGAGGTTGAATAGGCCGCTGAATTTGCTTGCCACCAGGTATCAGACGCATTAGCAAAATCACTGTTATCAATTCGGTCCATCACACAAGGAAAGCTTTGGCAAGATGGGGCGGGTGTGGGCAGGGTCGCTAAGCCTATTAGCCAAGCTTCACCTGCGGCTAGTGCCGATTCGGCAGCCATAAATGAAATTTCTTTATCCTGAAGATTAGCAGACATCTTCTCTTGCATTTGCGTCGTTTGGATGGTGCTGACAGCCAACAGGGTGGTGACAAATAATAAAATAAGGGCAATGGGTAGCGTCGCCCCAGATTGCTTAATCATGTTGGCATCCCCCTGTTTCTAAAGGTGACAAACAAATCCCATTCTTTCCTAAGCTTATGGTCCGTTGGTGTGATCGTGGTGTTATTAAACGTATAACTGACCGGTTTATCATTGATTTCTTCAGAGGTGGCCATCAGAAGGCGGATTTGGGCACTGAGCACATTGCTCCAATTGTTAGACGCTTCCACTTGGGATGCGGTCATGAACGAGTCGGTGGTGTTATCCCCGTCGGTGTCGATGCCATAAATGATTTGCATTTGTTCAACGCCTTCGGCAATTTCTAATTGATTTCCATCTTTATCTACCCGAATTAATGCGGTAATTGGTTGGTTGGCCTCGTTGAGTCGACCGGTATCCGCCACAAAATAGGCAAAATAATTAAAAATCATCACATTGGCATTGGTGCCATAGGCAATACTGAGATTATCGGAGGAGTTGGTAGTGGTTGAATGTGTAATGTTTGTGTTGTTTGACCCCGCACTGGCAATAAACACATCGCCAATGGAACAGTCGGTTATCAGCATGGCGGTATCAGCATTAATGGTGAGTCGGTCATAAACGGTAATGGCTTCATCGGGCTGAGCCATCGGCGCGCTCAGTTGAACGCCTGTGCTTGAACCACTGCGTATGACTAAAACATCGGAATTATCAATTGGTAACCCGGTTAAGTTGGCGGGCAACACCGGGTCAAAGGTTCCCCCCGATCCTTCAAACCCTTCAATGGGCCTATCGAAATTATACACAATCGCATTGCCGGTTAAATTGGTCACCACGATATTATTGAGATTGGCGCAGCCACTGTAGCCTGCCATCCGCAGTTCGCGAGCGATGGAGAACGCGGCAAATCGACCATTTTCTTGAAGTCTTGCTAACGCTTGCTGGACAATATAGGTGGTTTTATTGCTGACATAAATGGCACTGACACTCGCAATTAATAAGGCGCCTAAGGAAATTGCAATCATCATCTCGACAATGGTAAACCCCTTAAGCTTCATCATAATTGCACCTCCACGGATAGGCAGGTCAGATCGACAGTAGGGTCTCCACCACAATTTAGGCCAGTAGCGCCTGTGCGACTATTATCCCATCGCATGGTAATGAGCAGTAGCGTGCCGTTACGGGTCACAGTTCCTTGGCCATTTGGTAATAGTTGGCCATTAATGGTATTCCATTCATAGGCATCGCGTTGGGCTACTTCAGCGCTTGTGCAAACAGTGCAGGAGGGATTAGAGGGGATGCCTGTGATATTATCGTAGGCGCCAGCTTGTATGCCAGCGCTATTTGCAAGCATTCGATCCGCCATATTACCAACTTGTGTAATGGCGACAGCACGAAGCTGTGCTGATTGATTGTATTTGATCGCATTTGCTTGAAGTGCAGCAATCCCTAGCATGCCTACTGATAAAACGACCACAGAAATTAGCACCTCGAGCAAACTAAATCCCTGTTGCTTCTTCATAATTGCACTTCATGTATTAATTAATATAATATTAGCTCAATATTTATCAAGTCGCCAATAAATGAAACAAAAATGGTTAAAAAATGACCAGGTGGAGCAAAGGTGAATAAAATATTGAACCGATTGGTGCATTTAATCAGAGTGTTAGTTTTTGGAAGGTTATCGATATTTAGTCGTTACGAGCGTATGCGAAGCAATCCAGAACGATCTCAAATTAAAGATCGGTTCTTCGATTCGCTCTTAAATAACGTCACAATTTGTTTCTTATTTGAGCGAATCGATCTTCTGGACTGCTTCGCGTTGCTCGCAGCGACGGCGAAGTTAGTTCGGGACGTTTTTCAGGCCCCATATAAAAGGTCATAACGACGGCAACTTTGCCCTGATTTAAAAAAACAGGGGGATATTCATGGACAAGCCGCGGTATGTCGGCGTTAGATGTCCTTCGTCAACCCACTAATTTCGCTGATAATTTTTGCATCATCGCTTTAAATAATTTGGGATTGGCAGCCACCACATTCCCTGATTTTAAGTAATCTTCACCGCCGGCAAAATCGCCCACTAAACCACCGGCTTCTTTGATGATTATAGCACCTGCGGCCATATCCCAGGGACGCAGGCCAAACTCAAAATAGCCATCAAGTCGCCCACAAGCCACATAAGCTAAATCCAACGCGGCAGAGCCCGTGCGACGAATGCCAGCGGCATCACCAAATAGTGCGGCGGCTGTTGCTAAGAATCGTTCGCTTAATGCCGGGTATTTGACAGGAAAACCACCGCCAAAGAGTGATTGGTTCATTTCCTTTTTTTGGTTGACACGAATGCGTTTAGAATTCATCTGTGCCCCTTGACCGCGCGAGGCAAAAAAGCATTCGCCACGAAG
This sequence comes from Legionella sp. W05-934-2, assembly GCF_964199965.1. Classification (NCBI taxonomy): domain Bacteria; kingdom Pseudomonadati; phylum Pseudomonadota; class Gammaproteobacteria; order Legionellales; family Legionellaceae; genus Legionella; species Legionella sp. W05-934-2. Next base: position 29,988 of record NZ_CAXMZT010000003.1, on the reverse strand, counting down.
TGGGTCATAAATTAAACCATGCTCAATGCGATGTTTAACACGGACAGCAATCGAAACACAAAAGAAGGGAAACCCATGCAAATAATTGGTGGTTCCATCTAAAGGGTCGATTATCCAAACCGTTTCAGCCTCTTCATTGTGAACCCCACTTTCTTCCGCGATGATACCGTGATTAGGATAGGCTTTATGAATATGCTGAATGATAATCTGTTCGGCTTTAATATCCACTTCCGTAAAATATTCCTGTTGGTCTTTCGTGCTGATTTTGATTCGGTCAATGGAATCCATGTTTCTGACGATGATATCGCCAGCAGCACGCGCTGCGGTGGTGGCAATGTTGATCAAAGGATGCATGGGGTAAGCTCACCTATCGATAAAAGGTGCAATTATATACGCAAGTTGCTTTAAATTGCTAGTTTTTAAGCGATTAATGCATAGTACAGAACAATAACTTGCATTGATCTTATACGTGCCCGTGCCCGTGCCCAGCGAAGCGGTGCCCGTGCCCGAGAGATTTAGTATGGAGGGGAGTACTATTTTTTTAACAAATACCCAAAACATAGATTATCTGCACTTCTAAGAGTTTTACATGCAAAAAATCGGGCACGGGCACGGGCACCGCTTCGCTGGGCACGGGCACGTAGTTTAAGGATGGCATTGTCGGTTAAGACCAAACCTTCATGAACGACGGTTTCTCAGTTATAATAGTCCTCCTTTAGACAGTGACCATTAACCATGAAACTCAGTCAAATACGCATCGTTTTGGTAGCGACCACGCATCCGGGAAATATAGGCTCCACTGCGCGTGCGATGAAAACGATGGGTTTATCACAGTTATATCTTGTTTCGCCAAAGCATTTCCCCCATAGCCAAGCCAATGAGTTGGCTTCAGGGGCAGACGATATTTTGCAACAAGCCACGGTTGTTGAGTCGTTGTCTGAGGCGTTGTCTGGCTGTCACTGGGTATTAGCTACCAGTGCGAGACCAAGAGATTTGGATTTGCCAGGGTTATTACCCGCTCAGGCCGGGCAATTTAGTGCCGAACAAGACGATAGTTGCCAAATAGCGGTAGTTTTTGGTCGAGAACACGCTGGTTTGACCAATGAAGAGTTGTTACATGCGCACTTTCATATTCAAATTCCAGCCAATCCAGCGTATGCTTCCTTGAATTTAGCCATGGCAGTGCAAATCATCTGCTATGAAATGCGACAGGCAATCTTATCCCCGAGTGCGATTACTCACACACAAGTGGAAGAGAAAGCTAGCGCGGAAGAAGTTGAAGGGTTATATGAACATTTATTGGAGACCATGATCCGGGTGCAATTTTTACACCCGAATAGTCCTGGAAAGCTACCTCAGCGCATTCGTCGATTACTCAATCGATTTAGCTTAGAACGGCGAGAAGTGAATTTATTACGTGGATTTTTAACAGAAACGAATAAAAATCTAGAGAACACCCCTAAAAACTGATACAAAAAATTCTAGTAAAGGAGTTTATCGAACAATGACCATGCCAATTTATCTCGATTACATGGCAACAACCCCAATTGACCCGAAAGTGGTGGATGCTATGCTGCAATACATGGGGCCAACTAGTTGTTATGGCAACCCGGCTTCTTCGACGCATGTTTATGGCAAAATGGCAGCTATGGCGGTGGCAAAGGCACGTGAAGACATCGCTCATGTGATCGGTGCGAGTGCGGAAGATATCGTGTTTACCTCGGGTGCAACCGAAGCGGATAATTTGGCAATTTTAGGTGCAGCGCGTTTTTACCAAAATAAAGGCAAACACGTGATTACCATGGTAACCGAGCATAAAGCAGTCATTGATAGTTTTAAGCAATTGGAAAAGGAAGGATTTGACGTCACCTGGTTAACCCCTGAAGCTAGCGGCCTTTTGGATTTAACCCAATTGGAAAAAGCACTGCGCGATGACACCATTTTAGTGTCGATAATGCATGTCAACAATGAAATAGGCACCATCCAAAATATTGGGGCGATAGGGGAAATACTCGCGGATCGGGGTATTGTATTTCATGTGGATGCTGCGCAAAGCGCTGGAAAATTAGCGATTGATGTCAACAAAATGAAAGTGGGTTTGATGTCTTTATGCGCCCATAAATTCTATGGCCCCAAGGGAATCGGTGCACTGTATGTTCAGCATCATCCGAGAATTCGACTACAAGCCATGTCATTTGGCGGTGGTCATGAAGGTGGCATGCGTTCAGGAACGTTGGCAACGCATCAGATCGTCGGCATGGCGGAGGCGCTTAAATTGGCGGAATCCATGCGAGAGTCAGAGCATCAACGCTTAACATTGATGCGTGATCAGATTTGGCAAGCGATTCAAACATTGCCTCGTGTGTCAATCAATGGCGATTTGCAGCAACGGATTCCCTCGAATTTAAATATTTTGTTTGCTGGTATTGATAATGCAAGCCTTACCTTAGCATTACGAGAATTGGCTGTTTCGACAACCTCAGCGTGCTCTTCGTCTAGCCAACAGCCATCGTATGTATTAAAAGCCATTGGCTTAGATGATGAAGCGGCTTATTCTTCTATCCGGTTATCCATTGGCCGTTTTACCACCCAGTCTGATGCGGATAGAATCTGCCAAATTATTTGCCAACAAATTCAAAAGCTTCAGGCGATGGCTCCTTCATGACCTATAACGATTTGGTGCTCAGCTTATTTTTTAATCCAGTCCATGCGTGGGTTGATAATCAACCTGCGATGGATAAGATGGCTCAATTTGTTGATGCGACGGGCCACCAACGGATTGATTTTTATGTGGATTATGGTCCAACCGGTACCCTTCGCACCATTCGCTACAAAGTACAAGGCAATCCTTATCTGATTGCCGCGGCCGAGTGGATGGCTCAAGCAGTTGAAAAAAATGAAAATGGTGCCATATTAATGAATATGACACCCCAATATTGGGCTGACTTATTTGCCATTCCAAAATTGCAAAAGCATACAGCAGTTATTTTGAGCCAAGCGGCAAATGTGTTTTATAAGTTGATAGAAAACCGATGATGACCTTGAGAGAGTAAAATGAGCACAGAAGTTCAACACGTAAAAGCAAGCAAATTAAAAGGCGTACAACTAAGCCCTGCAGCAATCAAGCATTTTTTATCGTATTTGCAGCAGCAACAAGCGGCGGTTGGTGTGCGTTTATACCTGAAAAAGTCAGGATGCTCAGGCTTATCGTATCAATTTGATTATGTCAATGAAGCAGACCCCGATGATTTCGTCTTTGCATTATCGGAGCCTTATCAATTGTTCGTTGACAAAAAAAGCTATCCAATGCTGCAGGGGTGCAAAATCGATTATGTCAGGGAAGGTTTGAATTTTAAGCTAGTATTTGATAACCCCAACCAGACAGGTCAATGCGGTTGTGGGGAGAGCTTTACCGTTGAGGAACAGAACCTCGGTTGAAAGCGACAGGATTTAGGCTAACCCTCCAATCCTATACGCTGGACACTTTTTAAATTAGCCGTGGTTGTGAGCCTTTATACAGACCTTGAAAAACGTCCCGAACTAACTTCATCGTCACTGCGAGCTTTGCAAAGCAGCCCAGAGGGTCGATGAGCTCAAATAAGAAACAAATTGTGAAGTTAGTTAAGAGCTTTGCGAAGCAATCTAGCACGATCTCTGAACAAAAATCTGTTCTGGATTGCTTCACTTCGCTCGTAACGACAGTGCTTTTTAGAAAATGCCTGATACAAAGCCCCCAATCTCCAACGCAAAAAAGAAATTTTGATTCGGTCATTTAGGTTGTCTAAACGTTCGCATCAAAATTTCTTTTTGCTTTGTCCCTGGGGTTTTGCGTCAATCTTCCGTGATAATGAACAATCAACTTGGGCCACACGACGGCCCGTTGATTTTTTTAATCACGCGTACCGATGAACTCGTCATCAAAATAACGCTTTAGCTTTGTACGCAAAGTACCGCGGCTCACACCTAATACACGGGCAGCTTTCGATTGGTTATACCGAGTCTGCTCCATCACAGTGCGAAATAAAGGCGCTTCAACTTCTTCAAGAATAAGCTGATATAAATTTAACATATCTTTTTTACTCTTGTTGCTGGATGAACCTAAATAGCGCTTAACTGCAGAAGTGATGTGCTGGTGCAGTGCTTCTGCGTTTTCTTCAATATGCATTGTTGCACTCATTTTATATCTCCAACTCTATTGTGATATCAATGTTACCAAAAAAATCAATAAATGTAAAGACTGCATTTATGGTAACCATTTATTAACGGAACCTTAAGGATTGTATCGCACTTTTTTTGATTTGTTAATAGTCAATTTGATATATTTTGCTTTTTAAGTAATTATTTTAACCATAATGTGGAATTCTATTGAAAAAATGCCCGGTCTGACGCAAAATATGGACTATTTTTAATAACAGGGGTTTGGCATGACACACTATGTAATCGCCGCGATGTATCAATTTGTTCGCCTAGATCACTTCCGTACCTTACAAAAACCGTTATTAAAGGTTATGCAACAACAGCAAATTAAGGGGACTTTATTACTTGCACGTGAAGGCATCAATGGAACGGTTGCGGGAACACGAGATGCCATTGACGCACTGTATGCGTGGCTAAAACAGTATCCTGAATTTAAACAAATTCAGAGTAAAGAATCCTTTAATGAAAAAATGCCCTTTTTACGCTCCAAGGTGAAGTTGAAAAAAGAAATTGTCACCATGGGGGTTGAGAATATCGATCCAAATCATAGTGTGGGTACTTATGTCAAACCCACTGAGTGGAACGCACTGATATCGTCTCCGGATGTCACTGTGATTGATACACGGAATGATTATGAAGTTCAAATAGGGACGTTTAAGCATGCTATCAACCCGAATACTAATTCCTTTCGTGAGTTCCCAGACTATGCAAAACAACAATTGAACCCGGAAAAGCAAAAAAAAGTGGCGATGTTTTGCACGGGGGGAATTCGATGTGAAAAATCCACCGCCTATTTAAAACAGTTAGGTTTTGATGAAGTGTACCACCTCGAAGGCGGTATTTTAAAATACCTCGAGGAAGTGCCTCCTGAAGAGTCCCTATGGGAAGGGGAATGTTTTGTCTTTGATGACCGCGTGGCGGTGAATCATCACTTGCAAAAAGGGCACTATGATCAATGCCACGCTTGTCGGCGACCTATCACTGAAGAACAAAAGCAAAGCGAATTCTATGAAGCGGGCGTGTCTTGCCCATACTGCTTTGACGCCTTGACCGATGAGCAAAAGAAGCGGTTTGCTGAGCGTCAACGGCAAAGTGAATTGGCACAACAGCGCGGCGAGCCTCACATTGGCTCGGAAGTGCAGTCAGTGATTGATAAGCGTCGTCAACAAAAATATGACAAGCGAGAGCGCCAACGCAACCAGCAAGGTTAAATCCTTTAGGAAGCAGGTAAATCCTTATTTCGAAGGCGATATTTATTCCCGTCGTTGTGAGCTTTTATACGGACCTTGAAAAACGTCCCGAGCAAACTTCGTCGTCGTTGCGAGCCGGCGCGTAGCGGCGGCGAAGCAATCCAGTACGATCTTAGAATCTACTTCGATGCTTAATTTTCTAAATGTCAATTCCAAGAAGTTAACCTTGAACCACAGGCGGCATTCTATCTTGGTAGCCTAAGGGACGTCGGCTTAATTGCAGGCAAACGTTGGTGGCCAACGCCAAAAATTGGTCGGCTAAAGGGTTTTCCTTTAAAGCAGTGGGATGACCCTTGTCACAATCGGATTGAATGGATTTGTCTAAAGGCAGCTTTGCTAAAATGGGCACTTGGTATTGTTGGCTTAATTCACCCAATCCCTGCTCACCAAAAATGGCCTCTTGGTGACCGCATGCTGAGCAAGTATGGATACTCATATTTTCCACAACCCCTAAGAGCGGGATATTAGTTTTTGTAAACATATTCAAGGCCTTTTGCGCATCGGCAAGAGCGACGTTCTGTGGTGTGCTCACCACGATAGCCCCTGCTAAGGGGATTTTTTGAACAAGACTTAATTGAATATCGCCCGTTCCGGGAGGTAAATCAATGATAAGATAATCGAGGTTATCCCACTGGGTGATATTTAGCATCTGAACCAAGGCCTTGGCTAGCATCGGTCCACGCCATATCAACGCTTGTTCATCATGGCTTAAATAACCCATCGACATGGCTTGCACCCCATGAGCCACAATGGGCTGATAGAAGTCACCATCCAATGTGACCGGTTGACGTCCTCCGAGCATCGTGGGTAAGCTTGGCCCATAAATATCCGCATCTAAAATCCCCACACGAGCACCACGTTTGGCTAATGCACAAGCAAGATTGACACTGACCGTTGATTTACCGACACCGCCTTTGCCTGAGGCTACAGCGATGGTGTTTTTCACGCCTTTTAACATTTGGCCTGGTAATTGGCATAAATGGGGGCGAATCTGGCTGGTGTACATTAATTTGATTTGCCCATGCTGCCCTAATTCTCGAGCAATGCCACCAATTGCTGCATCAATTTCGGTCTCAATCAACGATAACGGAAACCCAGCATTTAGCTCAATCTTAATGATGTCGTTTTGCAAATTTACTTGGCAGGTTACACCCAGTTCTTTCAAAGTCTGCTGTTGGCTGGGTATGACTAATGATTCAATCGTGTGATTTATGGTGTCATTCATAATATGTTCGCTTAAAAAATATCATTTTGGATTTTTGTTAATCATAAATAAAACAACTTGATGGTGGCATTGATGATAATCGCTCTTCCCCGACCAGCCGCAGCTTGCTCCAGGGGGTAGACACTTTTTATAAGCTTAGACTTATCCTCAACTGCCGACGTCCCGCGGCTTGTCCCTGAGGGATGGATACTTTTGTTGAATCTTAGACTTATCCTCAAACGCCGACGTACCGCGGCTTGTCTGCGGTATCCAGAGATCTCTGTCTGTACTAAATAACAACATATCGGTCGAAATCCCTGGATCCCGCGGACAAGCCGCGGGACGTCGGGTTAAACATTATGCCAATATATTATGCGAATACTCTGTTTTAAAAAGTGTCTATCCCTCAGGGACAAGCCGCGGGACGTCGGATTACACATTAAGGTCATAACTATAATACTAATAACATTTGTTTAAAAAGCTGTCCCTCACGCAGGACTAGTCCGCAGTACCCAGTTGACTCGCTCAAATGTATCTAATTTACCCAATGCATCCATTTGTTGTCGCCAAGATAATAAACCCCGCAGCGGATTTGTTCAAGGGATAATAACTGTTTTAACGCATGTGCATAGCCATTGACCTGGTTAACATAATCGGTGTGTTTGTTGTCTTCAAAGCTTGACGTTTTATAATCAATCACCCACCAACCTTGATCCTCGTCATAAAAAAACAAGTCGATAATTTGCTGTTTGGGTTTTTCGTCAGATTGAACGAGGAGGGGATATTCGGCATAGGCTTTTTGTCGGGGTTTAATCAGCCATTGCGCCGTTGGGCAGGCATAAAACTGAGTAATCAGTGACAGGCATTGCTTCTCAATGGATTGCTGCAAAGGCAGATGGACGACTTGTTGTTGAATGGCATGATGCGCTGGCCCCCAATTTAATTGCTCTAAATGTTGACAGTGATTATCGACTGCTTGTTGCAAAAGCAAGTGCACGACGGAGCCAACGACAGACGCATAATTATCCAACCGATCCTTGGCTTGAAAAGACGACTGGAAAATCACGGTCTTTGGACGGTAGTTCTCGACTAATGTATCGTCAATTCGATAAAGCGTTAACGGCGGTGTTTGGTGTTGTCTATTTTCTTGGTTTTCGCATGGCTCAAAATCGATATGTTTCAGCAAGGACTGAAAACTTGAGTTTGCCACCTTTTTAATGCCGGATAAACATAAACGCTTTTTCGAACGGGTTATAGCCACGTACAATAATCGCTGCTTTTCAAAGTGTTCTTTCTCTTGATCCAGGTTGGAAAGAAAATCATACAGTGGGCAGCGCTCCTGATCGGAGGCTTTGATTGGGGCCAATAAAAATAAAGGGGCTTGCTGTTCACGCGGCAATTTCAGCCATCTTAGTAATGGACGGTCATGGTTGGCATTGGTGGCACTGAGTTGCGGTAAAATAACCGTATCAAACTCTAATCCTTTGGACTTATGGATAGTCATCACTTGCAATGGGCAGGCTTGGCTTTGTTGGGCATATAGGGCATCCAGTTGCTTGCGAAAATAATTGACATCATCAATGGTACCGGCTTTATCGTGCTTGGTTAACAATTGCCAATATTGTTCCAAATCTGCAATTTCGTTGGCTTGGAAAAGCGACGGTCCTTGAAATGCGTGAAAAGTTTCCCAGATCCATAAGGATAAGGGTTTATGATAACGCTGCCGGAGTGCTTGGCTCATGATTTGGAAAAAATAACGAGCGCGCTTAACCCCGTCTTCGGTCAAGATTTCGTTTAAATCCTCTAAATTGGCAAGCACCTCATAAATAGGGCGATGCCGCGATGCTTTGCCGATTTGTAATAAATCATCGAGTTTAATCCCACAAAACGGTCCGCGCATCAATGCAAACCAACTGAGCCGATTCGCGGGATTGAGCAAAGCGGTCGTTAGGCTCCAAACATCTTGGATGTGGGGTAGGGTGGTCAATAAGTCCATATCGACGCCTTGAAAAGGGATGCGTTGCTCTCTTAATAACGCCAATATGGGGCGAAGATGGTTGCGTGAACGTGCCAATAAGGCAATGGTATCTTGGGGATAGGTCTTAAGTAACAGCTCGATATTTTCAACGATTGCTTCGGCCTCCTGCACTTTGTCATCATAGGAAGCGGCTTGAATGAAGCTATCTTCTATGGCAGGCAAGGCGGGCTCTGAATTGGAAAAACTAATCGCGCCTAATTCAATGTCTTCTTGGGCAGGAAAAATGGGGGTAAATGCTTGGTTAAACCAGCTGACAATTTGTTCGCAGGAGCGAAAATTCATTTTTAATTGTAAATAGTCCAATTTCACCGGACCTATGCCATGATAGCGAGCTCTTAAAAATAAACCGACTTCGGCTTGGCGAAAGCGATAAATCGATTGCATGGGATCGCCCACACAAAATAATGTCTTGCCATCGTTCTGCTGCCATCCAGCCACCAGTTTTTCGATTAACTGATATTGTTGGATTGAGGTATCTTGGAATTCGTCAATGAGTAAGTGATGAATGGAATTGTCCCAATAAAGGGCGAGATCGGTTGGTGTTTGCTCATCGCCTAAGGCGCTAATGGCTTGTTGGGAGACTGCCGTAAAATCAAGGACTTCATCTTCTTCAAACAACACTTGCAAGTGGGCGGCTAAAAGCGGTAACAGTTGCAATAAATACGCTAAAATGGTCCATTGATTATCATCGTATTGACTGGGTGGTAAATTTTTCACTCGAATCAATGCATCAACAAAATCGGGGTTTTCAGCCAATGTTTCTAGCAAACTCATCGAGTCTTCTTTGATTTGTTGGTACAGACTTTCATTATGGCAACTTGTTTTGCTCACCCCCACATGGTGGTCAAATTGCTTGCGAAGTTCGTCTTTTCCGGTAAGCAATAAGGAAGCGAGGCCATGTAATATGGTCTTGTCTAAATGGCTAAACTCAGACCAGAATCTTAACGGCTCGCGGGGCGAATTGATTTTATCATCCACGCATGCCGCTTGTTGGGCTAATTGTTGTAGTCGGCTTCGGATTTCGACAGGTGTCACATCGATAAAGCGATCAATGGTGTGCCGTTCAATTAAGGCTAACGCTTCCTCAAAGGCTTCTTTGGGCGCGGATTGAGCGCTTAAAACCAAATGCATCCATTGTTCACGCTGCATGAGCATATCAGCAAATAAGTCAATGAGCTTATCCACGCGGTTATCCAGATGCAATAATAACCCCGACATGGGTGTTTGCCAGTGTGACTCCTTCAACGCATATTCAATGCATTGCCGGGCGGCCTGTCGGCAATACCAGTCGGCATTTTCGGTGATGTTAGCAAACGGTATGGCTTTTTCTTGGATGGGCATGGCTTGGCAAATGGATTGGCATAAGGCATCCAAGGTCATGATTTTTAAGCGAGCGGGTTGATTGAGTATTTGCCATTGACAACGCGCATCTTGGGCAAGGACTGCTTTTGCAAAATCATGGGTTTGTTGTTGGTGAGACGATTGCGGCTCTTGTCCAGCAGCAACCCGTTTGAGGGCAAGGATAATCCGTTCGCGCATCTCACTGGCGGCTTTTCGGGTAAAGGTGAGGGCAATGATTTGCTCAGGGGCGTTGACCGTTGATAATAGGCGCAAAAACCGTTGGGAGAGCATTTCTGTTTTGCCGGAGCCTGCAGGCGCTTGCACCAAAAAGGATCGGGTCGGATCGGTGGCGTCTTGCCGTTGCTTGGCATCCAGGATGGTCATAACGTTAACTCATGAGCTGGTGGGCGCAAATTGTAGTGTGAACCCATGCAATATCCATAAGCGCCAGTGTTGGCAATGAGGATAACATCGCCTTCTTCGGTGGTGGGCATTCCCCGATCATACCCTAACGTATCGCCCGATTCACAAATCGGGCCAACGATATTTGCCATCAAGGCAATCGGTTTATCTAACTTCGTTAAATTGAAAATCGGGTGATACGCCCCATACAAAGCAGGACGTATCAGCGAATTCATCCCAGTTTCAATGCCGATAAAGCGAACATCGCCTTTTTGTTTGAGTTGGGTCACTTTGGCAAGAATCACTCCACTTTCCGCGACAAAGTAGCGACCGGGTTCTAGCCAAAACTGCAAGTGAGGGTACTGGGCTTTGATGGCTAATAACGCCTCATTTAAGGCAACTAAATCAAGCGGTGTTTGCCCGGGTTTTTCCACAATTCCTAAACCGCCACCGCAATTAATCACGCTGACATCGGGCAATTGCTGAGCGATTTCTGCTAGCATCAAAGCAGTTTTTTGCCAGAGTTCGGGGGTTAATATGCCACTGCCAGAATGAACGTGTAAGCCTTTAATGGTGATGTGGTGTTGTTGGCAATGGTCTTTGAGTTGGGTCAATTGGTCTTGGACAATGCCAAATTTCGATTCATTGCCACCGGTACAAACATATTTATGGTGGCCAGCCCCACTGCCTGGGTCGATGCGAAGGAGGATGGCTTTCTGGCTAAATAGATCCGGCCATTGGAGGAGGGGGTAGGCATTATCAATGGTGACATGGCACCCCAAATTTAAGGCATAGTCATATTCTTGCTTTGCTGCAAAATTGGGGGTAAAAAGGATGTGGTCAGCGGCTAATTTGGGCAATGTCTTACGCACATGGTCAATCTCAGCTTTTGATACACACTCAAAGCGGACCCCTTGGCTGGCTAATTGCTTCAAGATTGCCGGATTGGGATTGGCTTTGATGGCATAATATAGCGTATCAATGGCAGTCAGTTGTTTTAGTTTGCTCGCTTGTTGAGCGATTGTTTCTAAATCATACACATATGCCGGGGATTGGGTTTTCGCCAGTTTTAACAAAGCAGCTTTTTTTTCCTCCCACCAGGGCGTTGGCAAGGATTCCACCTCACCAAATTCTTCTCGCCAACTTTTCGAGTAGTAATAACTTTGCGGGTTGTTTTCGATGAGTAACGCATGCAATTTTTGACATAACTTCGTCGCTTGTGATTCATCCACCACAAAGGTTAAATTCAAATCATTGGAAGCGAGCGACATCATATAAATTTGTTGGGCATCAAAAAGGGCTAATGTTGGCCCCAATTGGGGCAAAACCGTGCGGATGCGATGGCCTACTAAACTCACCGCTGAGCAGGGTTCAATGATGCGCACATGACCAAATTGTTTTAACGCATTCACCAATTGTTTTAATGCGCGTGGGTCTTGCAATTTGGCGCTGTTATCCAACGACACGGTGACATTAAATTCAGACGAAGAGAGCAGATCGACCGAAAACCCGTAGGTTTTGAAGGCTTGGAATACATCGGCTAAAAATCCAACTTGTTGCCACATGGTTAAGGTATCAATGGACAGGAGCATAACGTTGTTTTTCAATTGAATCGATTTAATCGGCGGGGCATATTCATCCGTTTCAAGGCCAATTTTGGTTCCAGGATGCTCCGGTAGTCGGGTATATTTCACCGATAACGGGATGTTGGCAGCACGCACGGGGGGAATGCAATTAGGATGCAACACTTTAGCCCCCATGGTGGCAATTTCTTGGGCTTCATCATAATTTAATTGCTTCAATAGACGTGCGTTAGGCAACTCATACGGGTTGGCCGTATAAATCCCCGGCACATCCGTCCATATTTCACAGGCTTTTGCTTCGACTGTTGCAGCGATTAGGCCACCGGAAGTATCGGAGCCACCTCGCCCTAAGAGCACCGTTTCGCCTTCTTCATTATGGGCAATAAACCCTTGGGTGACATACACTTGCTTGCCGTCATCTGTTAATTTTTTGATGAGCGTTGGATTGGGTTCGGCCTGGCAACGAGCTGCCAAGTAGTTGATCGCATGACCACCAGGCTGATGACGTGTGGTTAATAGCTGGCGAGCATCCAACCAGTCAGAGTCTAAGCCTTGTTTGCTAAGAAAGGCTTGTCCTAATTGTGACATCATCAGCTCACCCAGAGCGAGAATGTTGGCATGGGTTTTGGGTGAGGCTTCTCCTAAGAGGGCAATGCCTTGCAGCCATTTTTCCAACTGCTCATACCAAGTGGAAAGAAGGGATGACTCTAAGGATAAGTCCGCGAGTAGCGATTGATATTTTTGTTTGATGTCCTCAACAATCGACTGATATTGGTTTACAAGGGCTGCTTCAATGGCTTTTTCCAGCAAGTTGGAGACCTGGCTATATGCCGAGCAGACAACGATCACTTGGTGATTTTGACCATGATGTTGGCGGCAAATCGTGGCAATATTGTGCCAATTTTCAGCTGTTGACACGGAGGTGCCGCCAAATTTACAAACAATAAAAGGCATGGATGACTCGCTAACCTCAAAAGGGTTAAAAATACCATGTTTGCTGTGGCCAGCTCAATAGAAGAATGCCAGGTAGGGGGGGGATGGTATATCTGGCTCAAAATAATCCATGGTGGCTTTGGATGTATCTTAGTGAAAAATAAATGCCTATGTAATTAGAAAATAAAGGTATTTTTATTATTTTTCATTTGAATTCCTATTAAATTATTTTATGATGGATTAGTTCGTCTTAAACACGTCAGACATAATTTTTAACAGGAGTTTAGTGTGAAACACATGTATAAACCCATTCGTACACTAGTCAGTTCAGCGGTCCTTGCTGTAATTGCGAGCACAACCGCCCAAGCGGGTGGATTTTCATTGTACACCGAAAGCAATGGCTACTCCGTCGGAAACTTCGGCGCCGGTGTGGCAGCAGAAGCCCGAGACGCCTCAACGGCTTGGTTCAACCCAGCTGGTTTGGCCTTGATCCACGATCAGCAGGCGGTGTTTGGTGGGGTGGGTGTGTTTCCTACGTCGAAAGTGTCGGGTAGGACGGTTTATACGACTCCAAATCCTGCAGTTCCAGGCACCGTCCTCACCTATCGTCAGACATTCAATAATATTGATGGCGCTGAGAATGCTTTTGTTCCATCCTTCCATTATGCGCGTCCTTTAACCGACACAGTGACCTTTGGTCTAAGCTTGGTTTCCCCCTTTGGTTTATCTACCTTATGGGATTCAACCACTCCCGTTCGCTATGCCGCGGAAAAGAGCGAGTTGCTAGTCGTGAATCTATCACCTTCAATTGGTGGTAAACTGACGGAGCATTTCTTTTTAGGCGCAGGGATCGATTTGCAATATGCGAAAGTTAAATTTAATCAATATCTTGGTTCACCAGCGTTGGCCAGTTTCATTTCTACGTTACAAACTGGCATCAATAACCCTACAGGCTTAGATTCTTTGAGTTATAATAAAGGCCATTCCACAGGGGTTGGCTTTCATGCGGGTGGTATGCTTGTCTTTAATGATAATCACACCAGAGTGGGTTTAAACTATGAATCAAAGGTCAAACACAAATTTAATGGGTATAGTGAATTAAGAGGTCCTTTGGCAAATACCGCAACGAATGTTCTTGCTGCTGCAACCTGGGCAAATGGTACTTTCAGAGTCAATAACTTGCAAAGTAATCGGATTGAATTTCCAGAAGTTGTGACTTTGAGTGCTTATCAAGATGTTAATGAGCGTGTTGCTTTACTAGGCTCAGTTGTGTTCACCGGATGGAATGTCCTACGAACAATCCAACTTAAAAATGTGGCCGCATCGGGTGTTTCAACTGCTCCAGCAGGGCAAGTGTTTAATGTAGTCGCTAACTCCAGCTCGAGCGAAAACTATCGCAATGCATGGCGGGGCGCACTGGGTGCTAACGTCAAAGTCAATGAGAAGTTGATGGTAACCTTTGGTGGTGGCTATGACCAAACGCCAACAAGGGATGCGTTCAGAACAGTCCGCTTGCCTGATGACGATCGTTGGGCTCTTTCTGTGGGCGGTCATTATCAAGCACGTCCTGATATTGGTGTTGACGTGGGTTATACCTACCTATGGGCAGCTAATAAGCCACCTATCAACAAGACGCAGTTTATTGGAACGAGTACGTTCAATGTTAATGGTCGAGCAGATGCCCATGCCCACTTACTCGGCGGCCAAATCGTTTGGAAAATGGATGGCGTTGATGAAAAGCCAGCCATGAAGAAGTAATTCAAGCTGTTGTTTAAAAAAAGCCGCTTTTGCGGCTTTTTTTTCAATTTAAATGTGGGTTTTTACCTGCGTCCAAATTTGTACAGACAATTTTTTAGAAGCTCCGTCTTTGCGAGCAAAGCGAAGCAATCTATACCAATCAACGTTCTTGATGAGTTCACGTGCATATCGATTACTAAATTCGTGAACGTTAGCGTTACCGTCTGCGTTACCGTAAAAGTAAAAATTTTCTTTCCTATGCAGACACTGGTACCGCAAATATACGCTATTGACAGTCCGATGGATATTCCCAATAATGGCCAAGTTTTTTTAACTAAAGGAGTATTCAAATGGGTAGTTCATTAAGTTCTATGTTTTCAACACAACCAACTCAGCCACCTGCGGCAGTTAGCAAACAATCGTTTTTTGCCAGTGGGGCACAAGTTAATCATGGCAGTCATGTCCATGTTTTTGATCCGCATGATGATCACTTTCATGTTGTCACAGTAGCGTTTGTCAGTTCTCAAAGCACGATGGGTATGTTGATGCAAAGTGATCTTTGCACTCCTGAAGTGGCTTATACATTATACCTATCAATGGTCAATGATGCGGTTGGAAACAGTCCAGAGAGTATGCAAACATCAGAATTTTCCGGTGAAGAGCAACAAGATGTTCTACCTATGGATGCTACGCCAACCGAATTAGAAACATCATCTCAAAGCAACGAGTCGGGTGATGAAGAAGCGGAAGATGAGCAGCATTCTAGTCCCTCTCAATCTATGTGATGATATAAGATTGGTACCCGCATTACGCTTTGCTAATGCGGGTTACTATTTTTGTGTGGTCTAATTTATTGCGTCTCATAATATCTTAGCCCGTATTAGGCGAAGCCGTAATACGGGGAACTAAGCAATCGACTGACTTAGTCCTTTGTCAATGTCACTTCACCAGGACCATTAACAGTCAAACGATATCCATTTGCTGCCACAACGGCTGGGGTGATAACACCGGATCGAAGATCCATCGTAAGCCTGCCTAGCGTCACAGGGTGAGCTGTGTTTGTTTCCATTTTAACATCCGCTGAACATGTCCCATTGACAATAATCGGCGCGCAAGCTAGTTGAACAAGCCCCCAAACCACTTGTTTGGTTGAATTTGGTTTGGTTGGGTAGGGGGATGGTTGACCATTGACCCAAGCATTTGATTCGACACTGGTATTGTTGTGGGTGGTTAGATACATAGGGGTAAAAGCAAAAGCCGATGAGGATAATGCTAATGTGGCGCCTGCGGCTAAGCCTATCAATTTATTCATAGAGTTACTCCCGAAGAAATAAGTTAATAACTGATCCAATATACCCAATTTATCAGCGAATAACAATGAATTGGCTTTTATGCGGTCGTTATAAGTCCAAATTGTTCTTCTTAAATACCCTGTCAGCCCGGTAACTTGAACGCACGAGTGGGCCGGATGCTACCTCAAAAAATCCCATAGCAAGGCCAATTTCTCGGAATTGCTTGAATTGTTCGGGGGTGACATAGCGAACAACGGGTAGGTGGTTGCGGGTGGGTTGAAGGTATTGGCCTAATGTTAGGATATCGATATCATTGGCGCGAAGATCGTGCATGCAAGCCACAATTTCTTCATCGGTTTCACCAAGCCCCAGCATCAAACTGGTTTTGGTCAGTACATCGGGGCGATAGCGTTTGGCATAGGCTAACACATTGATGGTTTGCCAGTAGCCAGCACGGTTGTCGCGAACGGGGTGGGTTAATCGCTCCACGGTTTCAACGTTTTGGGCAAACACATCCACACCACTATCGAGCAGGGTGGCAACCGCTTTTTCGTCCCCTTGAAAATCGGGGGTTAAGGCTTCCACCTTGGTTTTGGGGCAGCGATTTTTAATCGCTCGGATGGCGTCGGCATAATGTTGGGCACCGCCATCGGGAAGATCGTCTCGATTCACCGACGTTAGCACCACATAATCTAAATTCATCACCTCAACAGAATGCGCTGCTTTTTCAGGCTCATCTTTATCAAGCCATCCACGCGGATTGCCGGTATCCACGGAGCAAAATCGGCACGCTCGGGTACAAACAGCCCCCATTAACATGATTGTAGCGGTTCCATGCGACCAACATTCACCGATGTTAGGACATTTGGCTTCCTCGCACACGGTGGCTAATCGATGTTTGTCGACTTCCGCTTTGACCATTTTATATTTTTCACTGGTATGACCTATCACCCTCAGCCATTTGGGTTTAGGTAAGCGTTCATGGGCTTGGTGGGAAGTTTTTACCCCATCTTTGATCGCAGAAAACCCCTGCTCGGTTTGGTATTTTCTGCCACTTTCAATAACAACAGGGATATCGATGAGCTTGGTCATTTCACTACAGCCTTTGTGAGAGAACACCAGGGTTTCTCATGGTTATGAAACCAATGATTATACAGCCCCGGGGTTGAAAAGTAAAAATCCCAGGATTTACGCAAAACGCCAATCTCTTCGTTATAAATAGTTTCCAATTCGGTCATTTAGTGTATCTAAACTCCCTCATTAAAAACTTTTTATGCCTCGACCTTGGCTTTTTTGCGTAAATCCTAAATCTGTTAGGATGATTTGTTAACGTCCTTTTCAAGCCAGTTTTCTAATGAATCCTGTGCATTGATTAAAGATAATAGTTGTTCACTTAGTTGCCGGTAAAGCATTAGGATATCCGGATGAGAAGCAAGGGTCTCTAGGTGTGATTGGACGGTGTGCTTATCTCCTCGAACAATAGGCCCCGTTAATGCATCGAGCAAATGGTTATTGTGATGACAGTTGTTTAAACTCGCTGACATCAAGGATAAGGTTAAATGATTGGCTAAGCGATTGTCGATTCGACAGGTTTGAAATAGCTTATTGGCTGCATGGGCTAAGCCAACAAGGCCATTGCTTGCGAGGGTGCATGCACTGTGATAAAGCATTTTCTGATATTTATCGATGACAAAAGGCTGTGCCCCCAAATTTTGTAAAAGGGGGATGAGTTGATTAATCGCTAAGGGATCCCCTTCAAGGCTCACAGGACAGCGGTGGAACGCGTTGGCATCGATTTGTCGGGTAAACGCTCTTAATGGATGAACACTGGCAACCAGTGCGCCAAGATTGGCTAATGGCGATAATATATCGCTGCTTAAGCTGCCCGCGCAATGAACAAAAATGGATTGATGGGGGATTTTTGAGTGGCGTGCTAGGGCCTCAATGGCGGAAGCAATCTCGTCATCTTCCACGCAAAGAAAGGTGATATCTGCCGATTTTAGCTTATCAATCGAATCAACCACCGGCCAATTGCTTTCCGATGCAGCCAGGTGACGACTGACAACTTGTTGAATATGGATGTCGTCTTGGGAAGAAAGCGCAGCCAGCCAGTGCTGCCCCAAGCGACCAGCGCCGATTACATTGATTTGGTAGGTCATGGTTTTAGAACACTAAAAATTTTATTATATAGGAGTATAGATTATCATTTGTTCTCCCCACTCCCGACTTGCCATCACTTGTTTCTCAGCAATCTAAGCGAAATTTAAACCCCCGACGTACCGCGCTTTATGCGCGGTATCCAGGACGATGTACCGTTTTACCAGAACCATTGGTGTCCTAGTATGCATTTCTGGATGCCGCGAACGAGTCGCGGCACGTCGGGAGAGGAGGGACCGTCGACAATAATACCATCAAGTTGCTATTAATTTAACTTTATATTCACACCTATTTTAGTTCTTTTAATAAGGAAATAAAGAGCAATCTACTCGTGAACGTTTGCGTTACCGTCTTCGTTACCGAAAAATACTCAAATTTTTCAGAGTGTTGGTTGACCTGGCTAGGTTCGGTAACGGTTACAGTAACGCAAACGTTTACGTAAGGATAATTTGGGCCTTGAAGTTCTTGGGGGTGTAATTGACATCCCATCTCGAAGCTCTTACAATCTCGGCAAAATCACCAGGGGTGCTTTGCGCATGCGAAGCTGAGAAAAACCCTTAGAACCTGCACTGGGTAATGCCTGCGGAGGGAGCGTGAGTTTAGTGATGTGGCTTTAAGCCCTATTGCTAAACTTTCTCCTTCTTCAAAAGGAGAAAGACCATGATAGACTCACTAGCGCTATGCTTAGTCACTAACTACCAACACGACTCCCTGCCGGCCTACCTCGATTTTCTTGGCCAAGTTATTGAAGGGGGTGTGACCGCTGTTCAGTATCGTGATAAGACCAATCCATTGCCTGTCATTCGCAAAACAGCGATCGCCATCAAACAGTTCCTTTCGCCTTATTCCGTTCCTTTGATCATCAATGATTATGTGGCATTAGCGGCAGAAATCGATGCGGATGGGGTACATATTGGCCAATCGGATTGCAGTCCAGCACGGGCACGCGCGTTACTTGGATCAGATAAATTAATTGGCTATTCCATTGAATCGTTGGCACAACTAAACGTTGCCAATCAATTGGAAGCGCTTGATTATGTGGCTGCCAGTGCCGTTTTTCCCAGTCAAACAAAAACTGATTGTCAAACCATTTGGGGTTTAGCGGGGTTAAAAGAAGTCGTGCAAAAAAGCCACCATCCCGTGGTCGCTATTGGGGGTATTACCCATGACAATGCCTGCGAGGTCATAAAACAAGGCGCTGCCGGCATTGCTGTAGTCAGCGCGCTTCATGACCATCCGAGCCCTTCGCGAGCGGCTAGCCAATTGATTCAACAAATACGAAAAGGAAAAGACCATGTATAAGCAAATAGCTACCCTGGTGGAAGCAATCAAACAACAACGGCCTTTGGTTTTAAACCTGACCAATTACGTCACCATGGATTTTATAGCCAATGGCCTACTAAGTGTGGGCGCATCTCCCATCATGACGCATGCAATGGAGGAAGTGCGCGACTTGGTCCGGATAGCACAGTGTGTGGTGATAAACCTCGGGACGTTAGATGAACCCTTTATTCGGTTATGTGAAGCCGCCTGTAGGGCGGCTAATGAGATGAATAAACCCCTGATTTTTGATCCCGTGGGAGCAGGAGCCAGTCAATATCGAACAACAACGTGCTTAAGTTTGTTGGAACAATATCAATTTGCCACTATTCGCGGTAACGCCAGTGAGATATTAGCCTTATGCGGGAAGATGCAAACCACCAAAGGGGTGGATTCCACCCTAAACGGCAGTGATGTCATTGATTCAGCTCACGGGCTGTCAACGAAATTACAGGCAACGGTGGCTATCACTGGCAAAACCGATGTGATTGTTACAAACGATAAGGTTAACCGATGTGAACGCGGGGTACCGATTATGCCCTTCATCACCGGCTCAGGGTGTTTATTGACCGCAGTCATCGCGGCATTTCATGGGGTGGAAAGCGATCCCCATGTTGCCGCTCGTGCTGCTATCAATTTTTATGGTGTCTGTGGTGAATTAGCGGCGAAACATGCCATGGGACCTGGTTCCTTTAAAATGCATTTTGTTGATGCATTATCACAATTTCCAAAGCGAGAAGATTATGAAGCAATCTAATTTAGCTTGTGTCTTAAGCATTGCCGGGACAGACCCTTCAGGCGGGGCTGGGATTCATGCCGATATCAAAGCCATTTCTGCCACAGGAGGCTATGCGGCGGCCGTGGTGACAGCACTCGTTGCTCAGAACACCCAAGGGGTACAAACCATTGAAGCGGTAAGCGCGGATTTTGTCCAACAACAACTCGAATCGGTGTTTACCGATGTGACTATCAATGCGGTTAAAATTGGCATGCTCCATGATCAGCGGATTATCAAGGTGATTTGTAAGACGCTAGCCAGTTTTAAGCCAAATCCGGTGGTGTTTGATCCCGTGATGGTAGCCAAGGATGGGTCGTTGTTATTGCACATGGAGACGATGACAATGCTAAAAGAGGATTTATTCCCCTTAGTGCATTTAATAACCCCCAATCTCTTTGAAGCAGAACAATTGTTACAATACGAAATTACCAATAAAGCGGTAATGCAAGCTGCTGCAGTTGAACTCGGCAAAGCCTATGACATCCATGTTCTCATCAAAGGAGGCCATCTTAATGCATCCGTTGCCCCCGATGTGCTTTATGACGTTAAAGCCAATCAATGTCATTGGTTTGAAGAGAAACGGGTGGAAACAAAAAATACCCATGGGACAGGATGCAGCTTGTCTTCTGCCATTGCCTCTTATTTAGCACAAGGCCTAACTTTGATAGATGCGGTTAAGACCGCTAAACACTATATTAGTCGAGCGATTGAATCGGGAAAAGATTATTCTCTTGGCAAAGGCAATGGCCCCATTGATCACTTTTATTTTTTAGGAAATCGATGTCATGATCATTAACCAAATGCTTCAAGCAACCCAGCCCATTTTAGAAGCAATTTACTGCCATCCATTTAATCTTGAACTAAAAGCTGGCACATTATCGCAACAGACATTTATGGTGTATATCATCCAAGATGCGCTCTATTTAGGTGACTATTCGCGGGCGCTCTCCATGGCTGCTGCAAGGCTCCAACATCACCCTCATGCGACCCAGTTTATTCAATTTGCCCTGGGCGCTATCCAGGCTGAGCGCGACCTTCACGTTGGCTATATCAACCATTATCAGGGGCTAAATAGTAACCTTTTATCGAGGAAAAATCCCAGTCCAGCGTGCTTTATGTATACCAATTACCTCCTGCGCATGGCGAGCATATCGTCCATTGAGGAAGCGGTCGCAGGCCTTTTGCCCTGTTTTTATATCTACCATGAAGTAGGCAAGCAAATGCTAGCAGCACTTCACCCCAATCACCCTTATGCGGATTGGATCCAGTTATATTCGGGCGAGGCATTCGAAGAATCCGTCCAATGTGCGGTTAATATTGCTAATGAGCTGGGAGCAGAGGCGTCCGATAAAACAGCTAAGCAAATGGTTGAGGCGTTTATTAAATCAAGCCAATTAGAGTGGCTTTTTTGGGAAAGTGCGTATCATGAAACCGATTGGCCGATATAATCCTTGATGCCAGGGCCAAAAATGTAATATTCGTGAACGTTTGCGTTACCGTAACCGTTACCGCAATACGCCCAAATGACTTCAAAGTTTCAGCTGACCTGCTTAAGTTCGGTAATGGTTATGGTAACGCAAACATTCACGTAAGAGATAATTAGACTTTTTCATGGTGATGAGGTAGGAATTATCCGCTGAAGGATTGATTTTTTTGCGAGCAGATTCTATCCTACCCATCTTAATTACTCGGACTGGCTTAGGCTCATGACACGAAAGAAAATCACGTCATTTCAAGATATCGTTTTAACGCTGCAACAATTTTGGGCGGATCAAGGCTGTGTTGTGCTCCAACCGCTTGATATGGAAGTAGGGGCCGGGACATTTCATCCGGCGACGTTTTTGAAAGCGATTGGTCCGGAGCCTTGGTATTCGGTTTATGTGCAACCCTCGCGCAGGCCGACAGATGGTCGCTATGGTGAAAACCCCAATCGCTTGCAACACTACTACCAATTGCAAGTGGTGATGAAACCCTCTCCCATTGATATTCAACAGCGTTATTTGAATTCTTTGATAGCCTTAGGCACCGATCCCTTAACCGATGATATTCGTTTTGTCGAAGATAACTGGGAATCGCCGACGTTGGGCGCTTGGGGCTTGGGCTGGGAAGTGTGGCAAAACGGCATGGAGATTAGCCAATTCACCTATTTTCAACAAGCAGGGGGGTTGACCTGTAAGCCGATTATGGGTGAGTTAACCTATGGGCTTGAGCGGATTGCCATGTATGTGTTGAATGTGGATAATATCTTTGATTTACCTTGGTGTGAAACCGAGCAGGGTGTGATTACTTACGGTGATGTGTTTCATCAAAACGAAGTGGAAATGTCCACATATAATTTTGAACACGCAAACGTTGATGAACTGTTCAAGCAGTTTGATTTTTACGAGCAGGAAGTCAATCGTCTGATTGAGGTCAAATTGCCATTGCCTGCCTATGAAATGGTGATGAAAGCCTCCCATACATTCAACCTATTAGATGCGCGGCACGCGATTTCAGTAACGGAAAGGCAACGATTTATTTTACGCGTTCGGCAGTTATCCCGAGCAGTGGCCCAAGCCTATTATGAGTCCCGAGAGGCGTTAGGATTTCCCCTACTTCGCACAAAAGAGGAACAATGATGCAAGATTTTTTATTTGAACTCGGGTGCGAAGAGTTGCCCTCAGCGGCGGTTAAATCACTTTCGGATGCCTTGCAAGCGGCCATTTCAGGGCTATTGCAAAAGCATCAATTAGTACACCAAGCGGTCTTAGCCTATGCATCACCCAGACGGCTGGCGATATACATTAAGCAGCTTGCGGCGGAGCAACCAGAGCAAACCAACCAACGACGCGGACCAGCGTTGGCGGCGGCTTATGATGAATCGGGCCATCCCAGTAAAGCATTAATCGGGTTTGCGCAATCATGCGGTGTTAGCCCCTCTGACCTTGAAACGTTGGAGACGGATAAGGGTAGTTGGTTGGTATTTAACCAAACGATCAAAGGCAAACCCGTCCAGGAAGTGATGCCGGCTTTATTTGAGGAAGCACTCAGTCAACTACCGATTGCCAAGCCCATGCGCTGGGGAGCAGGGGATGACTCGTTTGTTCGGCCCGTTCATTGGTTACTGATGATGTATGGAGGCCGCGTTATTCCTTGCCAATTATTTGGTGTGAACGCGGATAAGTTTAGCCATGGCCATCGTTTCCATGCGCCGCAAGCCATTGAAATTCAATCACCTGAAACCTATGAAGCCCAGTTACATCAAGCGTTTGTGGTGGTTGATTTTGCTAAACGTCAACACATGATTCATGAACAAATTCACGCGTTAGCCAAGAAACACCATGCCAATGCAGTGATGCCTCAATCATTGCTTGATGAAGTGACCTCAATTGTGGAGTGGCCGGTTGCCTTATGTGCTAATTTCGACCAGCGTTTTCTCGAGGTGCCAGCCGAGGCATTAATTGCATCGATGCAATCCCATCAAAAAAGTTTTGCGCTCAAAAAAGAATCCGGTGAGCTTATCAATCAATTTATCTTTATTAGTAATATTGAAAGCCAGGATCCAAAGCGGGTGATAGAAGGCAACGAAAAAGTCATGCGTGCTCGCTTAAGCGATGCGGCATTCTTTTTTGAACAAGATAAAAAGCATTGTTTGCAAGACCATATTGCCATGACGGGGCATGTGGTTTTTCAACAACAAATGGGCACCTTGAAGGATAAGGCCGAGCGCATTGCAAAAGTGATGTCAATTTATGCACCCCGATTGGGTCTATCAGCCGAGCAGGTTATGCGCGTTGCCGCATTAAGCAAATGCGATCTCATGACAGGTATGGTTGGTGAATTTCCGGAGTTGCAAGGCTTGATGGGGTATTATTATGCTCAGCATGACGGTGAAGAGGAAGCGGTTGCTTTAGCATTGCATGAACAATACTTCCCCCGCTTTGCTGCCGATGATTTACCGCAGTCTTCCTTAGGATGGTTGCTATCACTGGCGGATAGAATGGATACCTTGGTGGGTATCTTTTTGCAAGGCAAAAAACCAACTGGGATGAAAGATCCCTTTAAATGCCGCCGCCATGCTTTAGCCATTGTACGCATGCTGTTGGCACAACCCATTCATTTCTCGCTCAATGAACTGATAAGCGACGCCAAAGCATCCTTTGAAAACACAATCGATAGCAAAGAATCTCAGCTGGACCAACTCAAACCCTTTATCCTCGACAGATTGCAATCCCATTTGGTCGCACAGCATGTAACACCCCATCAAGTGGATGCGGTCTTGGCTGTTTCCAATGATGATGTTTATGACGTTGGCCAACGAATGGCCGCACTCGTTACCTTTGTTCAATCACCGGCCTGTGAATCATTGGCAAGTGCTAGTAAGCGGGTTGGCAATATTCTCAAACAGGCGAGCGTGAATCAGGAAAATATCAATGAAAAGCAACTCGTCGAGCCGGCTGAAAAACAGCTATGGCAACAATTACAAGTGACCCAATTGGAATGCCAGAAAGCCAATCGTGACAAAGATTATGAGACGGCTTTGTCTCATCTAGCTGCCTTAAAAGAACCGGTGGATACGTTTTTTGATCAGGTGATGGTCATGGTCGACGAAGAAGCCGTTAAGCAAAACCGTTTGGCTTTATTAAGACAGTTGCAGCTTAATTTACAGCAAGTTGCTGATATTAGTTTGTTGCCTTAAGTGAAACTTTGAAGATGAGGGATGAGATTGCCATTGCCTGCATTGATGAATCCCACCAAAGTCAGGCCGTCTCTCTCGCTCGGCAATTAAAGCTCAATATCGATAATAAAGCCAACAATCAACTGCAAGTCACCGCTCAGGGGTTATGGCTAAAATTAGCATCATTTAAGCCCATGCAAGTTGATTTTAGTTGGAAAACCTGGCGCAAACGAACAGCGCAAGGTAAGCGCCAAGACATCATCAAAGCCTGTAAAATAAAGCCTGGGATGACAGTCATCGACGCCACTGCTGGTTGGGGCCGTGATGCGGCATTATTAGCCAGTTTTGGTGCAAAGGTCATCTTATTTGAACGAAATCCCGTTATGCAGGCATTGCTTTTAGATGGTATTTCACGACAGTCCCCGGAAGATAAGCAACACTTGTCAGTGGAGTTAATTCCGGGTGAAGCGAAAGATCTTTTGAAAGATGTGGCTCAAAACATTGACCTCATCTATATTGATCCGATGCATCCGCAACGGCAGAAATCAGCGTTGGTGAAAAAAGATTTGCAGGCTTTGCAAACGATGATTGGTCCGGATGCTGATGCCAGAGAGTTGATTGAGTGTGCTTTAAGTATTCCTTGTCCTCGTGTGGTGGTTAAATGGCCAGTTCATCTACCCCCTTTATTGCCTCCGACTTGTTCATGGTCAGGGAAAACAGTGCGTTATGATCTATTTAATCCTTTCATAGAGAATACGTGAACGTTTGCGTTTCCGTCTCCGTTTCCGAACTAGTTTATTCCTACAATAAGACCCTATTATAGAGTTGGAAATCGCACGGACACTTGGAGCAAACTATCACTTTTTATTATTATTTTTAACCACTAATTTTTGATTGCCATGGATCTGTTCGGTAACGCATACGGTCACGCAAACGTTCACGTAAAAGCCAAGTATTATTCGTGTATTCGCTTTATGGATTTTCTCAAATCCCTTGACATCAGTGCGCTTCCTCAGTAAACTTGCACTCGCTTTAGGGGTTATAGCTCAGCTGGGAGAGCGCTTGCATGGCATGCAAGAGGTCGGCGGTTCGATCCCGCCTAGCTCCACCAGAGTTACCCTATTGTGAGTTGTTTATCTAGGTCCCCATCGTCTAGAGGCCTAGGACATCGCCCTTTCACGGCGGTAACAGGGGTTCGAATCCCCTTGGGGACGCCATTTTGGGTGGACAATTCGCAAGAAAATTTTATCTAGGTCCCCATCGTCTAGAGGCCTAGGACATCGCCCTTTCACGGCGGTAACAGGGGTTCGAATCCCCTTGGGGACGCCATTTCTTATAATCTTTCAAAAATCGTTCGTGTATTAAAGCCAAATAGTCGTTCATGCATGCGATAGGCATATTCGTCTGTCATATTGGCGATATAATCACAAACGGTGCGCATGGCAGCCGCTTCATCGATTTCCGCATTTTGTTTAAAGATAACACGGTTTTTTTGATCGAGCAGGCTGGTTGGGTTAGAAGCAATCGCTTCAAACAAGCGTAAAATAACGGTTTGACCACCGTATTCAAAGGTTCTCGCTTCCTGGGAATCGATCACATGTTTGTAAATAAAATCGATTAAGTTATCCAGCAACACCCTTGCTTGAGGTTCGAGCTTGGCTTGGTGCCGTAACATGGGTTGTTTAAACGTTTCATCGGTAATTTTTATTTGGCTGGCTGTGATAAAATAGTTAACCATCTCACCAATGGCTTGCTTGCGTTCAAAGGCTTCTTGGCTAAATAAATGATCTAAAAGGGCATAATCAGGATGGGCTAAGCTTGTTTCAGCGAGTGCATCCATTAATGGATCGTCTTCAAATTGCTCACGACTGATTAATCGTAAATAAATAGCATCTTCTAGATCGTGGACACCATAAGCAATATCATCGGCAATATCCATTACCGAACAATCAAAATTACGAAAGGCTGCTTTACCATGTTGGTGCTCGCTTGGGGCAATTGACAGTGATTGAAACAGTGTTTTTTCCTCGTCGGATAAAGGGTCCAGAATCCAGTCAACCACCGCTTGTTCACAATCGAAATACCCTTTGGGCGGTAGCCAGTCATTGATACGAATGCTCTTATGGAAGTTAGCTATTTTGGGCGGCAATTGTTTTGCCACAACCTGGCTTAATGGAACAGGGTATTTGAGAATGCCTAGCAATGCTCGGCGTGTCAGGTCTAAGCCAAATTTGCCATAACTGGTTTCTATTTTTGATAACAGCCGCAAGGTTTGACCGTTGCCTTCAAAGCCACCAAAATCACTCATCATGTAATTGAGTGCGACTTCGCCGCCATGGCCAAAGGGCGGATGACCGATATCATGGAGTAAACAAATCACGCTGATGATGTCATCACAGGGAAGCCAATTATTATGTTCAGCAGGGTGGATATGCTTTAAGTGGCGCACCACACTTCGGCCAATGGACGCGACTTCTAACGAATGGGTAAGCCGAGTGCGATGAAAATCGCCTTCATCAGTCCCTAAAATTTGCGTTTTACGTTGTAAACGACGAAAAGCCGGACAATGTATTACGCGCGTCCTATCCCGTTCAAAAGGGGTTCGATGGTCATGTTGACCTCGCTGATAGAGTTGGCCGGAGCGTCGGGCTGTCCACATAGCATGATTCTCGTCTAAAGTTATCACTTTACTGCAAACCGGTCAGCCGCTCAAGGGGCGTTAAATGATCTTAGTGGCAAAAATGGTGGTTTGGTATCTATACTTAAATTAAATAAGGGTGAAATGGAAATAATCAATTGTTGGGCCAAGGCCCAACCTACGGGAATGAGCGGTTTTTGGGGAAACATAAAAATTGTAGGTTGGGCCTTGGCCCAACACCTAGCTTTCAGGAAAGATAATAATAATTAAGGAGATAGTCATGAAATATCTCATACCCTTTTTGTTAGTATTGCTTTGCTCTTGTTCGACAACGTCTTATTACCGTTCTACCAGTTATATTCCCTACCAAGGATATACCTATGACGAGTATGATAGTTATTACGGCTCGGATGGTGGCAATTATTATGACGGTCAGCAAGGTTATTATCAAAGGGATTATGGCGATAATCAGGGGCAATCAATTAGTGTCCCGAATTCGTATCACGTCGGCAGGTACCGCTCACCCCAATCACCGCAATCCCGAGACGAGCAATGGGTCAATCGTCAGCAGTCGGGCGGCTATACCATTGAAATTTCCCGGGGAAGCAAAGCCTCGCAAGTGGCAAAAGAGCTGATGCATGCGCCCAAAAATAACCGGACAGCCGCGGTGCGTTCAGGCGAGGGCTATGTGGGAGTTTATGGTAGCTATCCCAATTATGAAGATGCCCGGCGTGCCTATGATAATCTCCCAACGGATTTACGTGGCAAAGCCAGGATAAAAAGTTGGGGAAGCGTTCGCTAATAATTATGTGAACATTCAAAAAGCTGGTTTGACGCAGTCCTTGCTGACGCTGTGCTGAATTTTAAAATACACACAGGCGAGGCCGTAAAAGGATAAAAATAGCCAATTGTTTTGCGGATTTGACTATCTGGGTTATTAATTGACAATTAGTTGCCAAGCAGATACTATATTGATTTCAAATTAATCGCCCTGTATTAGGTCGAAAGCAATAGCCTGTTAGGCTAATTGCTTTTGATAATCTATCTCTATCATGGGTTTAAAATAGAGGAAGTTGGATTATGGCATCAACCGTTGAGCGCAGCAACCGATCGATTTGTAATGATGTATCTACCAACCCGCTTCCTTTCCATAAAAAAAAATATCCCTTCATTACCGGATTGAGTTTTTTTGATCCATCGGCACAGCTTGCGAACACAGCGATTATCCCTAGTGGCCAAACGATTGCAAATCAAACGCAAAAAAATAAGGATAAAACCCATGATCCGTTGTCCTATTTTATGGTTATGGGGTTGGTAATTGTCTCTAGTACAGTAGCCGTTCCATATTTTCATGTTGGTCTATTCATGGGTGTCGCTAGTTTTTTCATCAAGATTCCGATTGCTCAAGTTTTGCAAAGGTCTCTCCCTATTAACACCCATGTTAACAAAGCGAATCCTCAAACATTCGATTTTGACCCTTTGGATGTGTCTTTATTTGCCCCGATTTTGGAAGAATTGATGTTTCGTGGCTTTATGCAACCGACATTGTTGCTTTTGATTCCAATGCTGATTCCTTCAACTGCAACGGTATTGATTGCCTCTGGATTAAGCGCTGCTGCTTTAATTTCGATTCTAATCACATCGGTCGCGTTTGGGCTCGCTCATATTGGCAATAATCACAGTGGCTCTTATGTGCAAGGTGTGCTATGTACGCTGTCTGGACTAAATTTAGGATTATTAGCCCTTTATTTTGGACTACCGGCGGCTATTGCTTCACATATTGCCAACAATACCTTGGCAGTTACTACCTCAATGTTGTTGGATGGAAAAACCGCACCAGAATCACAAAACACCAAAGACGACGCTTATGCACCGCCTATGATGACCAGTTCATAATTTGGCGTTTTTCGGATTAATCTCGTTTGAAATGGCTTGTTCGGCTTTTTCGGAAGCGATCACCCCAGCCGATTGTTCTAGTTTGAAAAATCCAGATCCCATACCAAAAACCCACATTACCGCATTAATCAATTGTTTTAAAATATTTTTGGTATAAGTCCAAAGACTCACATCGCGCTGCAATTCTTTTGCATGGGTGTTCACAGCGGTTTGGCAATTTTTGATGAATGTTTCAGCTGTTTCTTTGCGATGTTCATTGAAATACGTCTTAGCATTTTGTCTGAACTTCTTAAGCACTTCACCCGCCGCATTTTTTGCATCCGGTACAAATTTACCAACATCATCGCGGATCGCATTTTCAAACTGATTGAGAATTTCTTCTATTCTTTCTTTTTCCAGGTTAAGTTTCTGTTCAATCTGCTTACGCTGTTGCTCTTCTTGCTTACGCTGTTGCTCTTCTTGCTTACGCTGTTGCTCTTGTTGCTTACGCTGTTGCTCTTCTTGTTGCTTACGCTGTTGCTCTTCTTGTTGCTTACGCTGTTGCTCTTGTTGCTTACGCTGTTGC
>NZ_CAXMZT010000002.1:245842-361162 GCF_964199965.1 Legionella sp. W05-934-2 | reverse complement strand
TGGATTACTTAGCCCCAACCCTCTCCCGCGAGGAACAACATAATATCACAATAAATCTTCTCGCGGGCGAGGGGGTTCTCTTTGGTTTTGCCAATTTTTCTTATTGAACAAAAATATATCAGGATTCCTCAGAGTGAAACGGAATTCGGGGGGCTCGAAGATTAATACCCGGATTGCGGCTGCGCCTGCATCTGGGCTACAATCGATCACCATGATTCAGAACACCCAGATTTTATAAATCCCAGATTAGCGAAACGGAATCCGGGAGCAACCCTCGGCATGATAGTATCGCATTTGTCCCCAATTGTATTTCCACCCCCCTTCCGATAGACTGATAACCTGCTTTTAGAAATTCACCCATTTCAAAGGATAAGGATCAATGGCAACGCTTTTTACTAAAATTATTCAGGGCGAAATACCTTGTTATAAAGTCGCTGAAACAGATAAGTTTCTTGCATTTTTAGATATCAACCCAAATAGTTTGGGTCACACATTATGCATCCCAAAGTGGGAGGTCAATCATTTGTTTGATATGGGTGATGAGGACTATCTCGGCTTAATGCAGTTTGCAAAAGGGGTCGCTAAGGGGTTGCGAGCAGTCATCGCCTGTGAACGGATTGGTATGGCAGTGGTTGGACTGGAAGTGCCTCATGTGCATGTGCATTTAATTCCACTTCACACCATGGCGGATATGCGGTTTGATAAAAAAGTATCACTGAGTAAAGAAGAATTTGAACAGACAGCCTCGAAATTAAATAAGGTGATAGTTGGTAAATCGTATGTTGCCTGACGTGATAAATAAGTCGCGAATAATCCTACCATTTTGAAGTTAATTGAGTATATACTTTTACAACCCTATTTTCATCAAAAGAAGAAATTGATAAGGAGATTGATATGAGTGGTGATAAAAATTGTCAGGTAATTGAGTGCGCTGGTGTTATATTATTGCGATTAAGCCTTGTAGTCGTCTTAGTCTGGATTGGGTTAATGAAATTTACTGCCTATGAAGCCCATGCGATTCATGGATTGGCCAGTAGCTCCCCATTAACCAGTTGGTTATATAGTTTGATGGATACACAAACGACGTCTAATGTCATCGGTGTCATTGAAGTGGTAACTGGCGCGCTGATTCTGTTGGGCATGTGGGTAAAATGGTTTGATATTATTGGTTGTGCAATGGCTATCATCACCTTTGCCTTAACCACCACCTATTTATTCACCGCACCCGGTTGGGAAGGATCATTAGGCGGATTTCCAGCGTTGTCCGTATTACCCGGCCAATTTCTATTGAAGGATATCGTCTTATTATCAGCGGCTATCTTCTTCTTTGGTCGCGCGTTAAATAAATAAATCAAATGAATTCAACGTCGCCCAATAGCTGGCTTTTGGGCGACCCACTGGTTACAATGAGTGGTTGTATGTTGACTCACACTGGATGCCATTATGAATAAGCTAACGACGCTTTTATTGTTAATTATGTGCCAATGCGTCGTCGCTTTGCCTATTCAAGGGACGATGGATGCCGTGAATATCGACTTTCCACCCAAGCAGCCAGTGGTGATCAAGAATAATAAAAGTTCACCGGTGCAATATATGTGTGAGATGCACGTCAACACATCCTCTGCATCCGACAATACTCTATTCATCAAACAATTAAATGGGGATAGTGTGGTCAATGGCACAACCCTGCCAAAAGGTCATACCTTATACCTAACTATCCGACCCTTGCAAACGCTTTCAATTATCGCCAATCAAGCTGCTAATATTCAGTTTACCAATTTGGGTGCGTATTTGATGCGTGGTAATTGTTACATATCTCCCTAGCATTCCTAATAACGTGCTTTGATGGTCTATAATTATACAACATGCCCCTTCGGATTAATCATGGATGTATGGATATGGAGTCTTTCCACTTAAAACGTGCTTTCATTCTAACTGCCTTGATAGTGTTTTGTTCGGCACATGTCTCCTTTGCAGCAAGCTCATTTTCAACTCAGAAATCCAATGCCATCGTTGTCTCAGATCCATGCCCGGTTGTATGGGATAAATTAAGTGATAAATATAAAAAGCCGATTCAAGTGAAGGGTGTATCCATCGATGTCAAGAAAGTTTTCATGACAAAATGCGGGGAATATCGCGACAAGCTAATTGAGCAGGCTAAGCAGCCAATTACCGATGCACAGGCCCAAGCAAAGCAGGGTTTGGATGCCGCAGTCGCAAATGCGCGAAACATGTTTTTAAGTTGGGTCGCTGAAAAATTTCGCGATAAAATCATACCCACACTCCCGCCAGACATTCAAGCAAACTATGATCCCAATTCGCCATTGATTCAAGCGAAAGCTCAGGCCTGGTTAAAACAACCCGGTCAGGAAATTTCCACCTATGTAAATGAATACATTCAAGTGCATGCGCCAAGTATTGCTCAATTAATTGCAGTATATAGCGACTTAACAGCGGGAGAATCAGCTCAAATTATCTCGGGGATGAAGGCGATTTTGCAAAAAGCACAAGACCGACTGCAGCGGTTTGTGCAAGCGAAAAAAGAAATTGAAGCGAATCCAGAAACGCCTTATACCGAGATACTGGAAAAATATGGATTTAGCGGGGCGTGGCTGGATAAATTCAAACAGTACGAAGGTCAAATTAATGCCTTGGATGCAGCCACCAATATGAAGGCGGTAGTCTTTACAACCGTTGAAGCCTTTCAAACAGATGACCCCAAAATTAAAATAGAAAAGATGTTCGATATCATGGATGCAATGAGTTCGGCTGCGTCGAACAGTCAAATACCCCTGGTTTCATTGATGGGAGACATCGTCAATAACATGGCGCAAGTGGCTAAAAAAATGTTGGCCGAGGTTCGCTCGTTAGGGGAGTTGCTGAAAAAAAGAGCCGCCTATTGTGAAGGAACGGGTGCGCCAGGCGACGATATGCGTTCCCGTATATTGGATAAACGGGGTATTTTGGCTTGCCCTCTTTCATATAGCACCTTACCCTGGCGCAATATCTATGAAACCATCGAGCCACAACAAGGACAGTTATTGTTTTGGGATGGAAGTCAATTTATCGATGGTCGTCCTGAAGGAGGCTTTAAAGAGGGTTTACAGCAAACCATGAAACTCATGACAGCAGCAAAAGCACTCGGCTATTCTGTTAACACTGGTGATATTCAATCCATTGCCAAAGTGTATAACACACCCGGTGGCATTCCGGCTTTAATGAAAGAAGGAAGCCACGTGATCGGCGATATTGCTAGTCAAGCTCAGCGATTGAAGCAGGCAATGGGGACAAAAGGTGT
Organism: Legionella sp. W05-934-2; assembly: GCF_964199965.1. Taxonomy (NCBI): domain Bacteria; kingdom Pseudomonadati; phylum Pseudomonadota; class Gammaproteobacteria; order Legionellales; family Legionellaceae; genus Legionella; species Legionella sp. W05-934-2. Next base: position 357,864 of record NZ_CAXMZT010000002.1, on the reverse strand, counting down.
GTGTAGTCAGGCATCGATTATCCATCAAGTAGAAGCAATAACAGGGCTCAATTTGCAAGCATTTCTCAATGAGTTGGAAAGTGAAGGTCAATCTCGATTAATAACTACTTATGCGGCATCCTATGTAGCCAAACAGGGCGGGTTTGGCGATGTGGGCGGGCAACGCACCCAGGCTTATGAACGCTATAAAGCAATTCATGAAAAATTAAAGTCCGTGCAATTGATGATTATCGATGGAAGCGTTCGTAGCCAAACAAATCCACAAGGTGCCTGTCAAAAATGTGCCAAAGCCATCATTAATGCTAAGCCCGTCGGTGCGGTTGAAGTCAGGGGGTGCGAAGTTTGGCAAGCCAACGATGTGGGTAATTTTGTTATGCATTTGGTTGGGACGCAGCCAGCAGCAAAAGTGGCTTTGCAGGCCGTGGTGGAGGGAGCGCAAAGTGAAAAACAAACCATTCATTTACGTTCAGGCCCCCAATATGTTCGTCTTTTAGTGGACATTAAAGATAATCAAGAAGCCGAAGAGGCCGATAAAAAGAAAGAGGAGCCAAAAACAAAAGCCAAGGATCTCAATTTATGTGACTTGGCACAGCTTAATGTGGCAAAGGTGGATGAATCGTTATCGGCTGAACAAAAGCAGGTTGTGTTAGAGCGAATTCAACTCATTGAGAAAGCCCAGTCAACGTTAAACCCAGCTATTACGTCATTACCGCAATTAATCAATCAAATAGCAAACCATCAACAACTGATGGCACAATTATCGAACTGCCCTAAAATCCATTCCACCTTAACCGAATCGTGGCAACGTTTAGATGCTTTGCATCAAGCAATGAAGCAAGCAGAAAAAGGCAAGCAGGCTTGCCGAATTTCCCAAGTTGAACAAGCGCTAAATGCAATCAAACCCTTTGACCAACCAATTATGGAGCCGTTAAAGCAAACTCTACAACAGCGAATCAGCGTATTAGAGACGGCAAAGTCGGTTTATAAACAAGCTGATCAGGCATTTCGAGCTGGCGATCCAGATTCTTCCTTAGCCCATTTGCAGAAAGTGAAACAGGCATTAGTGTCAATCCAATGCCCCACCGATATCGTTGACAATGCCACTGCCTTGGTCAATGAGATGGCGAAAGCCAAAAGCAATCCAAATGCGGCGCAATCAAGTTGTAATTTATCAATTATTAAAACCGCGGTGCAAGCAATTGGCAACAAACCGGGCAATGAGGATTTAAAAATTGAGTTATTAACAAGACAAAAAGGAATGAATGCGTACCACCAAGGGGTGACAGACTTCAATCAAGGCAATCTTGATAAAGCAGAACAGCTATTCAATGAAGCGAAGCAAAAAATACGAACATCTTGTAAAAATTACCAGGGTGCAATCGATGATTATTTGAAACGAATCGCTCAGATTCGCACCACCAAAGCTCGGATAGAACAAGCGATTCGAGACTGTGACCTGGCTGTTTTAGGGGTTGCTAAATCAAAATTAGCCGGCAAGATCAATCCTTATTTACAATCATTAATTCCGCAAGTCAATTACGCCCTAACCAGCTGCGATGAGGGGGCTGCAAGGCAGAACTGTGTTCGCGATTACGGTGAAAATATCATCATTCAATCGGTTAATGGCAAATACACCTGCGCTTGTGCACCGGGTTATGTTTTGTCTATACAAACGAGTCGATGTGTCAAAAAGCAATCGACCATTGAGGAAGGTCATCCTCAATGTCGGAAAATCTATGGCGATGGCGCTTATGCTATTAAAGTCAATGAAGATGGGACATTCCAATGCCAATGCCGGTCAGGATATCACTGGCAAGATTCACCCAAACGCTGTGTGCTAACCAGCATCAAAGATGGCCATCGACAGTGTCGCAAAGAATATGGTCGAGGAGCCTATGCCGTCAGTATGAATGCGGATGGGTCTGCGAATTGTCAATGCAGCGGAGGCTATGTTTGGAATGATAGCCGCAATTACTGTCGTCGCATCACCAAAGCGGATGGTCATCGGATGTGTAAGCAACAATATGGGAACAATGCCTATGCCACGCAATATCTTGGCAATGGACGTTGGAATTGCTATATCCCACAAGTGCTCCAGTGTCCCAGTGGGTATTATTTGCTTGGTAATCGTTGTTATCCCAATATTCGCCTCAATCCGCCAGAAATTCCACAGGGTGGTTGTCCTCCTGGTTATCATCGTCCCCCTGGAGGAGGGGAGTGTCATCGTGGTTAGATACTAGCAATTGATGAGGTCTATCAAATTTGATATAATGGTGGTCCTTTCATAAAAAACGAGGTCTCGACGCCAATGCGAATTATCTCTCAATAAATCTTGGAGCGTTTTTAACGCGAGCGTAATTTATTGTTGAGGTGGTTTATGTCGATACTTTGTTCAGTTAATCAATTATCATTAATTTTTCCCGAAAAAGTCTGTTTTGAATCGTTTGATGCGTCGATTTATTCTGGGCAGCGGATTGCGTTAATTGGCGATAATGGTTCGGGTAAGTCAAGCTTATTAGAATTGTTAGCGGGTAAACGAGTCGTTGCCGATGGCGATATCTATTTCTATCAAGCTATCCAGATTGGCTATGTGGCACAAATCCCAGCCATGGCCGATGGATTAAGTGGGGCAGAGCGATTTCAGAAAGCCTTATCCGATGCCTTGTCCGATAACCCGGAGTTATTAATCCTGGATGAACCGACCAATCATCTTGACAGTAATAATCGAAAACAATTGCTCCAATTTTTACGTTATTATTCGGGCACCCTAATCATTGCGTCGCATGATCCGCAATTATTATCGATGATCCCTGATTGCTTTTGGTCAATTCAAGGTGGAAAAATTGAGCCATTTTATGGAAGTTATGATGATTTTGTTCGTGAAAAGGAGATGAAAATAACGCAACTCGGACATCAGTTAGCGAGTCTGCAACGCGATAAAAAAGCCATACATGGGCAACGTATGAAAGAACAAAATCGGGCTAAAAACGCCAAAGAAAAGGGTAAAAAATCGATTCAAAACCGTAAATGGCCGACCATTGTGTCGCATGCGAAAATGTACCGAGCAAATCAAACAGCAGGAAAAAGAAGTCAGCAAATTCATGATAAACGAGAAGAAATTATCACAAAAATTAGCGAGATAGATAGGCCAGAAATCATTGTGCCAACGTTTCATTTGCCGGCTGGATTTATGACCAAAAAATCAGTGGTTATGGTAAAAGATGGTGAGATTGGCTATGGTGATAGCATCATTGCGAATCAGATTAATATCCAGCTATTTGGCCAAGGACGTTTGGCGATTATTGGTGCTAATGGAAGTGGTAAGTCAACGCTGATTAAAGGAATCATGAATCAATCGGGTGTGCTAAAACGGGGGGAATGGCAGGGACCCAGCACGCAGGATATAGGCTATTTAGATCAGCACTATCAACAATTATCTCGACATGAAACGGTATTATCAACCCTTGAATTGGCAAGACCGGATTGGAGTCATGCCCAAATCCGATCTCACCTAAATGACTTTCTCTTTAAGTCCAATCCGGTTGTTAATCAGTCGGTGACAAGTTTGTCGGGCGGGGAAAAAGCACGATTATCGTTAGCAAAGATTGCCGCTAATCCACCCAAATTATTGATATTGGATGAAATGACAAATAACTTGGATCTCACCACCCGCAATCATGTGATCCAATGTTTGCAAAATTATCCAGGCCCCCTGATTGTGATTTCCCATGACGAGGATTTTCTTAAGCAGATAAATGTGACGGAGTATTATCTTATGTAGGGGTAAAGATAACTGAGCCGAGTCATGTTCACGGCCCCCTACGAGCGTGGTTGTTAATATCTAACTCAGTCGCTAAGCATCGTTGCGACATTCCTTCCAGGGTTGGCTTAAAAAAGCTACCGACAGGCAACTGTAAGAACTCAAACGAATCAAGCACTGCCGATGGCCCACCTTCCTTGCCTGCTTCCACGGCAGCGTTAAAGTAATGGATAATATTGTTTACCGTGAGCATTGGATTAAATAGGCCTGTCATCACCAGGGCATTGAGTAAAACCAGTGGTTTAAAATCTTGTTTATTGGTGATGGTTTCTTTGATGGGAAGGTCAAATTGAAACACAAATCCTTCGGTGATGGCCACGGCTGGGCCAGTGATGCTACCCAAAAAAGCGCCACCAGCTTTCTTTAATCGGGATATCTTTCCCTGCGTCAAAGTTATGTCCTTATAACGTTGTCTTCTTCTCTAGCATAATCAAATGGTTGCTGTTTGAGTAGCTTTTGCAGGGTATTTTTACTTCAATTACAAAAACTCGGGATAAAAGTGAATTTTGTAGCGGACAAAAAACGAAGAACGAATACGATTATCATGATTATTCCTTAGCTTGACGGCTATGGGCTCGGGCACAGGCACGTTTTAGATATGAGTTTTTGACCGATACACTAAAAAGAAATTATCGCTTGATCTGTTAATATTTTGTTAATCCAATTAAGCTATAATTCCATCCATATAAAAGCCTTATTTTTATTCAATTTGAAAAGAAGATATTAACATGACAAAAGCGCAAGATATTTTTACCACCCGAGATCAAGAAGATAGTCGAAAGTTTGAAACTTGGTATCATAATGATGATGTGCAATGGTTGGTTTGGCAACATTATCAACAACTCCCTGAGTCTATCGAGGAAGTGATGCTTCCTCCTTATGTATTTTTTGATGGGGAATTTAGCCATAAGCTTGAAGATTTAATGTGGGAATGTAGTAATCAATTGCTAAACTCAGAGGCAACCTTTTTTCCAATCATTTTTAAACCAGAATTGGGTTCTGCCCATTACATGTCGGCAATTTTGCGGAAAAATCCCGATAATGATGAGACGTGCACAATGTTTTTATTCAATCCGACTGGTTTTTCCAATGAAAAACTAACACCGGAAGACTATGCGAAAGCAAGATTAGGCTTAGAGGAAAAAAATAAGATAGGTGGAATGGACTTGGTTATTTGTCATCAAGTTGCTCAGAAAGAAAAATTTGAGAAAGAAACGGCCTCAGGACACACATTAGTCTCTTGTGGCCCGATGAGTGTGGCATTCATTCAATATGCCATGAGTCACCCTGAATGGGTCGAAAAATTAGATACGAAGAATTTTGTGCTACCTCCGGAACTAGAAGCCTTTGCCAAACTAGACGATAAAGAGCAATACCGACAGGCAGTGGCGAAATTACGTGCTAAGCATTATGGTCAACTTTCTGATATCAATGATGATGATTATACCGAAGAAGAAGCAGCTAATTTTTTTGCACCGATTACTGCCGGACTTCTTGAAGTGATGGGCACTCAAGACCAATCTCACGTTGAAACACATTCGCTTGATTTCGATGAATATCTTGAACAGCAAGACGAACAGAAAGGCACAACGCCCGTGATAACGGAAGAAGATAGTCATGGTTCTTCCCAAAAAAGCAATTTAGGTAGCACAAGCTTGACACAAGAGCCTCAAAAAGACACGCAAAGTTCGACACCCGTGCCACAAAGCGATATCCCATCTTCAAATCAACAGGTTGGCGAAGAAGCAAAAAGTCCTTTAAAATCGGATGAGTCAGATCAAGAAGAACAATCAAAAGCTTATCGATTAGCGTTAGTTGCTTTTGAAACGCATCTTAAAGAACTCCAAAAAGTCACTGATTCACTGAAGAAAAAAGGAGCAGTTAGCGAGGCTGCTTATAATCCGGCTTATATGAATGTTGCTGAAAAGGTCAAGCAGTTTCATCAAAAGCTTGAACAAGCTAAAACGACCTTTGAAAAGAATTTGACCCAAGATGGTTTACAACAATTTAAGCAAGAATGTACCGATGCAATCACTGGGGCTCGGGATGAATTCGCCAAACACCGTGGCGTTTGGCATAATCTTCATCCGATCATCAAAGGCATTATCGGCGTTTTAGCCACCATCACCGTGATTCCTGCAGTGTTAGTAGCGATTTCAAAACAAGGCTATGTCGATACTTTCTTCCGCACGCCTAAAACAAAATCGGCGGAAGCATTGGATACTTTCGAAGAAAATCTGGATAATACTGTTTATCCGAAAAAGTAATTGATGGGTGGGTCCTTAAGGATAGACGATTTATTTAATTAATAGGCTAATCTGCAAACGCCTGCGCACAGAAGGATGTCCCGGAACGTTCCTGAGTTTTGAGATATCATCGAAAATTAGTCGTTGCGAGCATTTATACAGGTCCTGAAAAACGTCCCGAACTAACTTCGCCGTCGCTGCGAGCAGCGCGAAGCAGTCTAGAAGACCGATGCGTTAAAATTAGAGTGATGTGGTCAAATAGATCTTACCACGTCAGAGATCGATCTGGATTGCTTCGCTTATGCTCGCAACGACGGCACCTTTGTCCTGTAAAAAATCTCAGATGCGCTCAGGGACAACTTCGGTACGTCAGTGCTTAAGAGCTGCCCTCGCCTCGACAATTCACTATGATTATTCTTCCTCCGTGTGTATAATAAGCCCATGTTGATTTAAACGTTTCAATAGTGGCCATATTATTAATCATCTTAGCCATGCTTATTTTCAATGGTTTAGCTATTTTCATGATGCTAAACTACCATCGGCAAGCCAAATCTACTGGCCTTTCTTGGTCTGAGTTAAAAAAACTAACCGTTAGCGGCATTATTGCTTTCTTTGCCGATACCATCGGCATGGGTAGTTTTGCCGTGAATATCTTTTTAGCCAAAACGCTCAATACGTTTGAAGATGCTGAGTTTCCAGCCATGACAAACCTAGCGCAAGTCATCCCCGGTTTGATTGAGGCCTTATTTTTTCTAACGTTGTTCCAAGTTGATATGCTGACCTTACTCACCTTGGTTTTAGCAACGTGCATTGGTGGAGTTCTTGGCGGTTTGACAATGACCCGATTAAATAAACAACCTTTGTGCATTGCCATGATGGCCGCTTTTATGGTGATAATCGTTTTGCTGTTGCTAGCTCAATTTGATTGCTTACCCATGGATGGCTCGTTAACCACATTGCGAGGTTTGAAATTATTTTTTGGGTTTGTTGGCTTAGTCATAGCGGGCTCGTTAACGGCTGCCGGGGTCGGTTTATTCGTGATGGTGCAAGCGGTGTTATTTATGCTAAATATGTCACCCATCGTTGCTTTTCCAATTATGACCATAGCCGGCGCTATGCAGCAGCCGCTAACTGCGATGATATTCCTTAAACAACCCAATTTACCCATGGCAAAAATAGGCTGGCTAAGCCTCGTTGGTTGCTTGGGCGTATTTTTGGGATTAGGGGTTGTAAGCCATTTAAATACGGCATGGCTTCGTTGGTTATTGTTGATAATTGTTAGTTATAATTTTGTCGCTGTTAGCCGAACAGTATTCGACCGGCGAAAATTTAATGCCAATAGCGTGACACAAATGAGTGAGGCGTGACTTGCCTTTTAATCATCATGAAAACTTTACATATCAATGATAATGCATTAGGGTTATTCACGCTAAACACATTGACTCCTATCATGGCGTTTTCTGATTTTAAGAGATTACCAAGGTGTTGTTATGGGATTAGATTTAAGAAAGTCACCATTTAAGCGCAATCGTAACCGCGAAAAAAATGTCGGGGATATATTTAATAAGGCGTCTACCAGCCTAAATTCGGTGATGTCGTTTGCCGTCACCCTCTTTTTTACCCCAGCATTAATGGCCTCTAGTTTGTTTTCTCATGAAATTATCCTGATGTTGGCAAACATATCCTTGTGTTTGGGTAACATAACAAATTTCGGATATCGCATTTATCAGAACGACGTTGGCAAGGTCGAAATAATCGTTACCTTATTATTTTTGGCGGCCTTTATTGCAGGGTCCTATTTCTTATTTCCCACCATTATTTCGACATCAACTCTGCTCGGGGCTTTGGCATTAACGAATCAACTTTCAGTGGGTGTGAACTTATTTTTCCTATTAAGAAACAAAATCATTCCACCAATTTTAGGCGTGTTTAGAAATATCGCTAAGAACCTTGGGTTTGAAATGCGCGATCAATATTATCGATACAAGCCATTGGATTCTGAAGAAGATGAGAGTGTTGTAAATGCCTTGTTTCTAAAGCATTTTAATCATAGTTTATATGAGGGGGCTGTCGAAGATGATTTAAAAAAGCTGAACCAATTGCTGCAAATTCTCACGGAATATATCAACGACTATGATGAAAACATGTTTGGTGATATTAACTACAAAAAATCGGTCTCGGCTATCGAAGGGCACATCGCTAAACTGACATTGGAAGGAAACGCAGACTCAAGTTATGGGTTTATCCGACAGAAAATGGCGTATAAGCAAACTAAAATAAAGCGCTTAGAGAAAGCAAAATCCGAGTTAGATAAATCAGAAAATCATGATTGGCAACATTTTTCTAAGTTCTTTAAAGGCATATACCAATCAACCTATGAGCAAGAACGGGATAATTATCATCAAAAGGCGTCGCAACTATTTGATAAAGAAATCGAACGCCAACAAACTAAGATAAATCGTTTATCAAGTTGTTTACCTTAAACATTCATTTATGAATAACAAGGATAGAGTTATGGCAACACAATGCATGCGGTATCGAGTGTATGGAAAAGTGCAAGGGGTTTGGTATAGAGACTCTACTGTCAAACAGGCCATGCAAATCGGCGGTTTGACCGGGTGGGTTCGTAATCGGTCAGATGGCAGCGTTGAAGTGTTGGCGATGGGAGAAGAGCAACAGCTTGAAGCACTCTGGCAATGGCTTCATAAAGGCCCCGCATTGGCGAAGGTTGAGTCTGTCCACCAAGAAAAAGTAGAGCCCGAGCCCTTGACGGATTTTGCGATTCGTTATGACGAGGGTTGATTTCATATTATATACTTTGTACCGGATAAAACCTCATATCTAATACTTGCCCGAGCCCGAGCCCGTATTAGTTCCTTTTTTTTGTCCGGTACAAAGGCAATATTCAAACGATCAATTACCGCTTAAGAAAACCTTAATGTGGATTCTATAAAATACACTCCTTGATTTAAAATAAATCTATTGGTGTTGTTTTTAAAATAATCAATGCCTTTAATCTATTCACTTATCAAAGCAATGACGTCAAACCTCGTGAGAATGATATGCCCAGCAAAAAAGAGTCCCTTAAAGGAAAGCGCAAGACGAAACAGCCGAAGTGGTTAAACGATTTTCAAACCTCCGGCACGGCCGGGAAGTTATCCATATTTCAGCCTGAAAAAAAGAAAATTAAGTCTTATTCTCTCAAAGAGAAACGACAACTATTAAAAAATTTAAACATTAAAGGGATGCGTCCCGAAGATTATCTTATCTCACCATTAGACCAATCGGAGCTCGTTGAAGTAAAGCCAATTCATCTCTTGAATCAAATTGAAGGGAAAGGGCTTTTTGCCAAGCAACCCATTGAAGAGGGAACGTGTGTTGCTGAATATACGGGTGAGGAATATCCTTCAGCGAAGGAATTTAGCCAATACTTAGACAGCAGCGATGAGGCTAACAACCATTATGCGATGAGGGTTGGAATAAGGATTGTTGATGCCCAGTTTAAAGGTAACTTTACTCGATTTATCAACTATTCCGATACAAATGATAATGTGGTGTTTGTTGAAGCGACCTCCAAGGGTCGAAAAATAGTCAAAGTGATGACGACCCAGAGTATGAATGAGGGGGAACAATTTTTAGTTGATTATAATGCCTATGATGAAAGAGCTTCAAAAGAGTATTTATTTTTAAACCCAGAAGATAATGATGAGTCAATGACCCAGTTTTTACAAAATCACCAGCAGCACTATCAGTTAGCCTCAGTGCCTAAATCAAAGCCCTGCTTAGCCCTCTATCAAGGGGAAATGCTGATGATGACGCCTCTAATCCAAGCCATGTTGAGTGGTAAAACACTAGCGTTCCATTGGTTAGAGACCCAAAGCGCATTACCAGCGGTATTAGTCAATGAAATGAATCAACCCTTTGATAATCGCGAAAAAGACACGCTCATGCCTTTAATGATTGCCGCAGCGATGGGCAAAACAAAGTATATCCAACAACTATTAGATCATGGCGCGCGGGTTGATAGGCAACAGAACCATTCCGGTAAGACGGCATTATTATTTGCTTTGTTCAATAAGCGGGTGAATGCTGTGGTGCAACTCATCCAAGCAGGGGCTAATTGCTTAGTCCACGACAGAAAGGATAATACAGCGTTACACCATGCCATCGATCTACTCAATGCGAAGCAGTTCAAACAAGTGTTTGATGCCTTTTTAAAACAAACTGATGATCGGGTGAGGGCTTATAATTTTATTAATCAAGACGATGAAGATATTGTTTCTTTTTGCATTCGACAGGGGAAATTTGAGCACCTTCGCATTCTTTTAGAAGCCTACCCCGATTATTTTGAAGATAGCTTGACTCGTGGAACTAAATGCGATCGAAAAAGTAACTTTGCAATCATCCAACAAGCCATCGACAACCTATCCGATCCAGATGACTTGGGAAAATTATTGGAAATCTCAGAACATTTCCAACAGTTTATCAATGATAGGTACATGTTTCAAATTCAATAACACTGGCAAGAAATACTTGAACATTGGCTTTAATTAAGATTTAATGGAGACGCACTGAAGGGAATGAACGTTCCTTGATCTGCGGTGAAAATGGATTGAGGTCTGATTTTAGGGCATGCCCTTAATCACGCAATGATGTATAAAAGGATTTCATAGGATGTTCAAATTACGCTTATTCACTTTTCTCGTTTTGCTTACCAGCTTTTTTCAATCTTATGCATGTCAGAATGCGCTACCAACCAATCATCCTGGATTTTGTGCTTCGTTCCAAATAGCAGCAAGCTGCTATTGCCAGCAAACAGGTTTACCCAAAGGCATGTGCCAGGACATGAAGCAAATACTTAATCGCATGGTGGCAGCATATGGTTCCTTACAATCGGCCTGTGCCAACCAAAGGCATACCCCTGCGCAAGATTGTGTGGATAGTTGGAATTGTTATATCAACGGTGGAAGAGATTCTAAGAATCAACTTTGCAGTGGTGATGGTCGCCGATGTGTCTGACGTTTTCTGAGTGTCAATGATGCAAAAATTAGTCTTCATTTTGCTGATATTCTTAGGGATACAAGGTCCTATCAATGCGAAGGATGCCCGCACTTCTGAAAACCATCGTTTCTATTTTGGTGTTTTAGGCGGGGCTGGCTCAACGACTTGGCGAGGTTTAGTACCCAACCTAGAAAACCAAAATATGGCACTGTCAATTTCCACACCAATAGAGGCAAAAGAAGGTGGCGCCGTCTGGGGAGGATTTGTGGATTATGAGCTATCACCTTATTTTGCCATGGAAGCAAATTATATTCGCTTCCCCAATGCCACAGTGACGTTTGATCCATGGAGTTTGTTTGCATTTAATAACCATGGACAAACCCAACTCACTACCAAAACAGACACACTATCCGTGTTAGCAAAAGTCATGATGAAAATAGCCAATTCCAATTGGCGTTTATACTCCGGTGCCGGCGTCTCCAGGCTGCATCGTCGTGATTTCGTCGTGGATAAATCGAGTTACTCACCGACATTTATCGTCGGAATGAATACACCAATCCATCCCCATTTCCTGGCTGAAATTAGCGGCCAATACACCGCTGGGTATGGGGAATCAAATCTCAATCCAAGTGATACCTATATGCCTTTTTTGTATGCAATCATGGTTAAATTGGCTTATGTGGTATAGTCATAGTTTTCCTTCACGCAAGCCTTCTTCGATTGACTGTCCACTGGCAGATAAAACTGGCTTGCCCATTGACGATAAAAGGGAATAGGGCCATCGAGTTCCGATAAGGCAGGTTCACTTAAATACGTTTTTGTTTGCCAGATGGGTAAATCTTCGGCGACATTCAATAAAAACCCTTTAAATGACTGTCTGAAAACAAGCTTATTAGCCCATCGATTAGGCATGAAACGGAGAAGCGGGTGCACTTGTTTGACGTTATCCATCGATTTCATTTGTAATTGAAACCTAAGTTCAATATGGCGGTTATCGATGGGGGTTGGTAGGACGAACCCGCAAAACCGTATGCCTAATTCAGTCACTAAAATGTGAACATTCGCATAACCTAACCCATGATGGTGTGTGAGAGTTTCGATGTTCACTAGCCCGGAGCGCCCAAACAATTTGCCATCCCGTTTAATAGCAGTCCTAACTTGTAAGTACTGGCCATTTGCTTCATATTCAAGACAAGCCCCTCGGTATTGATGTAAGGCGCTGAAATGGCGTAAATCTAGGGTGTTTTCAGTTATTTCGTGAGGACTTGATTGAAGCGTAAAAAACGCTGTTCGTGAAGGCATATACTCACTTAAATCTACCGGGTCCATTTTCCAATGTGCAAAGGTCGACTCACTGTCAAAGGCACTAAAAATAATGCCATTTTGCTCGACTAGGGGATAGGTTTTTAAGCCAACCGCCTTGCCATGAGGTTGACTCATTTTTTTGAGGGTCGTTGAGCATTTGCCTTGACCATCAAAGGTTAAACCATGAAACGGACACTGGATTTTTTGACCAATGACTTTGCCACAATGGCCCAAGTGCGTTCCCAAATGGGGACAATACGCGTCCTGCAAATGGGCATTGCCAGCGTCATCACGCCATAATAGGAACTCTTTCCCCATTAATTTTCTTGCCCTCGCTTGCCCGGGCTGTATTTCTGAAGAAAAACAAACAGCAAACCACCCTTGAGGGTAGTGTGTATAGATATCCGCTTTGTGCATAGACAACCTCCTTCAGGACTTACGAAAAGCTCCCAATCTCTTCGTTAAATAAAGTTTATAATTCGGTCATTTAGTGAATCTAAACTCCCTCATTAAAAACTTTTTTTGCCTCGACCTTTGGGTTTTTCGTAAGTCCTGTCCTTGCGCCTATTGGACAACTGAATAACAACTTAGGGAGGATCCCTAATAATCCACATCCAATGTGAAAAAAATTAACAACTTATGGGTTCATTTTTGGGGCTGATAAAATCTCCTTTTTGGTATCGGCTTACTAGCCATTGTAATACGGATTTTGTGCCAATATCTATAAACGAATGGTTGGGTGGGCTTTGGGGTGCATGCGGGAACTTGACTAAATGTTTCGCAGCCCAACCGCTTCTCAATTCGGGCGTATGATGAATAGGGATGATTTTTTTTGGGTTTAACAATTGCAAGATACTTAACGTGTCTTGGGGTAAGGGGATATTAATTCCTTTTTGCGGCATTATCCAAGAAAGACGACCGAATGGGGCAAGCAGGGTTGGAGTAATGCCAATACAAAGTGTTGTGATGGATGGACAGTCCAGCGACAATTCAAATTGTTGGCAGATCCAGACGTGATTTGCTTTTAACCATGGCAGATCAATACTATGTGGGGCAATACAGAGTGTGTGTTTGCTAGGTATGTCTTGGAGTAAAAAAGGAGTACACCCGCCATAGCCGGATAATTGCAGGGCACGAAGATGTTGGTTGATAAGAAACAGCTGCCCAACCCGACTGGTATAAATCACCTCAAAGCCAATGTGGCGTAATTTATACGCCAAGGAAGCAGGCGCCCAAATAGGCAATAATGGATTTTTTTGATATATCGCCTGGAGCGTTTTCGGATCGGAATGATCGTTTTGTCGGCTAGAAAGCAAGAGACCATCTAAGGCGGGTAGGCAAGATAAATTAAGCCAAGCAGGGGTAGTCCGCTTACCTGAGTAAAATGCCGGGTGCAAAGCGACATATTGAGGCGAGAGCCAGCAGTCAAACAAGTAGCGATGCTGGCGATGAGATATCAGAATACTACTGCTTCCGTCATCGCTAACAAGCAGTTGAAAGGGGGATGCTGCTTTTGTCTCATGCACCGCCATGATGTGAAACTCCTACTTCATTTTCAATGAGTTTTTTTGTTCTCGGATGAGCTTCCCAACCTTGTCTGTGGATGTCGTCTCGAATTCGTTTGGCTTGTTGCCAGGAATAGTTCATGTGCGCATTTTCGAGCCGTTGTTGCAAACCAACATAAATCCAAGTATTCACCAAACGAAAAGGAAGTCCTGCGGCAAATTCAGAGAAAAAGCCAAGTAGGGTCGCGTTTAGCAAACGGATATGAAATCCCGCTTGCTTGAGTGAGACAAAGCTTACGTTGTTAATTAGTCCAGGTGGGATAGGCTCAACCCAATGGCCGGAAAACCGCCAAAATCCTAGGGACAGTAATAAAAGGATGCTCCAATGGTAGCAGAACTCGGCAGATAGAAGATAGGTTGCTAGCACCACCACGATACCCACGGCAAGCCACCAACTCGCCATCACTTGAGTGAAAAAACGTTCTTTAACGCTAACAGCTTGAAATAGCCACACCAATGAAAATGCGGTTAAAGCAATGAACGCCAGGGTCTGATTATAGGCTAGCGCTAAATGACTATATAAAACCAGCTGCCAAAGAAAAGCTTCTATTGGAAAGGCTGTGTGCGTGATATGGTTATACCAATGGGTATGATAACAAGCATAGGTCAGTATTTGAGTTTCCATGCCATCTGGGCCCCAATTGTTATTTAAATTAAACGTGTAGGGCATCGATTGAAGCTTACGAATGGTGGTGGGAATGATGGCACAGGCGACATAAAATAGGAGGGTTATGAAGAGGGTGAATTGCCAAATGGTTCTCAACCATTGATCGGTTAGTAATGACATAACGCTGATTAATCCGGCCAGTGGGATCAGTGCAAATAGCCAACGAGCAACCGTTTGAGGTTTGATAATTGCCATCATGTCGCCAACCCTTATGCCGTGTTAGTTATTTTTACACTATACTGTGATCCGCCTGGCGCTGGCAACGGAGTATATCTTGAGCATGATTAATCAACGATGCATTTTTCCACGACTGCATACTAAAATCCCAAAGCTGTTGAGCTAAGTTATCAGACTGGGCTGAAGCGGATGGGTCAATTTTTTGCTTATCTTTATAGAATAAACCACTACAACCTTCAACATCTGGGGAGAGAGCTAAGTATAAGGGGGTTTCTGCCCCTTTGGGAATGGAGCGATAAAACTGACGAAACACGGCGGACACAATTTGTTCTAGTTTGCCATTATTACAACCAATTCGGGTGGCCACAGCGCCCGGATCGGCGGAATTTATGGTCACGGTTGATGGTAATTGTTTGGCAATTTGCCTCATGAATAACAGATTAGCAAGTTTGGATTGACCATACACTTTCAGACTACGGAATTTTTTTTGCCAACCAATATTGTCAAATTGGATGCGGTCCACAAAAGTATGAGCATGTGAGCCAAGCATCACTATTCGCCCTGACCCAGATGCTGCTAAACGATCTAACAACAGTTGAGTGAGAATAAAATGGCTCATGTGATTGACGGCAAAAGTTAATTCAATACCATCCTCCGATAGTTTATGCGAGGTCATAAAGATACCGGCGTTATTAATCAAGCCATGTATTTGCTCACAATGGTAGCGTAGTTGTGAGGCGGCTGATTCAACTTGCTGCTGGCTGGCTAGGTCGGCAATGATGTAGGATAGTTGGCAGTGAGGAAAATCTCGTTTGAATTCGGCGATGCGCCTGTCGGCTAAATCGGGGTTCCTGACAATCATAATGACGTTTTTATTGGCTTGCAAAAGTCCTCGCGTGATTTCTAAACCAATACCTGAGGTGGCGCCTGTGATAACAAAAGTTTGCAGCGACTGATCCATGATATCCTTCCCAAAATCTCAATCCATTTTAGTAGCATATCACAGCTGCAAAAAGAGTGCTTTTGTTTTTGTCTTGTAGGTACCAAACTAAAAAATCACTCTACTAGGACTTACGTGCCCGTGCCCGGTTTTTTTAATGGTCATTACGAACTAGCTTAATGCTGAACGGCCTCCTAAGGATTAGCCTTAAAGCCCATTGATCAAAATAGTCTACACTCTAAGAAAGTATACCCGTGATCATTTAAAAAGGGAGATTTTATGTGTCGATTTGTGGCTTATATTGGACATGATGCATTGATTGAAGATATTTTGGTAAAGCCAGTTAATTCCTTGATCAGTCAAAGTCTTCATGCTCGAGAAACGGATATGCCGACCAATGGGGATGGCTTTGGCTTAGGCTGGTATGTACCGCAATTATCCACTGAACCGGCTTTGTTTAAATCGATTCAACCGGCCTGGAATGACTCAAATTTATTGCATCTTTCTGCGAAAATTAAATCGCCTTGTTTTCTATCCCATGTCAGAGCGGCCTCTCATGGTGGTGTTTCGCATGATAACTGTCACCCGTTTATGTATCAGGACTACCTGTTTATGCATAATGGCGGTATTTATAATTTCGCTAAAATTAAGCGTCATTTAAGGCATCTATTGGAAGATGATATCTATGAGTCCATTCAAGGTGAAACCGACTCTGAGCATGCGTTTCATTTATTTTTACAATTAGCCAAAGGTCGAGATTTATCCAATATTGAGGTGGTTGCTATCACCCTGGAAGAAACCATTGCCCAAATAGAACGCTTAGTTTCCACGCACGGTGGTCCGGGTGATTCAAATTTAAATTTTGTGCTGACCGATGGCAAGCAACTGGTTGCATGTCGTTATCACAGCGAAGAAAAACAAACCCCACGAACACTTCATTTCTCCGTTGGTGATGCGTTTGTGAAAAAAGGGGATCGCTATCATATGATTGAAGGCAAAGGAAACCCGCATTGCGTGCTGGTTACCTCTGAAAGGCTCACTGATTTTAACTGTGAATGGCAAGATGTTCCTGTGAATCATCTTGTGTGTGTTTCTCAAGGCATAGGCGATGAAAAAATCGTGAAACTGCGAAAGATGGCTGTGTAGCCGCGCGGCTATCCCTGTGTTGTTAACTTGGGTATAATGCATCTTTCGTCAATCAAGGATGTTTTATGTATTTTCATCGTGCTATTGTGCGAACTCCCTCACAATCGATTGCAAAAGGACTGACCAGCTCTGCTGAATTAGGCGTTGTTGATTACAGCAATGCATGCCAACAACATCACAACTATGTGGATGCTTTGAAGTGTTGTGGGCTAGAGGTCACGACCTTAGGGGCACTCGATGATTTTCCTGATGCGTGTTTTGTTGAAGACCCCGCCGTGTTAACGCCGGAATTTGCTCTGTGCACCCGACCCGGGGCGCCCTCTCGTATGGATGAAGTGGCATTCATTGAGCCTCTGTTGGCTGAATTGTATCCTCAGAATTTACATCACATCCAATCACCTGGCTTCTTGGATGGTGGTGATGTGTTACAGATTGAAAGGCATTTTTATATTGGTTTATCAGCCCGAACCAATCTAGCGGGTGCCGAGCAATTAATAGCTATATTGAAGCAATACGACTACCAAGCCTCCATCGTTTCTTTTGAAAACATGCTTCACCTTAAAACAGGGGTATCTTATATTGCCAATCAAACCTTATTGATCCAGCACCATTTGGTTGATTGTCCGACGTTTAATGAGTTTCATAAAATTATTGTAGAGCCCGAAGAATCCTATGCTGCAAACTCAATCATGATCAATGACAAAATGCTCATGCCAGCGGGATTTCCTCGAACAATCAAAGCGGTTGAACAAGCAGGGTATGCTGTGATACCGGTTGATTTGAGTGAGTTCCGAAAAATTGACGGTGGGTTGAGCTGCTTATCGTTACGATTTTAATCATGCGCCCTTTATCAACCTGGAGTTTGGCATTAATAACCATCGGTTCAGTGGATAGCATTCGTAACTTACCTGCTGCTGCGTTGGCTGGGCGTGCCTTGCCAGGCTATTTTCTGCTAGCATTTTTATTATTTCTTCTCCCTTGTGCCATTGTTTGTGGTTGGTTTTCCTATCAATCCCCTCATGGCATCTTGGGGTGGGTTCGAAAAGGATTAGGACAGCGCATGGGGATTGCATCCCTTTGGTTGCAATTTATGCAAAATATTTTGATTTACCCCACTTTTTTCGCGCTTATTGCCGGGTCCCTTTTATTTTGCATTAACCCAGCATCTGCCAATCATATCTTCGAGATCTTTATCCTAATTAATGGGTTAATCTGGTTGCTAACCATTATCAATTTCAAAGGCATTCAGCTATCGAGTCGAGTCAATACCTTGTGCACCACCATTGGGCTGCTTTTACCCTTTGCTATTTTACTTCTCATCGGCGTATATACCTTATGGAATGATCCGCACAGTCTCTCAACATTACCCAAACCTCAGGAAGATGGCTATACCAGTTTGACCGCCATCATGTTATCGTTTTGTGGCTTGGAATTGGCTGCTGTCCATAGTCATGGCACAAGTAAACATGCCTTTAGAAATGCCGTTGTGGTGGCGGTGATTGTCATTTTTATCACCTTGCTAATGGGAGCGGTGACTTTGGCCATGATTATTCCACTTAAAAAACTGAACTTTGTCAGCGATATTCCTCATTAATCACAATCCTCCTTTTGCCTGCATGGTTTATCCAGCCTTATCAACGCATTGGTAATTCAGTCACGACTTGTTAAAATTCCTACCAATTCTCAAAGTTAACTATTAGATAACTATCTGCTAAACCGTTCACATTTAATTGGAAATTAGTGCATAGTCTTGAGTTTAGCGCAAAAACTGTATAAATTTGCATTTTTATGATTATAAATAAATCAATATGATTTATGTAAGTGTATTTAAGGAGTGGTAGACGTGATATTAACCTTTAATGGCATCCAGTACAAACATAAAGCGATACTGTGGGATTATAATCCCGGCAGTGACAGTGCTTTATGTCAGCTGTCCGTGTTGGAACCTGAGCCCGATATTATCTATTCCCCCGATAGTATAAAAAACAAATTAAAAACGAAAGGATATGAATTTATCAATTTTGAATCGGGAGCTGTGGTCATTGCGAATGTCTCTTCGATGCTTAATCACTTTCCCATGCACCCTGTTCCCGAATTAAACAAAGCCGAATCGCCAAAGTTATCCAGGGTACGAAAGGAGAAAACTCGTTCTCTGAGCGGGGGGGCACCTTCCTCATTAACCCGAAAATTACAGCGCACAGCGAGTAGTCTGTCTCTTTTTTCAGGATTATCGCGAAGCGGTAGCGAAACGCATTCTGACTCCTCACCGGAAACGAAGCGGAAAACTCGAAAAGAATTAGTGCCAGAAACAGAATCAGATAAAGCGAAAGTTCCTGTATTGGAAAGTAAAAACCTTCAAGCACAAGCTTTGTATTATAAACTAGTCAATCACAAGGAACGACAGGATGCTAAACGGCAAAACTATACCTCGATTCTGATAGGACAGCTAATTTTGCCAGATTTGGATGAAGCAATTTGGCGACAGACATTGGCTTGCAAAGAGAAGTTTATTGAAGTAACGGAACGAGAAAAAGCACAATCAATTGATTGGTTGAGAACCGCAACTTTGGTCAGTAGAAAGCTTCAGTTGCAGCAAAATGAGCTACTTTATCCGATAAAAACTGAATTGGTTGATACCCTTGAGAGAATATTGATTGCTTTCAACAAACTATTTAATCAGAAACATTTAGAGCTCGGTATTCGGCATCGTGAAGTGCTCTATTTCTATTTACGAGACGCAGTGAGTGAGGCTATGTCTCATTCTCAGTTTTTTGAATTTCCAACGGAGGTTGAAACCTGGCCAGAAGATAAACGTCTCGAGGTATTTAAAGGGAATAAATTTGGGTTTGAAGCGCATAATATGCGCTACAAAAGGTTACGCGCGGAAGCCGCGATGATCAAAATATTAGCTTTAATGAACCCAAAGATCAGTCTTTCGGAAGTGAGCAAGCCGATATCTGAAAGAAACCATCGTTTTTTAATAAATCTTTACCTGCAGATTAAGCCAAGCTATACAACCCTGACCTCAATGGCAAAGTTGAAAGAGGCCGATCAACAACACTTTATCAGCATCATTCAATTTATTCATGGAATTGAAGAGTTGAGTGCTGAAGATGCTGTTTTTGCGAAGACATTACAAAATGAAGAAGCGGAGATGGTTGACATAAATAGGATTTCGTTAAAAAAACTATTTGATTCTGAAATGCAGGATTGCGTAGCTGAAGGTAAAAAGCTATTAGAACGATACTTTCATTTTCTCGCTTTACAAAAATTTAAGGAGGCAATCCTTAATGAGAATAACGCGAAGTTATGGAGTGATACTGAGCAAGCGATAACCTTGATTATTGGCTATGATAAAGCCTTGAAAGAATCCCTGGCTAAAAGTAGGAAAGCAAATCGTGCCTATGTTGATAAGCAAACGGTAATTGACGGTTTTCGCTCTTTCCAAAGGTTAGTCACACACTACCTGCAAGTCACGCTAAAGGATGAAGAGGGTATGCTTTCTGAGAAAATTGGCAATAAAGCAACAGAAGCTGCGATCGACTTGTTGAATAAGCAATGGACAGACCTACAAATTCCAGACGCAAAGACTCCCATCCCGAAATCGGGCTATGATCATGATTTTTATGTTTGCCAACAGTGGGTTGAAGCCATAAACCAAAAATTGTCTGAAATCGATTTGGCGTCATTGATAAAACATCCAAACCGAGAAAGATATCACAATCAATTTTGTGAAAAGGTTGCGAACGCGCTATTAGAAATCTACAGGGATGCAATCAATAACTACCAACCTCAAGGGGGATTAACCCTATAAGGTTTCAGGTTGATAGTAAGAAGTTAACATCGTGACAGTTTCACAGGCGATGATTTGTTTAGACAAACGGCGGACATTTGATTGCATATTGGAAATGTAGAATATATAATGACCACCTAATACACAATTATAGGCAGTATGTATGAATAATCTCACTGATAATCAATTAGCGCAATTATTCCTAGAATTTCAGAGTGACTTTCGCAAAAAGCAAAAAGAAGGGAGCGGAGCGGTAGAGATTACCCAAAACCTTGGTGAGAAACTATATTGGTCATTACAGCATGGCCACTTGCAAGAATTGCATCCAGCGGAAAAGCATAAAGCATATCAAGTGCTTGACACAGTGATTCAGTCGATGCCTGCTTATCGAAATCTACCCAAAACAGAAAGAAGGATAGAAATCCCAACTACTTATAAAGAAGTGAACCATCATCACTATCACAGAGATTATTATTGCGGTCATTCCGACCCATGGTTGAATTGGATGATTTTATCCAATCTTTCGAGACCCACTTATACGTATAACTACAACTATGGTGGTTCGTATGACAACCATCATCATGGGCGAGAAAAAGAGAAAAAAGACGGCGATCCATTAGCGCAGCTAGTGCTGTTATTAATCTTAGCTGCCTTAGCCCTATCGGCATTTGTACTCGCTTTTTATGCCTTACGCGAACTCATCGATTGCGGTGACAGAATTCTCCATAACGAAGGGATGATGAGAGCGCTTGTGTCATTATCCATGATGGCAGCAGCGGGTTTTGCCGGTGGTTTTATTGGTTCGGTCATGCTAGCCGGTCCGTTAACAGCACTTGCAATCGCTGCTGGTATCAGCCCCATTGGTGTCACCATTATCGCAACATCGGCTTTAGCAGTGATTGGTGCTGGCACGGTTGGTCTACTATTTAGTCAGTTCAAAGTTCAAGAGCTTTTCATTCGAGATAAGAATAAAGAGGCAATGGATCCCGCTGAGCCACAACGGTTTTCGTTAACAAATGAACAAGAAAATAAGTTAACCCGCATGGGCCTAGATATTATTAAAGTAAAATGTGCGATGGTGGCTATTCGTAATGAAATGGGGGCTGACCATGTGCAAGATAAATTATGGCGTATGTTTACCGATGAGGGTGAAAAACAGCAGCAATTGTTGGAAAAATTACGTCAATTAAAAGATGGGAAATTCACACGAGAAATCACGGTTGGTGATATGACAATTGATTTGCGCGCGCCGGTTAGGACAGCGGATAATCCTTACTATTACTATTATCAAGTGCCAGTTGGAGAAGTGGCTGAGCAACCAAGACCCTTTGTGATAGCACCATCCGCACCCCCGATGGAAAACCCAAATTCATTCTATAATGGTGCTAATGGTGTTACCAATGACTTACCACCGTCTCATCCAGCCTGGGAAAATAGACAAGAGCCGTTGTATCCCGATCTCGGAAATTTATACCCCGAATACCAATAAACGGTGGCCCGGATTAGGCGAAGCCATAATCCGGGCTATTTTCTTCCTCCGCCAATTCAATCCCATTCGTTGACAAGCCAAACCCAAAAATGCCATGATTTTGGGGTGGGACATTAGGGCGTGTCCTCATTCCATTAATTGGCTGCAAATGTGCCTAATTGGCACCAAAATAACTTTGAATTCGTTAAATAGAATAATCTATTCGCCTCATTCAAAGTCATTTTGGTGCTCAATTATTCACACTTTCGCTTCAACTAATGGAATGAGGACACGCCCTAGGGACATACCCCCGGATTTACAATTGATATTAAGGACGTATTATGATTTTCAAACAACGGCTCCTCCGCTATTCATCCTTGTCTGTTTTGCTATTGAGTGTGATTAATCCCAATATTTGTTTAGCAGCTTCTCCCTTAAAAGGAGACACTCCCAAAGAGCAATATATCCAAACCATTGATTACATCGCCCGAACAGCAAAGGATATTTACTGTTATTGGGATATTAAAAAAGAGCAACACCAGGTTGATTGGCAAACAATCATTGACAATGCGAAACGACAAATTGATGAAACGACAACCTTCGAGCAATTCCAACAAATTCTGACTCAAATAGCCGCAGGGGTTCATGATGGGCATGTTAATTATATTTATCCCGGTAAGTGGGCGTTTTATGCGCCAATAAGCGTTAAGAAACTGCCTGAAGGCTATTATATTGCGAAGGTAGAGCGCGATAAAATGGGCCCTTATTCTGTGGATGTTGAACCGGGCGATAAAGTGGTCGCGGTGAATAATAAACCCATTGATGACTATATTGAAGAACTTGGCCAAACGATTTCTGCATCCACCAATCATGCCCGCCAATCCTATGCCGCCTCGGCGTTACCCGCATTAAATAAATTCAAAGAGGCACCCGAAGATAATCTTAATTTGACTGTCGAAAAATACCTAAGCAAAGAAGTCAAAACGGTTAGTTTGCCTTGGGTTCGATATCCCAATTCCTCTGCAACCAATCCTGAGCTTGCCGACGTTGTGCAGACAAAAATTTTACCAGGCAATATTGGTGTATTAACCATTACGGCAATGTCATTTGGTGAAGAGCCACCTCCGATGATTGCTTATATTAAACAGCAACTGGCTGGACTAAAAAATACAAAAGCGCTCATTATTGATGTTCGCAATAATGGTGGAGGATGGGGCGAAATTGGTGATAGTGTCGTTGCTCATTTTATTACAGAAAAGGTGAAACGTTATAAAGCGCAATTAAAAAATTCTTACCAAGCGATCTATGACCGACCCGAATTATTGGAACGATTTGACCAAACTGATCCGTCAGTTTATGAATTTTCAGAATGGATCGATTTCGATATTCAACCATTAGCGAAGGACAAACCTTTATATGGCAAACCCGTTTATGTGTTAACCAATGAACGTTGCTTTTCTGCCTGTGATACCTTTGTGGATAGTTTTTCCTCCAATCATATTGGCAAGGTTCTGGGAGCTCAAACTGGTGGTGGAACAGGTTACCCGTTATGGTTTGAATTACCATGGCATTTTGGCAATTTCCGCTTTTCAATTTTAAGAGGCTACTCCAACCATGACCGCTATTTGGAAGGGGTGGGCACGATACCCGATATTTATACCTATCAAACACCCCGTGATTTGTATCATCAAGTCGATGGCGAAATGATAGGGGCTTATAATTATGTGATGAATGAATTAAGCGGTACCAAAGACATTCATTTTGCAGAAAAAGCCGGGGATTTAAGCGCCAACTTTGCCTTAAAGCAAGCGGAGATTGTGCCTTATTATCTCGAAGAAGCGTATTGGCAGAAGGTGCAACAATAGCCTTAATAATGGGGTCAGACTCGATTGATTTTTCTAAAAATCGAAGAATTGTAACCCGGATGCAGGCGCAGCCGAAATCCGGGAACATGGCCTTATTTTGGTGCTTTGCTTTCGGGAGAAACCACTGGTGATTGCTCGCTATCTGTGCCTGGAGCGAATAATTTTAGTTTATCTTTATAAAACGTTTCTGTGCTTTCCTTTCTAGAAAATAAATGAAACACATCCAAGGCTTTTAAGATAGACTTAATCCAATCAAACACCCCTTTGGGGACATCACGTTGTTGGATAACGGCTTTTGCATCGGCTACATCCTGTTTAAACGTATCAGGCTTGGCCCGTTGGCAGATGGCATAGAGTTCAGCGACATGATGAGGCATGACGACTTTTTTGTCGTTGCCAATATCCACGGTGACACCCCCAAAGAGTCCAACGTCCCATGTTTTTTCTTCAATCTCTTTTTTCAGCGATGGGAAGAGCGTTTGCTCGAGGCTTGGTTCGGGTGACTTGTGGGTTGTCGTATCTGCTTTATAAACTTCTGTAATAGCCAATGAAGGTGCTAAGTGTTCGTAATTCTCAATCATAAACTGAAACACATCATTGAATTGAAATGAGGCCAAAAGATCAGTTGGATTTGCGTTAATAAAATTGGGTGCAATGACAGTTGCTAAATTAGTAGCGTTCATTTTAGATTTTGGTTGTTTAGTAATGTCCGTGCAAAGCTTAAGCAGATTATTGAGTATTAATTTATCTTCGGATGGCAAGTCGCCAATCGCGCTTTTTATTCGTTCTAATTTATCCTCATGAGATTTATCCTCATTTGCCTTTAACAACTTATCACGTATAGGATCACTAACCAGTGGCAGTTTTTCGATGGCCCGTAGATCGCGTATCAGCTGCTTAAGAACCCCGGCCTTAAGGTTCGGTTCATCCTTGTCACTTAGTGCGGCGAAGTTTTCCTTGAGTAGCTCTCTGATTTTCGCTTGCTTTTCTGATTCAGATGGCGATACTCGAAATATCCCTTCTTCTTGACAATCGTTTATATTAAACAGCGTTAATAGCTTAAGAATAGCTCGTTTACGGATGCTGCTGATTTCTAATTCCTCCACGGAGGATGGTGCGCTTGTCGATGGTTGTGAGTCAGGATTTGTCATGCTCTCTCCAGTTAAAATCGTTTCTGGTTGCTTCTGAGTGGGAGCGGCGGTTTGCAACGCTGCCGGCTTTTTAGGCGGTAGTGTTTGTGTTTTGGTGCTACCTGGGTTTTGTAACCAAGGATCGTTTGACTGCATTTGTTGCCCTTTGCGATAGGCTGCAACGAGGTTAAGTTGATTTTTTCCTAACTCTGATAAAAACGTTGCTTCCTTCTCAGTCCCTTTCACCGCCATAAATTGGGCAAGGATATTTAATTGGTTAATATAAAACTTGGCAAGCGGTTTATTGGGCATTTTTTCAATTGCGCCCCAAAAACTGGGTTCAACAGGCTTTTCTATCATCATTTCTAATTTATCATCATACTCTGAGACAGTTGTTTCTAGTGGCGAATCAAAATATTTTTTATTTTCGTGATCTCTGACGGGTAATACCAAGTCATAACCAGCACCCACCGCCTTCCATAAATCGTCAACAGCGCCTTGTACTGTTTGTTTGATAATAGTATCTGTTGCCCATTTTCCCATGCCAGTGGTCGGTAAACTAAGAACGGGAAGGCCTTTATCGCCAAGCTCTCCAGAAAAGGCAGCTAAGCCACCGCCCCCTTTTTTTGTATAGAGATTGTGGTTTTTCCCATGATGGGAAGCATTCCCCGGAAAAAGAAATACTGCCTTATCAGGGGTCGTTCCATTTTTCTCACAGAACTTAACATAGTTTAAATAATTGGCCCAGCCGTAATAATAGAGAAGTGACATGATTTGATCTTTTGAGGTAAACTATGATTCATTATAGCACGAATGGGCCACGATATAAACATTTGTTAGTCAGAAAATAGGGTGGAATAAAGCTTTGTCTTGGACAATTTTTAAATAAGCCGTCGTTGCGAACGAAGTGAAGCAATCTAAAACCGACTTTTGTTCAGAGATCGAACTGGATTGCTTCACTTCGTTCGCAACGACAGTTCTTTTAGGAAAGTGTCCAGTATGAAGGTAGGGTTATAAGGAAAAAGCTATCTCAAGAACCGATGATATCTTAGAACCCTAAACCCGTATACCAATGTCCTTTTTCCGGCACTTCGGCGCTGTGGACATCGAAGAGGTTATTATAGCCAATTTTCTTTTTATGCCATCGTTCATCAAACCAATGCATGTATTCACTCACAGTGTAACCAGCATCATGTAGTTTTTCGAGGGCCTCTTCTTGAATCTGCTCATGCTGGTCGCTATTTGTCATCAACTCGGAATAGCGCAGGATATAAAACGGATTTTCAGGGACTAATTGGCTGGCTTTGCGATGACAGTCTATGGGGTTATGTGCCTCTTCGGTTAAGTTGAAGAACGATATAATATCCCCCAAGGTAAAATAGGCTTTCGCTAAAATTTTTTTGAGCGGTTTTTCCTTGGTTTCTTCTAATAGACGAATGACATTGCGAAGTGATTGACAGGCTGTTTGAATGTCATGCTTATGCTCTTGTTCATGCTTTTTTTGTTCATCGGGAAATTTATCATACAGATCATTTACCTGGAATTTATTGCATAGGCAGTCAATGGATAACATCAGGCCAGAGGCTAGCGCTCTAACAATCAGCTGTTTTTCGTTTTGGTCATCTTCATTGACATTCGCATGGCAATCTTGTAGAAATTTAATCGCTTTCAGAACTTGATCAACCCTGACGGATTCTATCGGTTGGTTCTGGTTGGAGCGAATGAGTACCTGGGCGTATAAACGAAGGTGCACACGGTATTCTCTACGATGATCCTCGCTTGGATCAACATCAAGGGCTTTTCGCTTGTTTAATGCGCATTTTAAATAATAGGTGCTTGCTTCTTTAAAAGCTTCCTTTTTAAGAAGGTCATACCCTTGCTGATAATATTTCTCTCCTTCTTCAGAGTAGTAATCAGCCAAGGTCTGTTTGGCGCTTGTATGATAGGCATCCATTTCAACGGGACTTTCCTTGATAATTTCATACGCCTGGTCAAAAAAGGACTTTTCAACCAAATAGCGAAACGCATGTCGCCGATGAATCGTACTGATGTTGCTAGTAAATTGGTTGGCTAGCTCGGCATTACTCGTCTTATAACTTAAGCTTAAGTAATAACCTGCTAAAGCATTCCCCAACGGTGAGTCTTTGATGACGTGGTTTTGCAAATATTCCGTGGTAAAGGGCTTTTTGGTTAAATACTGGATGGCTTGTTGCGTGTCCTCAAGTTGTTGGATTAAAGCAAATGCAAGATCCAAGTCATTATGCTGGCAATAATAATCGATATAGGGTTGTAAGTTGTCAATCTTGCAATTCGGGTCCAATTGCAATGCCCGTTTTAAATGCTTGTGTACTTTATTTTCTCTGATAGAGAGCCAACTTAATAAACTATTAAATGCCCCTTTATTGACTTCACTCAATTGGACGTTGTATTCCGCTGCTTGTTTTGCATAGTGACTGCCAACGAGAAAATCATAATCTATTCCACTGTCTTCTAGCTTTTTGACCGTGGATGTGATTAATTGCCTATTGGTTGGATCGATGCTGGGTATCGCGTCATAAGCATCACATCGTGTGAGACTAAGACCAAAAATATGGTATGCTGTGAGGGGAATCCAAGCCTCTTTGGATTTTAAAAAGTACTGATTATCGACGTAGTAACCAATTAATTGGTTTTGCAACTGCGCGGAGGTGTTGCTGGTTCGAGGTAATGTGAGCTGTTTGGTATAATCAAGGGGCAAAGGGTAATGAATGGGATTTTGAAAGGGGGTGTGATAGCCGTGAAGATAGCCATAATAACCAAGCTTCATTAAACCCATCGTCACTTTTTCTGGTGCGCAATGATTGGTAAATCCAAAAAATCCCTTCACTAACTCAAAGACATAGTGAAACCAACTGACCGGTTTGACCTCAACGCCATTGGAATAAATATACCGCGCTTGTGATAAAGCTAGCCAATGGTGTTTGAATGAGTTTTTATCATGTTGATAGGGCAGAATATCGGGATAGTAGCGATAGGCATCAAATTGATATTCAGGAAGTTTTTCAAGTAACTTATAATTAATGTAATGCATCGGACTGACTAAGACAATGTTAAAATGAGCAACATATTAACATATAGATCTCTGCAAGTACAGCAAGTTAGCTAAATAAAGCGGTTCTGATGGATGAGCCAGCATTGAATGGAAGGTGAACGCAGACGGTAGCGTCAGCGTTCAAGAATCTATCAAATTATTGTCATGCGCAGTGAATCGTTACTGAGGAAACTTTAAATTTTCAAACATATAAACAGCTTTTAGCTGCTCGGAATTATCGTAGAAGACAAATTCATCCACATATTCGCCATTACCTGTTTCTCCATCATATAGTTGATAGTCTAAGTGAAAGCGGGCTGCGAGCCGATTTGTATCCGTCACACTAACGAATCGTTGGTGTAATTGCGTATGGGCGGATTGAATCAGTGGGAAAAATCCTGCAAAAAAAGACAGCGCATTTTTTTCACCTGCCGAGGTTGAAACAACGGTTGCATCTCCGCTGAATATAGCTTGCATACCTTCTAAATCCGCTTGAGCTAGATTATTGACATACTTTGCGACAACCGCTTGCCGTTTTTCATCCAGCGATTGAGGTTCGGCATAAGCTTGAGCAAGATGACTGCCTAGTAAAATAAGCGTGGCGAAAGTTGATTTGGTTAATTTATTCATGTTTAATCCTAATTAAATTATTATGAAGGAATGGGCATCCTATCGTATCTCATCGATAGGATAAATTACTAACTTGCTATAAGTGCTATAGCTAAATTTTATGGATATGCAGCAAATTTCACTTCGAATTTACTAGAATTTAGTTTACTATGAGCGGCTTAGACTTTAAAATTGGGTGTTTACATGAGATGGATTTCTGTCGTTTTCTTCCTTATTTGCCACGCCACCGCGCAATCGTCTGTCTATAGTTCGCAAGAGCAAAATCGACTAGAATCGTATTGGTCACAAAATATGTTGAAAAATGGGGCAATCGTTGCCTCGCCCTCCACGGAGCATCCGGATTATTATTATGATTGGGTGCGAGATAGTGCTATTGCTATGGGGCTAATTAGCAAACGCTACCAAAATGAACAACGCCTGACAGATAAAAAGCGCTTATTGCACTATGTGGATTGGGTGATGTTGACACAAAACCAGGTCTCACCTCATGGCGTTGATGTGTTAGGTGAGCCTAAATTTTATATCACCGGTCAAGTGTATGTGGGGGCTTGGGGGCGGCCACAAAATGATGGGCCGGCATTGCGTGCTATGGCATTGATAGGTTTTGCTAATGCGTTACTAACCCGTGGTGAAAGCGAGTATGTGGGCAAGCACCTCTATCAGAGAAGTCTTGATCCAAGCACAATGGGGGTAATCAAAAAAGATTTGGAATATACAGCCCACCATTGGCAAGAAGCGAATTTTGATCTTTGGGAAGAAGTCTACGGACAGCATTTTTTCACAGCGATGGTTCAGCATCGGGCGTTAGTAGACGGTGCAAAATTAGCAAATCGCCTCAATGATCCGGAGGCTGCTAATTTCTACTCTCAACAAGCACAAGCAATCAAACAGCAGTTGAGTAACCATCTGAATCCATCCACTGGATTGATTGATGCGACGCTAAGTCCCCACCCAGGCCCACAAAAATTAAACGAACTTGATAGTGCCGTATTGCTTGGGGTGTTGTTAACGCTTGGCGATGACAATGTGATTGAATTAGATAACGCATATTTGAAAAATACCATCGAATCCTTGCATGATTATTTTAAACAAGCCTTCCCAATTAACCATTCGTTACAACATGCCATTTTGTTTGGTCGTTACCCGGGGGATACTTACGATGGCTATCAAACGGATGGACAGGGAAATCCGTGGTTTATACTGACGGCAACCATGGCAGAATACTATTATGCGTATGCTTACCAAATTGCAAACCAACAGGGTGCCTGCCAGCAAGCGGAGGAAATGGCCAAACTAGGCGATTCCTACCTTCGCCTGGTCAAGCGTTTTGCACCCCAATTGCGCATGAATGAACAGATTCATTTAAGCACGGGTGTCCAACAAGGCGCTGATTCGTTGACCTGGAGTTACACCGCTGTATTGCGTGCTATTGATGCTGAAAGGAACTATGAAAACCTTATCGCATCTTCAAGTAGAAAGTTGCACTATCATAAAATGGGTGCTTTAATTGATATATGAGTTAACAAATTGTAAACAAATATATGATTAATTTTACATTAAGGCAACTTGAAATATTTTTAGCAGCAGCGACCTACTCTTCGTTTAGCTTAGCAGCAAAATACCTACACATGAGCAAACCGGCGATTACCAAGCAAATTCAAGTGCTTGAATCGCAATTAAACCTCAAATTATTTAGGAAGTATGGGCGAGGGATGCGTTTAACCCCTCAAGCCAAGGAATTACTGCCTCAGGTGAAGTTGATTCTTGAAGAAGCCAATAATATGAAGAAAAGGGTTAGTTTAGGTTTTGAGCATACTAAACCCGTATTAAAATTTTCAACTGGCCATACTTATTCGGGCATTTTATTTAAAGCGATGAAGCATTTTTCTAAATTCGAGGAAGTGGAGTATGAGGTGTTTGTTGAACCCAAAGATCGGGGTTATAAGCGAGTCGAGCAAGGCAAGGTGAATTTTTTGGTCACCGGTGTGAAAATTGATGATCCGGATTTAGTGTTTGTCCCATTTTTTAATATCCATTTCTTCTTGGTTGGGGCAAAAGCAAATGCTTCAATCCCTCAAGGCAAAATATCAGTTCAAGATATTAAACACTTACCCTTTATCCAGATTAAAGCAGAGCCGCATCAAACCGTGTTACAGACGAAAAATGATTTTGTAAAGCGTCATTTTAGTAAAATCATCCAATTAGAGTCGTATTATTCAATCAAAGAAGCGATTAAAGCAGGTTTTGGAGTAGGGGTGTTGCCTGAAACATTACTACATGATGACATGGATAAATTCCACATTCTACCCATCAATACACTCCAGTTTCAACGGCAAATATATCTCATCACTAGTAAAGAAGAATTGGCGATTAAAGATAAATTCATCAACTACATACAAACAGATTTCAAAATCGAGCATATGCTTGATTAAATCATCAATCCGTGTGCGCTCCAGATGGGGCCTGAGAGTTACACCCGATATTAAAACCCCGACGTACCGCGCTTTATATTCACTTTAACACACCAAGTTACATTCAAATTTCGTGTGTAATGCTCAGGGAGAGGGCGCTAATCACTCTTTTTTAAGCGCAAGGTTAGGGCATTGACTATGACCGATACAGAGCTCAATGACATCGCCAGTGCAGCCAACATCGGGTTGAGTAGATAACCCCAAATTGGGTATAAAATGCCCGCTGCAATGGGCACACCAATGCCGTTATAAATAAAGGCAAAAAAGAGGTTTTGGTGAATATTTCGAACCGTCATTTTCGATAAGGTATGGGCAGATAATAATTTGCTGATATCGCCCGACAAGAGCGTTACTTCAGCACTTTCAATGGCAACATCACTCCCAGAGCCCATGGCAATGCCAATATGCGCTTTTGACAGCGCGATCGCATCATTCACGCCATCACCGACCATCGCCACCTGTTCATGGTCATTTTGGAAGGATTCAATATAGTTAGCTTTCTCATCGGGTAATACCTCTGCTATCACCTTATCAATACCCAATTTATCCCCAATATCCTTGGCATTATCTTGATTATCGCCGGTGAGCATGATGCATTTCACACCACGTGCTTGAAAACAGGCAATGACAGATTTTGCAGTTTCTTTGATACGATCTGCCACAATAAATAGCGCAATTGCTTTACTGTCTTCGGCTAAATACAAGTGACTTCCCCGCTCGTTACTATTTAACTGTGTGATGTCAATTTTCAATTCATGCATCCATTTAGCACTGCCCAGGTAGATCTTGTTACCATTCATTTCGCCACTCACACCTTGCCCAGAGTGCATGGCAAATTGTTTGATTAGGAAAGGGGAAAGCGATGAGGCTTCGGCTTTGTTTAAGATGGCTTTTGCTAAGGGATGCTCGCTTTCTTGTTCTAAACCAGCTGCTAATTGCAGCGCATGCATTTCAGAAAATCCCTCAGCACAAACAATGGCCGTGATTTGTGGCTTACCTTCAGTTAATGTCCCTGTTTTATCAAAAACAAGGGTATCAATATTAGCAAACCCTTCTAATGCGGTGGCATCTTTAATGAGAATACCTTGCTTTGCACACTGACCTATACCAACCATCACCGACATGGGTGTTGCTAATCCCAACGCACAGGGGCAGGCGATGATTAACACCGACACTAAGGCAATCAATGCATAAGATAGGGAAGGCGATGGGCCCACACTATACCAGATAATGAAGGCAAGAATGGCAATAGCAATCACGGCTGGAACAAACCAGGAAGCCACTTTGTCAGCAATTCGTTGGATGGGTGCTTGGCTTCTTTGGGCATTGGCGACTTGCTGAATGATTTTTGACAACATCGTATCTGTGCCTATTTGTCGGGCATGCATGATGAAACTGCCGCTGGTATTAATGGTTCCCGCGATAACTCGATCACCCGTCTCCTTTTTAACAGGCATTGGCTCGCCTGTGATCATCGATTCATCCACATAACTGCTCCCCTCGACTAAATCGCCATCCACGGGGATTGATTCACCGGGCTTAACACGTAATCGATCGTCAATCACAACATCATCAACCGAGATGTCGATGGTTTTATC
Organism: Legionella sp. W05-934-2; assembly: GCF_964199965.1. Lineage (NCBI taxonomy): Bacteria > Pseudomonadati > Pseudomonadota > Gammaproteobacteria > Legionellales > Legionellaceae > Legionella > Legionella sp. W05-934-2. The sequence continues at coordinate 324,972 of NZ_CAXMZT010000002.1, read as the reverse complement.
GCCATCAACGCGATGAGCAATATCAGGATTTAGCTGCATGAGGGCCCGGATGGCGTCACCTGTTTTGCTCCTTGCTTTTAGCTCCATCACTTGTCCCATTAATACCAGGGCAATAATGACAGCCGCTGCTTCAAAATAAAGCGGGACCATCCCTTGGGCGTCTCGGTAGTGATGGGGGAACCAATCAGGGAATAGTAAACCAATGAAACTATATAACCAGGCGACAGTCGTGCCTAGGATGATAAGGCTAAACATATTTAGATTGAGGGTTCTAAATGAAAGCCAGGCCCGGCGAAAAAAATCGGCACCGCAGTAAAATAGCACCAGTGTGGTTAAAATCGCTTGAATCCACCCACTGGCTCGGCCATTTTCAATCAGTTGAAAGAGATGCTCACTCATTGCTAATAAGAAAACGGGAAGTGCCAGTATCACACTCACGATGAAACGAAAGCGCATGCGACGATAGTCGTCACTTTCGCCAGAACCCGACTCAGCAAACTCAGGTTCCAATTCCATGCCGCAAAGTGGGCAAATGCCAGGACCTTGTTGACGTACTTCGGGGTGCATTGGACATATATAGGTCGCATGCTCTGCATTGGATGGGTGAGACTTCTTCGCCTCTGTGTGGTGACCTTCATGGCAATTGTTCATACCGTTCCTTGATAATTAGGCTGATTTTAACAATGGGTTTATTACTATAATTAGATTTTTTTGTTGTTTATGCAAGCGTTGCTAAGGTAACCCCATCGGTACCTACATAGAGCGCAGCGCTGAGTAATCTTGGCGTTTATTTGTTCAAGAAATGCTAGGATCACTTAGAGAATAACGGTATGCGCTAAAATCGACTGGTTATTCTAGTTTGGGAGGATCAAGTTTGTCATGAATATCCGATTGCAACTGCTCGGCGTTTTCTAGGGCTTTGGCCTTATAAGGCCTAAAAAGGCCGCTACTAAATCCAAAGGATAGAATTTGCGTTAAAACATTGACGATTTTTATAGCCAAATTTGCGGCTGCTTGCAAAAAGCTGATATCTTTTTCTAACCGAGGCTTATATTTCTCAAACTCAATACCAACTTGGGATTGGAATGAACGTAGTGAATGGACTGTCGGATTATTAAAGGCTTTTTCTTTTTCGCTGCGAAGTGCTGCAAGCAGATGGTTGGCAGCCTGTTTTGCATCACTCTCATAATCACCGATTTGTGTAATTTGATGTTCAAATGCATTTAGGAGCTCGTCAATATTTTGTGATTTTTGCCCTAATAAAGCTTCGTTTGGTAGAGTCGCTTTGGCCGATGGGCTTGTGGTATTAGGCGATTGGTTTTCTTTATCGCTTTCTAAGAGTTGAGTATCCCGTTGTTGTTTGCGTTGCGCTTCTTTTTCCATTTGAATGGCGTCTTTGATGTATCTATCCATCGAATCAATTTTATTGAGTAAGCATGCAAACGGATCTTGCTTTAAATGGCCTTTTGGGCAAATAGCACCGACTAATAAAGAGGGTTTCGTTTCAGCAGTCAAATCTTTATCATCCAATGTTGCCAGCACCGATTCCCGATCGACTTTATAGTGGGCATAACTTGTTTCATAGCCCTTAAGTAAGGGTGCCGACTTTTCTGTTTTCAGTAAGTGGTAATGCCCTGCAAGGGCTTCAAGGGTCACTTCCAATTTGGGTGTATCGCTTACTATCTCATTGTCGACGATTACCCCGCCATCTTGATTATAGATGGTGAGTGGTTGCTTTAGCTGGATGATGACGGGTTGCACTTCTTTGTATGATAACTTTGTTTGCGGATTTGCTAATTCACGGCAATAGTTCTGATAGCCTTCAGCCTGCCAGTAGACTTTTAATGCCTTATCAATATCATTCTCTGCATCGGTAAAATAGCTTTCAAATCGCCGTTCTTTGTCAGATAATTTCAATTTTGGGCGTTGATAAAAATAGTCTAAAAATTCTCGGTTGGCCTGATATAAAACCCCTTCTGGCCCAGAAAGTAAGTCTTCGAAACTTGCACCGCCTTCTCTAAATTCTTTAAATTCCTTAAATGCGGTAATCGCCCCATTCGCCATGGCCGCTTTATTGCCGGCATCGGCCGCCATTTGTGTCGCAAACCACTCGCGAAACAAAAATCCTAACACCAATGTTTTTTCAACGATAAATTCGGGGGAGAAGGGTTCAACGTCAGGTGAGTGGCGTTTATGGTATTCGCCAAAGAGCGCAAGCGCGTCGTAATTTGGGAATCGCTGCATGAGCTTAGAAGCAGCACTGTCTTCACCTAAGATGGATTTAAAATTAAATAATCCATTAGGCAGTGGCAGCTTATTTGCTAGTAAATGAGCGGCATAGGTGTGAAAAAAGCAGTTATCAAAAGCGCCTGAGACGTCAACGGCTTCTTTTATTCGCGCATCGAGTTTCTGATTCATGGCTAATTAATTAAATGGGCTAATAGTAATTATAGTTTATCAATCGATACTTAAGGAAATATGATATTGATATGAAAAATTGGTCCTGTGCCCATTAAAACCGGGCACGGGCACGGACACGGACACGCTTACGGGCACGAATTCGTTCAGTGTTTTTATCTGGCACAAAGTGAATTTTCAACTGGGCGCAATACGTTGTAGAATATCGCCAAACTAGTTAATTAATGGTCTAACTATGACGAACAGAAATTTGAGTTACCTTTCTTTGATGATGGCCCAAATGATGGTAGGGATTAATATTGTTGGATCGAAATACCTTGTTCAAGATATGCCTGTCTTAATGATTTTATTTATCCGATTCTCCATTGCCTCCGCCTTTTTATACTTAATCCATTGCTGTGTTGCGGATCAAAAATCATTGAAACTCGCAACACTCAACCGACGAGATTGGCAATATATTTTTGCCCAAGCCCTGTGTGCAGGTGTTTTGTTTAATTTCTTTTTATTACTGGGACTCCATTATACGGAAGCAAGTGTTGCAGGCATTATCACCAGTGTCTTGCCTGCCATTATTGCGGTGCTTTCAGTCATATTTTTAAAAGAACGGCTCAACTTGTTCAGTGTGTTATGTATTATGTTTGCTATCTCGGGGCTTCTGATCATCAATGCCCCTAATTTTGCCATGGCCAAATTGGATGGTCTGTTGGGGGATGCGATTATTTTACTGTCACTGCTTCCAGAAGCGGCTTACTACGTTCTTGCCAAGATTTATGACAATAAACTGCCCTTATTTTTTGCCGCGACTTTGATGAATGCCATTAATTTGCCTTTCCTGCTAATCGCACTCCTGATTGGTGGCCATTGGCAAGTTCAGTTTACACTGGTTAATAGTTCCATCTTGTTGATTGCGGGTATTAGTTCTGGCTTATTTTATGTGTTTTGGTTTTGGGGATGCAAACAAGTTAAAGGCAGTGTGGCAGGTCTTTTCACAGCATTTATGCCAGTTGCTACCTTAATTGTTGCATGGATAGGACTTGGCGAAAGAATTACTTTACTGCAGACGATTGGAATGATTCTGGTGATGACCTCCGTTATCTTCAATGCGAAAAGGGATAACTAATCCATTCAATTGTCTTTGGGCAGTGATTGCAAAAATTGCGCTATTAACTGGTTGACTGCATCCGGCTCTTCAATCATAGCGCAATGGCCAACCTTTTCAAAAAGGGTTAAGGACGAATGGGCAATTTTCTCATGCATCAATTGGGAATTTTGGGGAGAAAGGGCGATATCTTCTTTGCCGCCAATGATGAGGGTTGGACAACTAATATTGGCCAATTCGGATTCCACACTGGCTCGATTCAGAACGGGATCAGCCGCTTGGATGATGGTTTTCGGCAAACTTGAAAAATGGTTTAACCAAAATCGACTGACTGCTTCTCGTTTCGGATTATGATGGAATTTTTTGCTAAAATTCAATTTGTGAACGGAGTTTGCTACGAATTTAACCCCCAACGCTTGCGTGATGAATCTTAATAACCTGTATCGCCACATATGCGCTTCTGCTTCCGCTGACGTATTAAGCAAAACAAGCGATTTCACTAAGTCAGGCCGACGAGCAGCGAGGCGAAGACCAATGAAGCCTCCCATGGAGTGACCGACATAATGAATTTTGCCGATATTTAAGAACTCTATCAAAGCGCTGATATCGTTTGTCAGGCTATCCAGTTCATAACCATTGTCTGTCGTTTGCGTTTTTCCGTGCCCACGGTGATCGAAAATAACCGTTCGATAGGTTGACTTAAAATAGTCAATTTGCTCTCGAAATGCCTCATGAGTCATCAACAACCCATGAGAAAACAAAATCGTCTCAGGGCTATCACCTTGACTCTCATAAAAGTATTCACATCCGTTAATCGTCGTTTTAGTCATCGTATATGCCTGCCGTAGCGTCGTAATAAAAAGATATTATATAAAACCATCCGTTTGTTGGGTCCAGAGTTCTACACGAAATTTGAATATAACCTGATGTTTTTAAAGGACTATACCATAAGTCCCGACGTGCTGCGACTCGTTCGCGGCATCCAGGAGATGCTTATTAGGGAACTGATGGTTCTAGTTAAAACGGATTGCCATGCTGGATACCGCGCATAAAGCGCGGTACGGCGGGGGTTTTAATTTCGTGTGGATCTCTCAGGGCCTGCCCCCCAGGAATCAAAGGATTAATCTTCCCTTAATTATTGGTTACCTTGTTGTTGCATATCATCCACGTTTTCTTTTGCTTTGTTTAGCATTTGTTCCGTTTTGGATTTCAAATTTTCTAACTTTTGTTTCGATGCGTCTTTCATGTCACTAGCGGCTGCTTTTGCATCTTCAACAGCAGCGTCGATGTGTTGTTTGGCATCTTCCATTTTTGTTTTAGCTTTATCATTGCCACAGGCACTCATCAATAAAGCGGCAAGCAGCATGACATGCACTGGTTTAATCGTCATGACGATTGATTCCTTTTGTTTTATCTTTGTTAGTTAACCTAAATCTGTCAAAATAGACGCAACGGATTAAAGTTTAGTAAATTCAACTTGGCCAGTTTTAATATTATGCATGGCGACCACGATAGCCAGATCACCTTTATCGACAAGCGATTTCAAAATAGGACTTTGTTTGGTTATTTGCTTAGCAACCGCGGCGGCATTGGCTTTGGCAATGGCATCCACCAAGGTCATATCTGCACAAGATTTATTAGGCATTAATTTTTTAACCGCAGGAATGACTGGCTTAATTTTATCCAATACATGATCCAAATTGCCTAGTTTCACATTATTACAAGCACCAGCGACTGCACCACACGCTGTATGACCCATGACCACAATGAGTTTGGCTCCGGCGGCTTTCGCGCCAAATTCCATCGAGCCAACAATGTCCTCATTGAGAATATTGCCTGCTACTCGTAATGTGAAAATATCGGCAATACCTTGATCAAAAATCATTTCGGGGACACTTCTTGAGTCCATGCAGTTAAGCACGATGGCAAAAGGAAATTGTCCATAAGACGATTGTTTCGCTTGGGCCAGGTAATTGCGTTGTATGCCTTGATCGGAGACGAACCGTCGATTGCCGGCTATCAATTTATTCAATGCTTCATCAGGGGTTATCTTTTCTTGTTTCGCTTGAGATATTGTCTTACCCAATAAAGGAATGTCATCGTTCGCAGCAAAAGTTGAAGGTAGAATAGCCACACACAACAGGATGGTAATTAATAAACGGTTCATCGTTACTCCCTTAACGTTAGTTTAATATGGTCAGCCGGTTCATGGTCTGACGTAAGCAAATTTTTACTCTACCGTGTTAATCTCAAATTAGCAATCCTGAGATGAAAGTGTCCCTATCGCGTTTGATTTATTGTTATAAAAAAAGTCAAAGTGATAAAAATGACTTGTTGCTAATGAACACCCATGACATAATGCGCAAAAATTCAACATAGGTGTCATGTATGAAAACAGTCTTTAATTCACAACTATCAATCGGTGCGAACTATCCCACCAAAACAGGTCGTTTAAAGCAAGTGGGTGAGATAGGTGAGCAAACACCCATCCGAGTTGCATTAGTCGGCGATTCAACGTTGGATAATGGTTTTTGGGTCCAGCAAGGTTTACCCTATTCGCAAAAAACAGCAACGGTTACGCATCAAGCAGCGATGGCACTAGCAAAAGCTGAAACTAATCATCCTTATTTAGTCGCAAATTTTGCTGTGGATGGTGCAACGACTGCTGATTTGGGGCGTGATTGCTGGCTTAATAAAGTGTTACCAGCTGATGCGGATCATCCATGGTTATCGGTGAATCAGTTACGCCAAGTTGAAGATTGGCAACCCAATGTGGTGGTGATGAGTGTGGCTGGCAATAATTATCGAGAAGCATTGCAAGGTGCGTTGATTGAGTCGTTAGGTTATCAAAACATACTTAGCAGGACGACACCGGATGATGCTAAGCACTATATTGCAACGACTTTTGCACAAGTGAAAAAAAATCTCCTAGCAGAATATAAAGCGATTATTGATGATCTTATCGAACACAACCCATCAATGAGTCGCTTAGTTTTGATGTCTCAGTATTACCCCGAGTTAACTCAATTCACAGGGTATATGATTTATACTGGTTTTTCTCATGTGGCACGGTCGGAAGGCCAAACGCGCTCGGCTTTTGAAGCCATGGAAAATACCATGAATGAGCTTTATCGAGAAATTCAAACGTATGTTAGCAGCAAAGATAAGCAAGTGGTGTTTGTGGATGTGACTTCTTCCTTAAATCCCCTTGGCGGAAACCATACGATGCAAATCGAGCCAAATCATAACGGGGCGAAAGAATTAGGCAAGTTAATTGCTGAAGCGGTTTCTATGCCCGAAAGAGACCATCAATGGGTGTTAACAAACGTTGGAGATACCATTGAGAAAAAGAGGCTCACTGACGATTTAGTTAACAATTACACCGTAAAACGTGTCGAGCAATTTATCCAAGAAAGTCGTTATCGACATGTGGGCTTATTTTTTGCGCCAAGTTCAAGTATGTCCCAGCGTTTTGAAAGTGCTTATCATCTGTTGGTAGGCAAGCAATTTGATGCACAATACACCGGTCTTTTTGCGTTTGGGTTACTCGATGCGAGTGTGGTCACGGTTTTAGCGCAGTATTTATGGCGTGCTGCACTCAATGATGACAATTCAAAAGCGGCAAGAATTACAGCCGCCGTGGTCGCTGCACCCATTTTGATCATTGAACACATTGTGGCATTGGCCCTATTATTGGCTCTAAGTCTACCAATTGTTGGCATGCACTATCTTGCCAAACAATTTGAGCATCAAGATCCAGCACCCACTTTAGCCCCAGCGACGAATGCCTAGAACTGATATTTTGGATTAGAAAACTGGGTCTATTTATGAAATCTTTTATGTTATGAAACCATTGAAATAATCTATGACCGTCGCCCTCCGCTTTATGCGGAGGAAGACGGAATAACCGTTGTATTTATCACGGTGTTGGTTTTGTATTTTGGATATCTTCTTGCAAATCGGCTGCCGCCTGACCCTCGTCGGTGTGTTTTAGTTTGAATAGCGTTCCATCGAATCCCGCTAGTTGGGCGGGTATACGGCAAACAGCGTTGACGAGTTGCTTTAACATATTTAGCAAAAAGGAACCCCAGCCTAGTTTTTTATCCAGCGTAGGGATCGATTTTTCTATTTCTGCTTTACATCCGATGACAAAGTCGTTACGGGCTTTGTCTGGATCACGACTTTTTGCTTGTGCATATGTATCTTTTAACTTGATTAATTCTATGTGCAAACGATTGACTTCTGCAATGGCATCGCTATCCGAGTTGTTGCTGTCTAATTTTTTGATTTTCGATTGAAAATTGTCGAGAATTTCTTTAATCCGAATTAAGTCATTCTCGTCAGTTTCTAGGCTAGTTGTTTCGATGGGTGATTTTTTCTTGTCGCTCGTGTCACTGCTTGTTGGTGTCGATGTTTTCTCAGGGGGTAAGCTTTCAGCCGGTTTGACAAAGGGTTTTAAAGCCGCTCGATTAGCTAAGTCCATGGCGACCAAATTTAAGCGTATGGTAAATTGTTCTCTGGCTTCTTGAGGATAGTTTTCAGGGTGATCCTGGAGCTTCTTGACCATGCATTCTAAGAGGTCTTTGAAAGTATGTTCCTTGCCCCCGATGGCTATCTTTTTGTCTTGTTCGAGAGCTGCTTCGATATGTGCGCGATCATAAAATAGATGGACAACGCGGCCGTCGAGTAGCGCATCGGGCGATTTTAAAAATTTATCTGCGAAGCTGTCTAAGGTTTCGTTTGCAAGGTCTTGTGATCCAATGATTGGCAAAATGGCGTTAAATCCCCATTCGACCTGGTTTCGCATATCTTGAGCTGAGTAACCGGGCACTTGCAGTAACACGTTACTGCCTTGGTTTTGCTTAATCACGGCGATTCGATTAACAATCGATGTGAATTTTTTATGTAAGTCCTCGGTTAAGCCGATTGGTTTTTCGCTGTGTTTTTGTCCACAAGCTTGCTCAATATTCTTTACAATTATTAAGGTGTTTTGTTCAAAGTTGTCTTTTTGTTGGCGATGCAGTTGATAATTATAATTCGATTCATTATTAGGCATGATGTCTTATGACATCGAGCCCATCATGAAATCCATAGTAGATGGCATCGCGCAAATTAATAGCACCACCTGAGTTACGATATATTTTTTCGCCGCTCGTTGGTTCATGGGTAAACAAATAAGTAAGTACCTCTGGGGTCAACAATTTGGCGATATCTGGGTCCAGCAGCATTTGTCGATTGAGTGCAGCGTTTCCATAAAAGGACTGATTTGAATAGCGAGCGTAGCATATTGCTTTTATTTGTTGGATATTTCCGTGAATCGCTTCCGATGGTTCATTCGGTTGGTGAATTTTTAATGAATTAAGAAGTTCCGTGATTGTCATGAGATTGCCCTTGCTATTAGGATATCTATAGTTTAGTAGAAAATTATCAACAAAATATTAGGTTGGTGGTCTTTTTCTTTGTGCCGGCTTTGTACCGGACAAAAAACAAAGAACTAATACGAGCCCGTGAGCGTGCCCGTGCCCGTGCCCGATTTTGAAGAATTAAAAGATAAACTTTGATCTTGAAGCAGATCACCGAAAAAAGTGATTTCTGCCCATTAAAAACCGGGCACGGGCACCATTAGCATTGGGCACGGGCACGTCTTAGATATGAGTTTTTATCCGGTACAAATACCAATGGATAAATCGAGTAAAAAATACACCATTAATTATATTTGCTTCACGATGACCATAAAACATACTATAATTCGGCTCTTTGCATTGAATGCACTTTCTCAATGATGTAAAACCTCGGCAGCAAAAGGCAAATATCTATGTTTGAATGGCTTAAAAATTATTTTGATCAAACTGAAGAAAATGCACCAAATGCACCAAATGAACCCAACAAAACGCCACTTCAATTTGAGGATCTCGGCGTTCAGCATGTAATTTTTGCACGACTTGATCTCCCAGATATCCAATCACTAGCAAGCAGCTGTCGTACTTTGAATGCATACTTTAAAAATGAAGATAGAACATACCAGGTTCAATTTAACCATACAAAACCCACAACATTTACCTACAAACAAATCTGCGAACAATTTAGCAAGCATGATGAGAGAGTTCAGACACATAGAAAAAGAATTAGTCAGCTGACTGAGACAATTCGCGAGAAGCAAGAACGTATCGACACCTATCCTAAGTTACTGCAAGCTGCTGAGAACCCAACGTGCAAACCTGTCTATTCATCGATGGTAGAAATAGAAAAAGTGACGACGCTTTCCGATGAAGACAACGACAACAGCGAGTGCTTATGCGGAACTGCTTGCGTCTGTGGTGCTTGTTGTGGAGCCCCTATTGGTGCAGGTGTGAGTGGCGGTATCACCCAGAGTTTTCTTTCATCGTTCGTATGGACTTTAGTCAGTGGCGTGGGTGGCGGTGTTTCTTGCATGATGTGGCTTTGTTGTTTCATGTCAACTCATGAACTGTGTATCAAACCCTTAAGTCACTATTCACACAATCAGCTACGTCAGATTAACAACGATGTGTTTGAAATAAAAAAAGACGCTAAATCGATTGAAGAGGATGAAGAAGCAATCACAAAATTGAAAAAGGCGATTGAAAAAGAAGAACAAGCTATCAAAGATGATAAAGCACCGGTTTATTCTGCGATCTAGTCGGCACTAATTCAATTAATGGGAGCGGTCGAGTAATTGACCTTTGATTTCTTCTAACCGACGTACGATGGCCTCATCGAAATCAACCACAATTTGCTTATGACGGCTTTTAGACCCTCGCAATAGCGTCACTGCATTTTTCGTTAGGCTAAGCTGATTAGCGATAAACGCAACCAATGCCTTATTCGCTTTCCCTTCATCGGGCTTTGCTTGGATAGCCACATGGATACCCCGTTCATCGATGGCAACGAACTGAGTTATTTTCGCATTAGGCTTGGCCCAGATGTTGAGGACGATCGTTTTGTCTTTGATGCAATACCATGTCATGATTTAATCGTGATTCGAGCGCTTTGGTTTATACTAACTGAATTTGAAAAAAATGCTATTTAGGCAATCTATCTTGTTTAGGGAACGTCCCTAATATTAAAGCCCAATTTGGGCCTATTATATTTCCTGCTTCTGACGACACTGTAATTTAATCGGTTTTTTGACAAACGTTCCACGCGGGCCAACCTGGGCTTGGCTCGGATCAACGCCATGATAATATGCCTGATAAGTCGCTTGATAGCCGTTGGCTGTTTTGGTGTAGTGAATGGTGTCGGGTATGGCATAGAAGGAACCCGTGTCAGAAAATGCGATTCTAAAAAAACGCTGTTTAATGTTGTCGGAAACGGTTAAGGTCTCTTTGGTGCGCTTCATTGTTTTGCATTCAAGGCCAACACATTCATCAATATAGTGTTTTTCTTTGCCATTAATAACAATGGTAAGATTATATTCTGCCATATCACCGGGAACGTGCCCAAAAATTTTTGCTTTTCCAAATTTCGATTCGCAGTTAATTTGAATATTCGCACTCCCGGCAAATGCTTCGCTAAGCAGGCATAATAAAATGAGACTGTATTTTTTCATCCTGAAACCATTTGTTTGATGGGCGATATCATTTAGTATAGACCTTGATATATACCCAATTAACTTCAAAATGCTAATTGGGTTAGTTTCTATTGTAAGCGTGATGTCCTGTTAAATCTTAAGGGCAAGGCAGTGTCTGTCTCTTGCTTCAATTTTTATCTAACAAATCAAGCGTCTGTGGATCATTGCTCGGAAAAAACCAATTTTCTATGCTCAGCGTTAATACTTCTTTCGCAGAAATACAGCGTTGCGTGGCTAATACCTGTTCTTTACCATTTTCATTTTCATTTTCATTACCATTTTCATTGACTATCGCGTCAATAATGATAGTGTTTTGGTCAGAAAGTAATATTTTAACCGTTTTTAAAAATGCGTCACGATCGGATTGCTGATGCATCCATTGAGCAATATTGCTAAGATAAAGAGTATCGATTTGCTCCATATTATCTTTCAGTACTTTGCATAAAGCCAAAAAGGTGTTCGGTTCACAAATACTTTCTGTGATGAGTACAATCTTATCCTCTAAAGCAAGCCTTCGTAGATGATTAAATCGAGATTCATCATATAACCAACTTGTCTCTCGTTTCAGTTCTAGCTTCATTTCATCAAAGACTGAATAATGGTCGCACTCTTCATTATATGGGTATTGATTACTAACATTTAAACAAAATTTAAGGCTTTTAGGGGCAACAACATTTAAAAATGGGTCTCTTTGAACATTTGTTCTGTTGCCTTCATAACAGTGCTTTTTCATGTATTGAGTAATATTCTCAATAAAGCTAAGCCTGTCTTTACAACGAGTTAACGCTTTCAAAACGTATGAAATAAAAAGCGCATTTTCTGGGTTGATATCGCAGATAACAGCCCTAGACGATTGTCGTTTAGCGATGATGTCAAAATTATGTAAGCCAGAAAAGCCAAAATGTAAAGGCTGATAAATAGGTGGAAACAGTCCTAGTTTTCGATAGCTTGTCGACGCACCGAGTTCATTGGTATTTAGATAAATTCCCGACTGAGAGAGGAAAGGCGTATCAATACTTAAATTATCAAAGTCACGCAGAATCTTAGATAAAGGGTTTTGTTTAGTGTATTTAATTTCTCGTCTTGGAACAGGAATAAGCGTTTCAGATTTTTTTTTCATGCAGGTAAACCATCTTCATCAAAATGAGCAATCATGATACTAAATTTAGCTTAAGGCAAAATTAGGAAACTCCCCAAGTGTGTTGAAAATGTTGTGCCGGACAAAAATCGGCTCCCCCGTATTCCGCTTCGCGCTGAGAGTGGGTTACGATACGATGGACTTTCTTAAACATCAGTGCCATATTAGGCAAAAAAATTTTTTAGGGAGCCTTATATTGTTTAGAGCAAAATCGTTGTTCGTCATGCTTGGGTTAATGTTGAGCTGCTTATCAATTAGCAAACAATCATGTGCACTCACTTCCCTAACCAACCAACTGCAAGCGATTGAGGAGCGTTCGGGGGGGCGAGTTGGACTTTCGGTTATTAATTTAGGGAATAACCAACGGATTAATTATCGAGCTGATGAACGATTTCCCATGGGGTGCACTTCAAAAGTCATTGGTGTTGCAGCAATCCTCAATCGCAGTCAGCATGAAAAGGCGTTGCTAAACAAGCGAGTTTCTTACAACAAAGCAGCCTTAACTAGTTGGAGCCCCATTACCAGTCGTTATGTGAATCAAGGAATGAGTATTCAACAATTATGCCAAGCAGCCATCAGTTATAGTGACAATACCGCCATGAATTTGTTGGTCAAAGAGCTTGGTGGGGTCAGTGCGATGAATGAGTATGCCAAAACCCTGGGAGATAAAGCCTTTCGTCAAGACAATATTTGGCCTGAGGAAGCCAAATCGGGCGGGAATGATAAGCGAGATTCATCCACGCCGGCGTTGATGGCGTCGAATCTTTATCAATTACTGATTGATAATACGTTGCAGGCAAAACAACACCAACTGTTGCAAACATGGATGTTAGAAAACACGACCGGCGATGCCCGTATTCGCGCGGGGGTGCCTAAGCAATGGCGGGTGGCTGATAAAACGGGGTCGGGGACCTTTTATGGTACGACCAATGATATTGGCGTTATCTATCCAACGCATTGCCCACCTATTGTGATGGCTGTGTATTTTACCCAACCTAACAACAAGCAAGCCAAGCCAAACAATCAAATCGTTGCTCTGGTGACAAAATCAGTAATACAAGCATTAGCTTCCCAAGATAAGTGCTTGAGAAATGACGCTTAATCGCAAAAAGACGGAAATTATTTGCATTATGTTGAATGGCAGTGTGCTTGCAAAAACTGATCGATTTGAGAAAAAAAATCAGGTGTCCATAGATTTAAATGCGTACCAAAAGGATAACTGACTAATTGCTTGGGGCCTTGCGCTTTATCAAATAACGATTTGCCTTGTTCAAAGGGAACAATGGTATCTTTGTTACCATGAATCACCAATAAAGGCGTAGCCACTGTACTGATTTTGCTAGCTGAATCAAATTTATCCCTGGGTGGTATGACTAACCAAGGATAATGATAACGAGCAATGGCTGGCAATGAGAGGAAGGGGGATTGTAATATCAGCGAGCAGACCGTATGTCGTTTTGCCATTTCAATGGCTATGCCTGTTCCTAACGATTCACCAAAGATGACTTGCTTTATTTGAGGGATCTGCTTTGATGCTAAAAACGCCATAGCCGCTTCACCATCTAAATACAGTCCTTTTTCAGAAGGCGAGCCAGGATTGCCACCATAGCCTCGGTAATCAACTAATAACATGCCATAACCCAATCGATTTAATTGTTGAGCAAGGTATAAACGCACACCAATATTGCCAGCATTTCCGTGAAAATGAACAATCGTTGGGTAATTCGCTTTCGCAGGATGGTACCATGCGTTTAAAGTTAGGTTATCTTGTGTTTGAAGGGTGACTTGGTCAAACCCCAATGCTTTTGCAGGAGCAAACAGGGGACGATTTCTATCGGGGAAGTAGATGAGCTGCCTTTGAAAAAGATAATAGAATAACGTCCCTAACGTAAACAAGGCGATAATGGTGATAATGAAACTTTTGATGATGGTTATCAATTTGCTATGAATCCTGTGTTATCCCTGATGATTAGACGCTACCATTTATACAGTGCGCTGAATAATATAATGACTAAATGACCTCAAAACCATTTTGGTATGAGATTGAGGGAAAAGGGGGTCGAATTGCTGCCAAGCGTTATCAATGATGGCTTGAGCTTCTTGACAACAAGCGTCGAAAACCCCGGAGGATTCTAATATATCGACGATAAGTTGGTGAGATTTCCGATCCTCAGAATGGCATTGCAACACTTCGACAATCCAAAATAACTCATCCTTGTTGAGATATTTGATGGCTTTAGCCATCGGATAAGTCACTTTGCCGGCGGTAATATCCTCAGCGGTTTGCTTATGGTTGTTATCAAAACCGCGTAAGTTAAGCACATCATCCATAATTTGGAAAGCGATACCAACGGCTTCAAAGTAGCGAGCAACGGCATCCGCTTGTTGTTGGGAACCTCTTCCAAGCACAACGCCCATCTTTGCTAATAATGAAGCAGGCACGGCCGATTTGAGCCGATGTGCGGCAGTTATCCTGCGTAGTAATGGTTCTCCGTTTCCGGATTCAATTTCCCGGATGAATTCTGGTAGAAAACCAATGAGATCGAGGGCTTGCCCAACGTGGGCGGCGCGGTAAGTATCAAAGAACAATTGATAAATTTGGCATTTGCTTTCTGCCGATAAGTCAGACTGATTAAGGACCACCTCAAACAATCCATACACAAAGGAGCCAGCATTCATGGCGAGAGGCTCACCAAATATCTGGTGGCAGGCAGGGCCTCCTCGTCTTATTGCGGATTGATCTTGGATATCATCAATGATTAATGAGCCGGTGTGAATGAATTCAGGAACAGTTAGCCAAGAAGCATAGTTGTCAAATGTCCCTCCCACTAAATGGCAACAGGCTGTTAATACATAAGATCGCCAACGTTTGCCTTTTCGATCGGTAATGGTTCTAATGGGTGCAACAATTGTGTCAGCCAGTTGTTGGCAATCCACATCATCCAGATAGTGGCTGTTCTCTTGCGAAGCAAACAAGGAAATACTGTGATGCTTATCAAGCTGCAAAGGCATCAATTTTTGTATTTCTTTATCAACTTGCTCACTGACTGAGTCAAATAAATCCGTCATTTTCCCCAAGCTTTCTTTTTGGAATTGCTCCACATAACTCATGCCCGTGACAGGTTTTCCCCGAATAGTCCCCTTAACTTGGCAGCGACCCTCCCAAAAGGCAGGATAGGCGATAAGCGTGGGAAACTCCTGGTTGTTGAATTGGGCATTCACCTCCAAGGATAATTCGATGTCATCAATATGGATGGTCCATTGGCATTCATAATCACTAAAAGTCTGTAGACTTTTCCAATGTGCTTTGACGCGAAATTGTGCGTGAGGGAAAAATTGCTGTTGACCGGTTGGGTCAACCAAAGTGCAATATAACGTTTCCTTTTCCGCATCATCTGTGGGACAAAGTTTATAGAGGGATAAGTCATACCCATTATCCAGTTGAATGGATATCCAAGTCCACTGATTGGATGAGGCATGTTTTTCATTGGCTTGATGAAAACCGAATTCATGATCATACCAACCTTGTCCATGCACAGAAACAGGCGGGTTTGCGCCTTCTTGGATTTGACCCAAAACTTGACAGCGTGGGATAAAATAATAGTACATGGTTTCTTGTCTTGGTCCAGCAATCACGCCGTTATCTCCCTGGTAACAAGCAGGCTTCACGGGTTTGAACTGCAATTGGACTTGGTGGTTTGTTTGAGGGTTTGTCAGGGTAAGAACATAGTCAAGTTCGCTTGTTTTACGAAGGTTTAATTGATCAAATTGTAAGTGTAGTTCATCGTCTGCAATGTTGACTGTCGTTAGCAATCGATCGTTGGATGGTAGGCGTTTTTGCTGAAGAATTTCTTCGATAGCTTGCTTAAAGCCAACATCAGTTTGCGCGTTTTTACTTAATTTTTGCAAGGCGATCGTGGGGGTATTTTTATCGACGCATGCATAGGTGGTATAGGATTCGGTTTGGCAGTCTGTTAATGCCCAGATAGCCGAATACGCCATGTCTGCTTGCTCTGGCAAACGGTACATAAAAAAACAAGCAAAGAGGCTAAACTCGCGCTGTTTACTATCCGCTAAGTGGCAGTTAAAGTACCACCATTCTGTGTCCGAACTGGGGTGGGGTAAATCGTGGACGCTCAAATCAATGGTGTCACCTTGCGGCCAATCAGAGGGTGTTTGCAATTCTCATCCTCGAGAAAAAACTATCTCATTAATGTATCGAATGCCTCCTTGCTCGTCAACCTATAGAACCTTAAGAACTGGCGAAGGAGACATACTATTTTTCATGATGTTCTCCTTAACAAAGCTTCAGCTTGGGGAAATTTTTTCAGGAGATCAAGGGCAATTTCCCGTTTTTCGAGGGTCTTCGACGCATTGGCTCGATTTGTAACCAAGCGTTATCTTTGACAAAGACAAGGTGCCATGATTATAGTTTTAAGATAGAACAGTCATTGTCGTAGGAAGCGCTCGTGATAAAATTTGTTAAGATATTTCGTTTCAGCGGTATCCTATTGGTCTCGCTCTTTATGAGTGCCTGCCAGGAAGACAACAAGCCATACCAAACCACGGGATTTGTTGAAGTGCGACCATTTTATCTGACCAGTCCACAAGGAGGGGAACTGCGACGATTATATGTCAACGCTGGCGAGTCCGTCAAAAAGGGGGCTTGGGTTGCAAAAATCAAAGGCCAAAGTACCTTGAAGTCACCTGCTTCTGGGCGTGTGTTGGAGACGTTTTATCTGCAAAAAGAGCATGTATCGCCAGGGTCTGCCGTCGTAAGTTTATTATTAAAAAATGAGGTGTTTATTGTTTGTTACATCCCAGAAAACGACCTCAACCGCATCCATGTCAATAAACGGGTGACCATACGCTATCGCGATCATGATTATCCTGCTGAAATAAAATATGTCGCAGCGCAAGCGGAATATACCCCGGATTCATTATTTTTGAGTAAAAACCGTCATAAATCGGTGTATAAAGTAAAAATCGCACTGCCTAAGTCGTTAGATGCGATTATTAAAGTCGGCCAAATGGTGGAAGTGATTTATGAGTGATGCAACTTCGCCTGCACCAGCCTATGTGCTTCATCAGATTTGTAAATCATTCAAGCAAATTAATGCCGTGGCTAATTTGAATCTAACCATTCCAACCGGCATTATTTTTGGGCTAATGGGTGCCAATGGCAGCGGTAAGACAACCACCCTAAAATTATTGAATGGCTTATTAATACCGGACAGTGGTTCTGGGTCATGCCTTGGACTCGATTTGGTTTCGCAAATCACGCAGATCCAAACAAATATTGGCTATATGCCGCAAAAATTTTGCCTTTATCAAAACTTGTCGGTCTATGAAAACCTTGATTTCATCGGCCGCATTTACGGGTTAAAGCAACGCCAAAATCGGTTGGGTGAAATCATCGAATTATTATCATTATCGGGTGTCAAAAATCAAATTGCAGCCACGTTATCGGGGGGATGGCAAAGCCGCGTTGCTCTTGCGGCAGCCTTGCTCCATCACCCGAAAATACTCATCTTAGATGAGCCAACCAGTGGCTTAGATCCTGAAACACGATTAGTCATCTGGGAGCACATCCAGCATCTCGCTACGCTGGGGGTTACCATTATTTTAACCACCCACTACATGGATGAAGCGGAGCGCTGCCATCAATTGGCTTATATGTCATTTGGCAAATTACTGATTCACGGGGCGAACGATGCGATTATCCAATCAGAAAAGCTGTTTTCCTGGGTGATCGATGGCCCCAATATCAGTCAATTAAAAGCGGTGCTAAATGGACTGGCGGTGCCAATGACGATTTTGGAAAAGGGTAAGAATTTGCGTGTCAGTAGCCAACTGTCAGATGCCTTATCTGCTTGTGACCCGGTGTTATTATCTCCCTATCATATCCAACCGAGTCAACCGACGTTAGAAGATGTTTTCCTCTTTAAAATTCAACATGAGGATAAGCAATGACTCGATTTTCGTTAAGTCGCTTATGGGCTATTATCCGCAAAGAATTCTTACTGATGAAACGGGATCCTGCCACAGTGATTATCATGGCAATTATGCCTTTGATTTTGGTGTGTATCGCTGGATTTGCCGTCAATACTTTTCCTGAAAAAGTGCCCACGGTCTTAGTTAGCTATGACCATTCCCCTTTAACGAGAGAACTTGTCCAACAATTGGAAAATACCACTTATTTCAAGTTTGTCACCTCCACAACCCAACCGGAACATGCCTATCATTTGCTGCGTTCTAACCAGGCATTAATGATTTTAACCATTCCCCCTAATTTTACCCAAGCGGTCTATCGTCATCAGAACCCGTCCTTATTATTAGAAGACGGAACTGTCGATTCTTTTTCGACAGCCAGGGCGGTGATTGCATTAGCCGGTGTCCAGAAAGCGATGCTGAAAAAGATGGCCAAGATTAATGCGCAGACAAAGGCACCAACATTTAATTATCGTATTATTAATCATCGTTTGTTTGACCCTGAATTGAACACCCAATTTTACCTTGTTCCTGGCATGATCGGGTTAGTATTAATGTTAACGATGTTGATGATTACAGTCATCATTGCTTTCCGGGATAGCCAAGGTGGGACCATCGAGTATTTGCTGGTTTCGCCCACGCGACCAACGGAAATTTTAATCGGCCAAATTCTAGCTTATATTTTAGTGGGATATTTACAGTTAAGTATGGGGTTGGTAATCGCCTATTACGTCTTTGATATTCCCTTTATTGGGGATTTATCCGTTCTCTACTTGAGTGTTTTACCTTATATCATTGCCGAGTTATCACTGGGGCTGACTATTGCTACTTTTTGTGCCACACAGTTTGAAGCTGTTCAGGTTATTAATGTGTTTATTGCCTTTTCGGTGATTTTATCGGGTTTCGTTTTTCCACTATTTGGCTTACCGGATTGGGCTAAAACCATTAGTCAGTTTTTACCGCTGACTTATTTTTTTAAAATATTATTTGCTGTTATGATGAAAGGCAGTCGCATCGAGGAAATATGGCAACATTTGTGGCCGTTATTAATCTATAGCACGGTGATGATTACCTTAGCTACCTATCGCTTTAAGTATCAGCAGCAGAGATAATATCCCAAGTTTCTATTTGCCATTTGTAAAGTCTAATGTGCGTTACATGGGAGATAGCTGTCCTCGCTATAATGCATGGTGTTTTGGATTTCAGCTAGTTTCAGCATTTTCTGAGCTTTATGAGGGTATTGAAAGAACATGCCATACCCTTGTTCATACATCATCCCCATCATGGTCTGGGCTAGGGGCAAACCTGCTTCAACGGCTGAGTGAATACTGGATTTCCCGCTGTAATATTCGCCCTGCTCCAGTTGACATATCCCATGATATTGTTTGGCTAAGGCAATGTCGCTTTGGCTTGCTTTGTCAAAGTGATTCGCTGCTTGAGCAATATCACATTGACCCGTTAGACCATAAAAATCGATCATACCTAAGAAGAGGTGGGCTAGATGTGAAAATGGTTTTTGAGTGGTGCAAGCGTTCAATTTTTCAATGGCGAGGTCGAGTTGTTTTGGTTGCCCAACACCAAGTAATAGCGAAAGTCCTTCCAGCAGATCATTACTAAATGACAGAGGTTTTTCTTCTTCCGGGTGGGGATAACTTGTAAACAGTCGGTTAATATGGCCGTGCAAAATTGCATGGAGATGATATTCCAAAGCGCTATCGATATCCCCAACATGCTCACATAAGGTTGCAATGTAATGCAAGCCTTCACTGTAGAGTGCGCGAACTTGGCAATAGCGCTGCTGTTGTTCAAAGGGAAGTTCTAAGTAGCTTTTAAATATTTCCCGCTGTACTTCATACTGAAAGCTATTTGGATTATAGACATAAATCGCGTCACCTTTTAGCATTGACTGGAGGGTTCTTTCTAGTAGTTCAAGGTGAAGTTGAGTCATGTCGATATAAAGTTTGAGCGGAATACTATTAAACATTACGACCTCCTGTCAGAAATGTATAGGTTGTGAGTCATCATTCGCGTATTATGGTTTTGCGAAATACGGGATACGATAACCACGTACAGTTTTAATATCCCATATTTTTGAAGTGATGCCTATACCTAAGATACTTTAAAATGACAGCTTTGAATGCTTAAATTACTATTTTTTCCATTTCTAAGTGGTCGAACGCGAGGAAAGGTGATTTTTTAAGATTCTGAATTTGTAACATTTTTTCTTCAAGACTTATTCTACCTAAATCAAATAAGAAGTTCAGATCACTGCCCGATCGTTGATACATTTTGTTATAATCATTGTTGGCACGATTTGCCATATACTCGAGGCGTTCTAGGATATGTTCCCTCATTAATTTTTCATCGGTTAAGCAACCATAATCCAGGTTTGCTATGAAAGGTAAAAAGCCATTCGACCTTAATTGGGCGCAACGTTTACATACGTTGAAGGCTTGTGTTTGCTTTTCTTCAAAGGTTACTGAGTCTGGGAGACGAAGGATCCAGTCTAACAAGCGTTTTCCATCCGTTCGTATGGCGATTGCCAACGCTTTATGTGTCATCCATGCGTGTTGGCCCCGCTCGCTTTGACTATTTTCGTATTTGGTCAGTGTTCTTCTTAGGTCGCCTAAAATATGGGGATCATTGAAAGGATTTTTTTTGTTAAACCCACCAATAATCCAATAAAGTAGGAAGGAATAGGCTTCTTCTCCTCGTAGGTGGTCAAACTGACTGGGTGCTTGGTATTTTTCTGGGGTTTTTAACCGCTTAATCAGCCTATCGAAATCCAACGAATGGTCCTTTAATTCGCTATTAGAAAAAATATAAATATGGCGCATACACGTTGATACGTCGATGGTATTTGCACTATTTACAAACTGGCGAAGGGGGCATGGTTGTCCTTTTAGTTTGCTGTAGGCGTAGATATGCAATACGTGGAGGTCATCAAATATCATAACGGATTGTAGAAAATTCACAAGACGAATCAAGGATTATGAATGAAAAATGGGATGATGTAAATGACAATGTGAGCAATAAATATCCATCTACACTGGTCAGTAGGAAGCGGCAGGAGCATATCCAATTTAGCAAATGGTCTGTTAAAGATTAATGCGATGTTTAATGGATACGGCACATCCCATTTTCAGTCCAATATTCACTGCCAACACAATGATGGCAATAGAACAAACCTTGTGGGTCATAGTGTTTTTTTAGCGCCAATAGTTTTTTATAGTGTTTTCCCCAAAAAGCCTGTTGCCAGTTTTTTTGGAAAAAATCGGCCTCATTGACATAGGCACCGCTGTTAGGTGAAAGACTCATAATGAGTGCCATTGCTTTGTCAATGCGGTGTTTACTCGTTTCAGCCGTCGTTGTATTTACTGCGTGGTTTTTAATACCCATAAATTGTTGATTTGTACCATCAGCAATGATGACTAGTGCGGGTGATTGATAGACGGATGGATTCATTGACGTTTGTGAACTTCGTTGAATGGCTTCGGGTGATGCGCCAGACAGGCCTTTATTGATATGAAAGCCAACACGGGCGAAACGAGATGCTTGAAAAAGGTGACTGACGAATGTATCGAGGTGTTGATCATCAAACACGGTTTTATCCAGCCACCAAGAGCGATAAGCATACCAATAGCGATAGATTTCAATGCTATTTGAAGCCCACCAAAATTGACCCTTTGGGGCATTTTTTCGATCATCCAGGGTAATGAATGTTGGGTGATGCTTTTTCAAATAGTGATAATCGAATAATTTATTGCCTGGGATTTCAATGAGACTGATTTGCTGTTTAAACTCGGTAGGATGTGCCGATAGCCAATCTTGGAAAGGAGCCCACAAGCGGGCAACGTCCCTTTTGGTTAGACCTTGAAATACCAGAGCCATTTCGACTTGGTTATTGGGCGTAAAAGTGATTTGTTCTCCCCAGTTTGGGTTGTTGAGATGTTCTCGAAAAAACAAGGCTATCTTTTTGATGAGCTTTTTATACGAGTCATCATTGTTAGCGGTGATAGTCCCTTTATAAACACCAAAATTTTGGGGAAGATCATGAGTAAGTAGCGTCATTTTAGTCACTACCCCATACGTACCTGCACCACCACCCCTGACGGCCCAAAACAAATCGGTATTTTGACATGCGTTTGCGATGACTTTTTTGCCATCGGCAGTCACCAGTTCCACTTCTAAAATCCCGCCAGCCCCTGTCCCAAATTGTTTAGAAAAACTACCAAATCCTCCGCCTTGAGTAAATCCACCGGCTGCCCCCACCGACGTACAACCGCCACCTTGGACATAGCGATGGTGTTGGGTTGTCACTTTTTGGTAGGTCTCAATCCACCGGGTGCCTGCTCCGACCGTGACGGCGGGTGTTGCTGTGTTTTTTCCACATCCTTGTGCAATAAAATGGTCTTGAAGGGTAATGTCTCGCATTTTATGCGTCCAGATTAAAAGCGAATCGGGGGCTGATGAGCGTCCCAGATAATCATGCCCAGTGCCTTTAATGACCAGGCGAAGATTATGGTTACGAGCAAAATTTATTCCCTCAATCACATCCTGGGTGTTTTCTGCTTCAATGGCATAGTTACTGGCTTTCCCATCCCAAGCATTCAACATGCCTTGACTCTGTAACCCGCCAGGGATTGATTCCAGGTAAAAAGGATTTTTAATGTCCTTGAGAGCGTTTGAACATTCTTGACTATTTGCATCAGTATAACAATCTGCTATTCCCAGCTTGGGCTTAACCAATTTTCCTTTGAGTTTGATTTTAAGTTGATGCCAGTCTTTTTCGCTGGGCCAACAAGGTTGGCTAGGCAAGCAACGACAAGATACATGGGGAGTTGGTGTGAGAGATGTGGCATAAGACAAAAGGCTAATACCATAAGCTAAAAACATGAAAACGGTTGGGCGAAGGGATATGCGCATGATCAATTAAATTCCTGAATCGTAAGTTCTGATTTGAGGCTTGCAAAGGATACTTTAATTTTTTCTAATAATTCTTCTGCATGACCTGACCAATACAAGGGTTGACCGACCACGACGTCAATGACAAAAGGGACCAGCAAGGCTTCATTTTTTGGTAATGCTTTACCTAATCCATAGAGAAAAATCGGATAAATAGGTACTTCTGGGTTTTGCCTTGATAAATGAGCAATGCCCTTTTTAATCTCACTCATTTTTTCTGGCTCACCACGAGAGCCCTCCGGAAAAAAGATAATAATTTGATTATTATTGAGTGCTGCTTGGATATTTTCAAAAGGCGACTGTTTTTTAGCAGGCCGCTTTCTTTCAATAGGAATGATGCCAATAATTTTTTGTGAGAACCAGGATAAATATCTATTTTTTAGAAAATAATCTGCTGCAGCAACGGGTTTGATTTGCCTCACCACTCGCCAAGGAAATAGGCTCATTAATACCATGGTATCAAGATGACTATTATGGTTAGCAAGTAAAATAGCGGGGCCTTTGCTCGGTAAACGAGCGCGGTGGCGTACATTAAGGCCCAAAAGAATTGTAATAATGGGCTTGACTAGTATTTGGAAAAAAATATATTTCAATATCGTATTCATCATCAATACACCAAATATCGTACGTAATGAAAGAAAATAGGCGCCGTAAAAATGATGCTATCTAATCGGTCGAGAATGCCGCCATGCCCAGGTAACAACTGTCCTGTGTCTTTGATACCCAAATCACGTTTGATAGCCGACATCGCTAAATCACCTAAAAACCCTGAAACGCCAATTAAAAAGCCTGCAAGGAGAGCTTGAGGGAGTGTAAAGGGAGTCAAAATAGGGCCCAGAATAAACCCCAACAGGCACGTGGTTAACACACCGCCTAAAAATCCTGCGACGGTTTTGTTTGGGCTGATGGCTGGAATAATTTTCTTATGGCCTAAAAATTTACCCCATAAATATTGGCTCACATCGTTAAATTGGGTCAAGAAGACGAGATAGATAATTAAGCTGATGCCCGTATTGATCCAATCAGCATCGGTGGGCAGAACACCTAAATAAGCGATATGACTGACAAAATAAACGGTTAACATTAAACCCCAGTGAATTGTACCGGTCGCCACCAAAAAGCCTTTAGATTCTTTCAATATGACCATGCGAATCGGGATAAATAAAAACATGAAGATGGGGATAAAAATGATATATAGTCCATACCAATGAATATGGATCAAAACATATTGGCAAGGAATGCTTATGTATGCCCAAAAAATGGCTCTTCTGTCCACACGTCTCGTCGGTATGACCGTAAAATATTCTTTTAAAGCCAAGTAGCTCACAAATGCAAAGAAAATCAACATGGAAGAGGGGCTAATGGAAAGTGCCAAAATAAAAATAGTGACCATGATCCACCATGAAACCATCCGGTCATATAATTCTTTCTGCGTTTTTGGTGAAAATTGATGGCGAAAAATAAAAATAATGAGGCTAGAAACGACTAATAAAGCAAGCAAAATACTAAAAGCAATGATATTAGTCAGATTTAAGTTCATATTGCTTCAACTTGTTTTAATGCTTGATAGCAGCGGTTGAGAACAGTCATGCCTAGCAAGATGAGCACCACCACGATTAAAAGGTTCAGCCAGAAATTGGCGTGATAAAAGGCAAGCCAAAGCGCGATAACACTGAAAATGAAGGCGCGATCACTTTTACCCATTGGTCCATCGTAGCGGCGACTGGCACCAATCAGTAAACATGCCAACCCGGCAGTCTCCGTTGTGATGGCTAAAATCACACAGAGAATAATGACGATCGGTTGCAAGCCTGGATGAAAGGCAAATGGTAAGTATAACGCCGCGTCAGCCAGGATATCTGTGAGTTCATTTAAGAGAGCACCTTGGGGTGATTTTTGATGGAATTCTTTTGCTAGCATCCCATCCACGGCATTGAAAGCCATTCTTAGAAATAATACCACCGGAAAAAGAACTAATATAAATCGATACTGGATAAAGATTGATAAGAGCATGCCATAAAACAAACACATTAAGAAGGTCAACAGCGTGACTTGATTAGCTGTGATACCCAATGAATTTAGTTTAGAGACAAATGGTCTAAGTAAGTTTTGGAATTTAGGTTTTAAGTCATAAATGCTTATCATGTTTTTCAATGCAAATTAATCGGTTACAAAAATTCATGGTAAAGGATAATCGTAATCGATTCAATGAGGGAGGCAGCGTTTCAGACACAAATTCAATTCTGCCTGTCGTTTGAATTTATATCGAACCAGAACCGGGCTATTTTCCTGCTAACGACGTATCGATTGATAGTGGGGACATCGGCTTGGTTGGTTCGCCTTTTTTTTGTAGTAGTTTAGGAATAATAATGCACAGTGCAATAACAATAATAGCTATGAGCTCACTAAAACTTGGAACTTCTTTGAGGAGTAAATAAGCAAAACTAAGAGAAAAAACAGGATTTAATAGGCTAACATTGCCAATGAAGGTAGCAGGAACTTTGTTAACCGAGAACTTCCATAATGTTTGTGCTAAGACAATGGCAAAACCTGCATACACCACCATTAATAACCAAAAGTTGCGACCAAATGCATCGGCAAAGTGCTCAGGCCCAATCAAAATATTTGCAATGATAAAGAATATAATTGCTGAGGTGAAATTGCGACAAAATACATAGGTTGGAATCGAGCATTTCTCAGAGATTTTATTGACCAATATGTCATTCACTGCAAAAAACAAAGCAGAGCACAAAAGCAGCCAATCGCCTTTTGCAAAATGTAACCCTTTGTTTGTATAAATAAGCAGGGAAATGACCGTTATACCGATAATTGTATAGCCGATAACTTCATTTCTGGAAATGCTTATACCCAGGGCAAAAGTGGCAAGTATGATATACAGAATGCCATTAAAGCGACTAATTAATACGAAATTAATAACGCTGGTGTGCTCTAAGGCCGTAAATTGTAACGCCGGGTATATGGTGCTTGTGATCGTCATTGTGGCCAAAAAATATTTGGTTTTTCTGGGTAGATTATGTACTTCCTTGATAATATTTTTCAGGCTGTAGAAAGCTAATGCAATTAATCCTGCGCAAAAATTACCCACAAAGAGGACGTTACAAAACGAAATAGCCCCTGGCGCAAAAACTTCCGTGCTATAATCTTGCTCAACCATCATTTTTATTACCACCGGCGCCAAGGCGAACAGCACAGCGGCGAATGTCAGAATAATCTTATAGCGCCCCGTAGTTAACGAGCTGGTATTAATGTTTGTTTTCATTGGCATCCAAGATTACGTTATGATTCATAATGAATGAGCGTTACAATAAAACTATAAGGGAGGGCTTGTTACTTATCAAGTATGCCTATTTGATAAGAGAGAGTCCTGGGTGAAATAAAACACTCTAATCGATTTAATTGTATACTACAAATTAATTATGTTAGATCGATATACACTGAGGTAGTTTATGCCTGTCCCAAGAGAGGTGGATGTTCGACATTTTGTGAAAAAAAATGATTCCTTTTTTCGTACCCCGATAGTCAATCAAGCTGAATTCGCCCAATTTTTTTCTGATAAGGGTAAAGTGGATGAAATTCAGGATTATTCAGAAAAATTGATGAAAGTATTGCAAAAAACAATTCATCAAGAAGGGAAATATAATGCCCCAGCGATGGTTTGGTGGCTGAAAGGTGATTTTGAAAAAGTGCTAAAAGAACCGGCAATACCTAAGTTTTTGATGGATTATCAGAACCATCCCGCCTTGTTAATTTGGCTAGAAGACCACCCTCCAGCTGATATTCCTCCCCCGCCATCTTTATCGGAAAAAGAAATTCAGTGGTTACACAAATTTGCCGGCGGTTTAAATGAAAGATTAGAACAGGCTAGAACTGAAATTCAAGCACACATTATTCAATTGAAGGCTATTAAAAACCCAGATGCCCAAACCCAAAAAGATATCGCTGGTTTGAAGAAGGCAAGAGTTAATCTTGATGATGCCCTTAAGGAACTAAAAAGCATTCAGGAGGAGCTATCCGGGAAAAATGGGCGACCACTTCCTTCCGAAGTTAAATCAAAATTTGAAACTGTTGAAAATACATTAACTGTTAGTTTCAAAAACAATATTCTTATAGTTGAAAATAAACATGTTAAAGGATGGGGCGAACGTCTCCTCGATTGGATTGCAAAAGCGGTTGGTTTTGAAGGGTATCAAAGTGATGCAACAAAAAGAGGGCAGAGCATAAGCAAATTAGCGCAACAATTGCCATCTGCTATGCAAAATACAGTTTTAAAAATGACGGAGTTCAAAACAAAAACACGGGAAATTCGAAAAGCGGATGAAGATCCTCCCACATCAGTTCAGAACAACGATCCAAATTTACCCTTTTCGCAAAGCACATAAATCTACCTAGATCAGATGAGTGCCTGAGAAGTTTTTTAGCGATGCTTTTTTAGCCAAAAACAATGCTGCTCTAAGGGAAGGGCTTTGGCAATGTACCATCCTTGCAGATAATCGCAGCCAAAATCAGCGAGTATGCTTGCTTGTTCTTTTGTTTCAACCCCCTCGCCAACCACTTTTAAATTCATACAGTGTGCCATGGTGACCATGCTTTTAACGAGATTAGCATAGCTAGAATCATTGGAAAGATGTTTAATAAACGACTTATCAATTTTTAAACAAGAAAATGGGAAGTCTTTGAGATAGCTGAAAGATGAATAGCCGACGCCAAAATCATCAATCGCGATAGCAATGCCAAGATCGCGTAATTGGTTTAATTGATGATGAACTTCTTCTTTACCTAATAGCAGCGTTGATTCGGTGAGCTCAATGATGAGTTGTGTCGGATTAACGTTGTATTCATTCAAAACGGATTTCATGTCGTCAACAAATGAGGCGTGATTAATTTGCTGTGCGGAAACATTCACGGCGACTTTGATTGGGTGTTGACAATGGTCTTGATGTTGGATAGCTTGTCGGCAAATTTGTGCTAAAATCCAGCGGCTTAAGCGTTTGGCTAGTCCTAATTGTTCAGCAAAATCAATGACAGTCGTTGGTTTCACTGCGCCTAATTCTGGGTGAACCCAGCGCAGCAATGCTTCAAAACAAACGAGCTCGCCATTCTGACTATCGATGATGGGTTGATAATGAATATCAAAGTCTTCATTTTTTAATGCTTGGCGAAATGCATTTTCAAAGTGTAAGTCTTTCATGGCTGAATTAATCATATCTGGCACGAATGTTTTCCAACCACCTCGCCCGGATGATTTGCTTTGATACATAGCAATGTCTGCATGACGTAATAACGTTTCACTTTTCTCACCGTCAATTGGGTAGTGGGATATGCCAATGCTAGCGGATATATGAATAATTTGCCCTTCAATTTGAAAAGGCTGGGCAAAGGTTAATTGCAATCGCTCAATCATACTATGGATTTTATTATCATCTTCCGTTTGAGGCATGACAATCATAAACTCATCACCACTTAATCGTGCGACAAAATCATTTTCCCGAACCACATTTTTTAATCGTTTGCTCACGTGTAAGAGCAATTGATCGCCAGCAAAATGGCCCAGTGTGTCATTGACTTGCTTAAAGTTATCTAGATCGAGAAATAAAACAGTGACAGAAAGTCCGTTGTCATCTGCATAGTCCAATGTTGTTTGGAGATGTTTTAGTCCGTATGCACGATTTGGTAGTTTTGTGAGATCATCGTAATTTGCTTTATATAATAATTTTTCCTCATATTCCTTTGCTTCGGAAATATCTCGAATCAAGGCTATAATTAATTTCTCATCGTCCATGACTAAACAGGTCAGCCTCACTTCAACAGGAAACTCACTCCCATCTTTTTGCCGGTGGCGTCCTTCAGTAATATGGTCTTGGGTCAACAATAAATTCCAAATGTTATGTAAATCATGCTCTTGCACACCGACTTCAATATCACGGACATGCATTTGCAATAACTCACTTTCATCGTATCCAAGAGACTCGCAAACGGCGCGATTGACTTGAATAATATTCCCTTGTAAGTCATGAATGACAATACCATCAAAGGTTGAATTCATGATGCTTCGGTAACGCTTTTCACTTTCAAACATCTGTTGTTGCTCAAGATGCTGTTGCGTAATATCTTGCTTTATCGCCAAATGCTTGATGACCTCTCCTGTGAGGTTTTTAATGGGGATAATCACGGATTGCGCAACCCATTCACCACCATCTTTGCGATTAGAATGGATAATCCCTTTCCAGGTTTTGCCTTCGGATAGTGTTTGATTGATGTGACAAAAAAACTGGGGATCGACGTTTGGGCTGCGTATGAGCTCTGCAACCGATTTGCCTTGCGCTTGTTCTAAAGAGTAACCGGTAATTTTTTCAAACGCAGGATTGACATATTCAATGACTGCGTTGGCGTCCGTTAATTCAACGGAATCACCCGCCTCTTTGAGGATGGTCGTTAATAAATGTCGGTTTGATTTTAGCAAGTGATTTTGCAAAAGCAAGGAGATGGTCGAAAAGATTGTCGCTATCTCGTCAATAAAAGCGTCATCACTGCTAATCGCAGAATGACATTCGATGACCATCGCCCGGGCGGTGGTTTCATCTGTGTGAAGTATGACACCAATATGTCGATTGCTATTTTTCTTGCGGGAGACGTATAACGGCTTACCGATATCGGATGGCCCAACTTTTCCAGCAATCCATTGCTGGCAACAATAACTTGCTGCCATTTGTTTACAATAGCATTGATTCTCATTGAGACTAGTACACCAATGCAGAAAACCATTGGTCATTATTTTGCAAGCTGTGATATTGACTATTTGCTCAAAGAAAGCAGTTGAAATAAGTCGAATGACTTCGTTAAGCCATGTTTTGGTATTGTAATAAATGGGGGGAGAATCCAACAACTTCTTAATTAATAGCGTTGTTGGCGAATGATGAGCCGCTTCACGTTCAGATATATTCGAGTTTAAATTCCTTTTTATTGGAGATGCCATAGAGAATGATTTTCAATGTTTCCTTTTTATAAGTATAGCGCGAGATTGTAATTTTTCAGGATTGCTTTCAGGATCAACTTTTTTTAAGATGACACTCTTATTTCCAATGGATGCAGTTTATGCTGACTCAGAATCAAATTGATAATTTCCACAACAATGGCTATTTGATCCTCGATGATTTTTGTAGCGCTGAACAATGTCAAGTTTTGATGGATAAAATACAAACAATTATCGAGGAAAACCAAGGGACCTTCCCGAAATTAGCGTTTTCTACGCAAGATAATAAACATGCTGAAGAGGCATATTTTATCCAATCAGCTGATAAAATTCATTTTTTTCTTGAGCCGGATGCAATTGATGACAGGGGGGAGATTCAAGTACCTCTGACCAGAGCAATTAATAAAATAGGGCATGGCTTACATGAACGAGATCCACTATTCAAAGCCTTTTCACAAGATAAACGATTGAAGTCGATTTGCCATCAATTAGGGTTTGTGCGAATTGGATTAGTTCAATCGATGTACATTTTCAAACAACCCGAAATTGGTGATGCGGTGAGCTGGCATCAAGACAGCACTTATTTGTATGTTGAGGGGGATGATGTTATCGGTTTTTGGTTTGCTTTAGAAGATGCAACCATAGAAAATGGCTGTTTATACGCTATTCCAGGCACTCCGCCATTAAGGCAACGCATGATTGTCGAGGATCAGCAAACTTATTTTAAATCTGAGAATGACTATGAATGGGACCAGCAACAGCAGCTTGCCTTAGAGGTAAAACAGGGAAGCTTGATTTTATTACATGGAAGACTACCGCACGCAAGTGGGCCAAACCATTCAAGTAAGTCACGCCATGCTTTCGCGCTTCATGCTATTGATTTGTCAAAACATTATCCCAAAGACAATTGGTTACAATGGCCACAAGGTATTCCCGAGCTATAATTCTCGTTTCGAGTTGAGCATCGCGTAATAACTAAGATACCAATACTATGTCTTGAGTGAATATTTATGTTAAATTGTTTCTCCGACAATCTCCTGAAAGGAAGGATATGATATGAAATCTAGACTGTACCGTTTCTTAACCATCATGCTTTTCACTTCGCCTATCTATGCAATCCCAGCCAGTTGGATTAAGCATTGTACTGATAACAACGGAACCGTTGAAGTGATGCCTGCAGAATTTCAAACCGGTGGTGGCACAGCCTATGGCTTTAATCAACATTTTTGTACCTTTGACATCAATGGCGGATTCGCAGTGATTGGTTTGGAAACGTTTGCCAGTGATAAATCAAATATTGCGGCAAGTTTTACGGCTACATTGCCAACGATTGATAAAAATTCATCTTTATGGAAAGGACCATATGCTAACCCATCCGCAAATGTGTGCAAAAATTTAGGGGGATCGAGTATTGGCTTCAATGTTGCGAGCGGTGGATTTAGTAATCGTTTAGGTCAATGCGATGTTTGCGTTTTTGGCGATGGGTCAATGGTTAGCAGTTGGACGCTCATATACATTGCCAATGGGCGCGAAGGGTATGATAAAATTCGTGGTGCCATTCAATCGACACCTTTGCGATTGTCTTATTAGGACGTGCGCGTGAATATATATTGATTAATGCGTGAACGATTGCGTTATCGAAAAGAGCTTGATTCTAGCATTAAGGCTTTATTAACCTTTTGATTCTTAAAAACCGGATGAAAATAAACCATACTTTGATATTTCTAGTTGGGAACGGCTCCGTTCGGTAACGCAGACGGTCACGCAAACGTTTACGTATAAAAACACCCCAATATACATGAAAGTGTCATTTTTCCTCCTATAAGCTGGTGTCCCAATTGTTTGAAATCTATGATAAATTGTCAAGATACTAGCTTACAGGGATGTAGGAACACTTC
The DNA here is from genome assembly GCF_964199965.1 of Legionella sp. W05-934-2. Lineage (NCBI taxonomy): Bacteria > Pseudomonadati > Pseudomonadota > Gammaproteobacteria > Legionellales > Legionellaceae > Legionella > Legionella sp. W05-934-2. The sequence continues at coordinate 292,884 of NZ_CAXMZT010000002.1, read as the reverse complement.
ATGAAATTACGGCAATTGTTTTTTGGGAAATCGATTGATCCTTTAGACAAAAAAGCACGTCAACACATTGCTTTGACGGCATTTCTAGCATGGGTAGGGATAGGGGCTGATGGTTTATCCTCTTCCTGTTATGGCCCGGCTCAAGCGTTTTTAGCGCTGGGACAGCACAATCAATTAGCCTTATTCTTATCCATACTCATCATCTTTACGGTCTTTGTTATATCCTTTGCCTATAACCAAGTCATTAGCCTCTTCCCAAATGGCGGCGGTGGGTATAAGGTGGCAACGGAATTATTAGGTTCTAAACCGGGTTTAATAGCGGGAAGCGCTCTATTGGTTGATTACATGCTGACCATCGTTATCTCGATTGCCAGTGGTGCGGATGCATTATTTAGCCTTTTACCCATGCATTATCACACCTATAAATTACATTTCGAAGGGCTGGTGTTAGGGGTCCTTGTCTACATTAACTTACGTGGCATGAAAGAAGCGATTACCGTGTTGTTACCCATCTTTTTGGGTTTTGTTTTCACCCATGTATTTATGATAGGGTATGGCATTCTTAGGCATGGTCCTCAATTACCCAACCTAATTAATAATGCAATCGACGAGTCCTTTAATATTGCCCATTATAATGGATTATTTTTTGCGATAGCCTTATTCTTACACGCGTATTCGATGGGGGGAGGGACTTATACCGGATTAGAAGCCGTATCCAATAACGTCAATATGCTACAAGAGCCTCGTGTACGAACTGGCAAATGGACCATGTTTTTCATGGCTGTTTCCCTTTCGCTCACGGCAGGCGGGCTCATGATGCTCTATCTCTTATGGGAAGTAGCTCCCATCGAAGGGCAGACGTTGAATGCGATTGCATTTCGTTCCTTGCTGTTTGATTGGCACTCGGGAGGGGCCATAGTCACCATCACCCTCCTATTTGAATTTGGCTTATTATTTGTTGGTGCCAATACCGGCTTTATTGGGGGACCTGCTGTGTTATCAAACATGGCAATGCACCAATGGGTGCCTAGCAAATTTCGTAACCTCTCCAGCCGGTTAGTCGCCCAAAATGGGATCATTGTTTTTGGTCTAGCAGCCTATGCTTTGTTAGTTCTATCCAAAGGGTATGTGGGTTTTTTAATTATTCTTTATGCCGCTAACGTGTTTCTCGCTTTTTCAATGTCCATATTAGGACTATGTAAACACTGGGTGATGAATCGACCACAAGGTTGGGTAGCTAGTTTTAGCTTGGCTGTTGTTGCGTTTATCATTTGTAGTGGCATATTAGCATTCATCGTGATTGGCCAATTTTTTCATGGTGGCTTTGAATCAATGGTGTTAACCTTCAGTGTGGTTGCACTTTGTTTGTATGTGAAACGGCATTATCAACGGATTAATAAAGAGTTAATCGAAATCGATAAAACATTGGTGGATATTAAACTCGAAAAATCGGACCATTTGCCTGAATTTGATAACCATGCCAAGACAGCTGTCTTTTTCGTTACCAAGAGTCGTGGCATTGGCATTCACACGATTCAGTGGGTGTTGCGTTTATTTCCGAACATATTTAAAAACTTCATTTTTGTCTCCGTTGGCGAAGTGGACGTTGAGAGTTATGGCGGTGAGAAAAACTTGGCGTTAATGGAAGCTCGCGTGCAGATGCTTTTAAGTTACTTTACCCGTTATTCAAACTCGCTTGGTTTTCCTGTGATGACCTATTCAGCCTATGGAACCCAACCCGTTGACGAGGCAGTGGCCATCGTTGAAAAAATCATTAAGGATGTGCCAAATAGCGTTTTCTTTGCTAGCCAATTGATACTTAATAACGAGAATTGGCTGAAGCGCCAGCTTCATAATAACTCAGCCTTTGATTTACAGAGGCGGCTAAGTGAGCTGGGGCAGCGCATGATGATCATTCCCATGAACCTATAGCGTTTGATAGCGGATGCTTTCGCAAATAAACTTAGAGATCTTTTAATATTTTAGGATGCTCTAAATTGATATAATCCAGGCTGTTCATTTTCAATAATTCGTGATGATTGCCCGCATTGAAGGCGATCCAGTTTTGTTTTGCCAGGCTGCCTGCAATATAAATATCCACATTATATAATTCACCCAAAGGTGGCATGGCGCCAACTTCACAATCGTCAAAACGGTCTTGAAATTCATATTCGCGCATGACTTCAACGTTATTTGCATTGGCCGCTTTTCGAAAGGTACGAATATTTAACCGGCGATTGGCGGGTAAGGCAACCAACGATACTTTTCCATCGACTTTAACCGCAACACTTTTAGCAAGTCGTTTGCCTGATATATGTGAGATTTGGGCTATTTCACTGGCTGTGATGGCATTGGCATGGGGGATGGTTTCATACTGAACGTGGTGGTCTTTCAAGTATGACGCAATTTTTGGACTTAACATGACACTTCTCCTTAAATCCCTATCGAGCTTGGATAGTTTAAGTATAGTCTATCGAAACGCAGGTTATTCGATTTGACAGGCGATTGCATTTCATTTAGCATTCGGACCATTAATAACTCAATGGTGGGTGCAAATGAGACATTTTTTTAAACGAGATAATAATACAGACAGAAGAAAGCCAACGCTAAGCGGGCATTCATCTCAGCATGAAAAACGATCGGACATTCGAAGCGATATTAAATCGGATCTAAAAACATATTATGATGGCAACGAGATTTATGATGATGAATTAGATTTAGACTTAGATTTAGACTCAGAATCAGAAGAAGAAACCAATTCCGTACCAAGCATTAACATTTGATCTAAATTGCAATTCCAAACTATGCTACCGTAACGGTAGCATAGTGCCTCTGCTTTTAGGTTAATCGCTTATTCCTGTTGAGCGACTTAACAATCTTAGCGAAAATCTGATCGGGATTGCCGGTGCCGGAAATTTTATAGAGTTGCGGGGCACTTTCGTTGTGGTCTTGCGCCCACTTTTCATAATAATCAATCAACGGTTCAGTTTGTCGGTGATAGATTTCTAAACGGCTTTTCACTATCTCGGCGCGATCATCCTCACGTTGAACTAAAGGTTGGCCAGTCAGATCATCAAATCCTGGTTTTTTGGGTGGGTTATAGGTTAAATGATAAACTCGACCAGAGGGTTGGTGTACTCGTCTGCCGCTGATTCGATTAATCACTTCGCGATCATCGATTTTAATTTCAATGATACGATCGATCGTGATATGACTGGTTTTAAGTTGTTCAGCTTGGGCTATCGTCCTTGGATAACCGTCTAATATAAACCCATTGGCGCAATCGGGATTTTTTAATCGCTCTTTAAGCATCGAAAAAATGATGTCATCTGAGAGCAGCTGTCCAGATGCCATGATCTCTTTTGCAATAAGACCTAAATGAGAGCGCTTGGTAATTTCTGTTCGGAGTAGGTCGCCGGTTGAAATATGGGGAATGTGGTATTGCTTGGCTAAACGATCTGCTTGTGTTCCTTTCCCAGCACCGGGTGCGCCTAAGATGATAATGCGCATTCCGGGTTTTTCATTTTGACTTGTTACCCATGCATGTGAATTGGGTGTCACACAGATTGCTAACCCCAAAAGAGGCAAGAGAAACGTTAAATATTTCAGCTTTATCATGATGAGTCCGATTCCTTGGTCAATCGATAAGTGGATGAACGATAATGATATTCTAATGATATTTCAGGTGAGTTGACAATAGGTTAGAACTTCTATAGAGCTTCCCACAATATTCCCATTGCCCTGGGGGTTTTTCGTAAGCATTTTAGGCACTCGGTGCCACACATCAGGATATAATTTCATTTCAAAAACCCCTCTCCCGCCCTTTGGGCACCCTCTCCCCGTTTCCGGGGAGAGGGGAACAATGAAGGAAGTTATATATAAGTCCTGTCGCTGCAATTGACAAGATTTCATTCAAAATGGCTTCATACTTTTTCTTTGCAAAATTGTAAAGACCATTTTAACCCTGCAAATAGCATGTAAAGATAAATTAATGGTTTAAAAATAGGAGGTTTTATTGAGGGATTGATTTAATACACGTTCTGCTGTGTTTTGAACTTCAAAGAGCTAAGTAATATAAGGATATATTATGTCTAGTTTTCATTTGAACGATAAACCTGAATTCGGAAGAATTCGCGGTGCCATATGGCCCATTCATGCCCATGAGTTGAAAAAATTTCTACCGATGGGTGCCATGATGTTTTTTATTCTCTTTAACTACACCATTCTACGAGATACCAAAGACTCGCTCGTTATCACAGCTTCAATCAATGGTTCCGCGGTGATTCCCTTCTTAAAGATTGGTTTTGTGTTACCTGCCTCCATATTATTTGTCGTGCTTTATGCCAAATTGGCCAATATGCTGAGTCGGGAAAGGTTGTTTTATCTGCTCGTTAGCTCCTTTATTCTCTTTTTTGGGGTATTTGCTTTTGTTCTCTATCCCAACCGGGCATTGATTCACCCATCCCCTGAGACCATTCACACACTCAAAGCCACGTTTCCCCATTTTCAACATATTTTTCCTTTATGGGGGACATGGATGTATACCTTGTTTTATGTCATGGCGGAGCTTTGGGGCAGTGTGATGATTTCTTTGTTATTTTGGCAGTTTGCCAATGAGATAACCCGCACCAATGAAGCGAAGCGCTTTTATGGTCTGTTCGGATTATTAGCCAATGTTTCCTTGATCTGTTCCGGGTTTACTGTGCGCTATTTATCCGATATTCGGCAATCCTTACCGCCGAGCGTCGATGCTTGGGGTGTTTCGTTGCGGTATATGATGACAGCGGTAATGATCTCAGGCATTGTGATTATGATGATTTATCGCTGGATGAACCGTAACGTCCTCACCGATGCTCGTTATTATGATAAAGCAGCCAGTGTGGGGAGCACAAAAGACGATAAGCCAAAATTATCACTGGCTGAAAGCTTTAAATATATTTTCTCATCCAAATATTTAGGCTTAATCGCCATCTTAATTGTGGGCTATGGCATTTCTATCAATCTGGTGGAAGTCATTTGGAAGGGGATGTTAAAAGAGCAATATCCCAATCCCAATGATTATAACGCCTTCATGGGCGCATTTTCTGTGACAACCGGAATTGTGACCATGACCATGATCATGTTGTTTAAAGGGATCGTTAGGCGCTATGGCTGGTTTGCAGGCGCTATCATGACCCCTGCAGTGTTGTTGATTACAGGCGGGTTGTTCTATAACTTTGTTCTGTTCCGCGATCATATGCAAGTGGTTGCAACCATGTTTGGGACAACCACCTTGTTTATGGCGGTTATCTTAGGCGCAATTCAAAACGTTGCCAGCAAAGCCACCAAATACTCCTTGTTTGATCCCACCAAAGAGATGGCTTATATCCCGCTGGATCAAGAACTGAAAGTGAAAGGAAAAGCGGCTGTTGATGTGATTGGTAATAGTTTTGGTAAAGCCGGCGGCGGATTGATATCGGGCTTTATCTTAATCATCACGGCTGCAAGCAGTATCATCACCATCGCTCCTTACCTGGTATTGATTGTATTGTGCACAACTTTAACCTGGATGTATGCTGTGAAAGGCTTAAGTAGGCTATACAACAACGCACTTCAATCGAAACCTTTGGTAGAAGAAGCGCCCAAAGAAGCGGTTGAAACAAACGAAGAAAACTTGGCGAATCCTGCTACAACCTAAGCAGTCGAAAATCAAAAGCCTGTTTGACGTGTCCTTGTCAAACAGGCCCGTTTTGCCAATGGTAGGGATGAGATTATGAGGAAAGTTATACGGTTAATCTTATGCTAGCGAGCGATATTTGATTTAGATTTTGAGACATTCAGCAATCATGACAGTCCTGGTGTTATCTCCGTTCATTGTATTTCACCTGTTCCTGGGAAAATGATAGCAACGGTTTTACCACTCGGTGGCAATCAATTTTTAAATCGAGTGAGCTATCGCTACAAAAAACCGAGTCTCAAGTATCCTATTTCCTATATTCTAAAACCGATTGTTGCTGCAAAAATTTTGAAAGAATCCTTTGAAGATTGCAGGATATGGAAAAATCAAATCAATTAAAAACCTATGATTCTTGGTTATGAGGGGCCTTATATTCAATATAAGAACTGGTTTGATAGATTTTATTCGCAGGAATAGAAAGTGAATGCATAGAGAGGGATGCCAGTGCGGTTGGGTGACAATTTTTTAAATCGCCCTTAGCTTAAAACGTTATCGAGATGTTGGTCTTTGTACCGGACAATTTTTAAAATAAGCTGTCGTTGCGAACGTAGTGAAGCAATCCAGAATAGATTTTTGTTCACAGATAGAACTGGATTGCTTCGCAAAGCTCGCAACGACAGTGCCTTTAAGAAAATATCCGGTACTGAGGACTTTGTGCTTAACAAACGATCAATTAAGACTTCCTTAATGTTCGTGGATTATACTATTTGATAAAACGTGACAATGTATCCGATTTATATACTTAAGGAAGCACCATGAGTCTACCAACGATAACAGCCCAATCTGATAACATCATTTACCTTGATTTTGACGGGACCCTAACAGGCATTCGCGGTAGCCAAGTTATCAATACCCCGCTTTGCAACAATCTTGCCGTGGCTGATACCCCTGAAAAAAGAAGTCAATATAAAAAGGACTACCTTGAATCGGATGACGCTGTCAAAATTACGAAAGAGGCGGTAGTCTTCTTGAATAGGATGACAAAACTCCACCCGAGTGTTCAAATTGTTATTATTAGTCGAAATTATGAGAACTATATTCGTGGGTTATTAGAATTTGAAGGAATTGATACGGCTAATATCACAATCTATCCTCGTGGTGAGGGGAATAAGTTGGGGCCCGGAGAAGATAAAAGACAGGCGGTTACAAACCATGAACAATCCCATAAACCCGGACTTCGATTTGTCTGTGATGATGATGAAAGTGATTATTTTGAAATGATACATGGCGCAAAATCAGAAGAAAATACGGTTATAGGACATCATGCGTCTGCAGGTCAGTTTAAATGGCTAGATTTTATTAAAGAGATTATACAAAAACTACAACATGTATTGCCCATATCCGAATACTTGAATGGAAGAACAACCAACCGTTTTCATTTATTTAAAGCGAATGTGAATTCGGTTTCCTCCTCCCCTGAAAGCCACGCGGCATTTAAACAAAAATATCAAGGCATTGAAGGCGATGATTTAAAAAGAGCCATACTTAACAATTTAAAAGCCGACATTTCAGGATTAGACAAGCCCGCTCTGGAGACCTTTAGGCAAGAGTTTTTAAAGAGCCTAGAATATAAGCTGATCTCAACAGGACAAGGTCTAACTACTCGAGTATTTGGTTTGCAAACAGACTCTCAACGAGCCGTTGAATTGATTTTTAATAAGCAAGCTGCCTTGTTGGAAACAGGATTAGCACAGAAGTTGTAGTCGTTGGTCTGGTACTGAAGGAAAGACATATTTTCTAAACTTAACATTAACCCCAAACACTGACGTACCGCGGAACTCGTTCGCGGTATCCAGGGTTGTTCTTTTAATTCTAAGTTTTGAAAAAAATGCACACCTCTTAAGGTCCCATTGACGGCTATAATCTCACATCCGCTAATATCCCCCCTTTATAAGTGGCCTTTATTAAGTCAAAATGATATAATATAATGCATTTATTTCAACCTGGATCGCATATGACTAAACACAGCCCAGAAGACACTGACCAATTGGAATTGAGCTATCAGCCTCAACACAAGACGATTAAGCTATCAGCCTTAAAGGGGGAAATTGACACTGACACGTTGATATCTCAGATACAAACATCCGTCGAAAGTCATCCAGATTCTGAAATTTTGGATTTAACGTCACTGAAATTAGAAACGTTTTCCCAAAACGAACTATATCGAGTTCTTGCCCAGCTACCCGTCACCCTAAAAGAAGTGTTATTGGATGATTCTTACAGTGTATTTAAAGGGGAGCTTTTGCATCAAGTCAACCCTGAGGTTCAGCATTTAGTTCTTGTTTTTGAGAACAAAAAACGAGCTGAAGAAAGTACCGATGTGTTTCAATTATCAAAAAATTTAAACGACTCGAATGCAAAAATCACCTGGGTAAGAGAAAGCAACCAGCACGCTATACTCCTGGTTGAAATGCTGGAAAAGGAGCAGCATAAAGTCTACAAAGTTCATTTGCGCGGTGACCTGGTGGTGAGAAATCCCTTCAATTTATTAAAAGGGCGATTTTTTTGGGGAATGCATTATCGAGATGGCCGTGTTGAGGTAAAAGATCTCACTGACAAAGCCATTCATGTTGCTGAAATATTAACCGAATGGACGATTGATAAGGATAAAGCCTTGCGTCTTATCGACTATGCCAAACGCAAAGAGCATGAAAAGCAATATTTCAACCTCCTAGGCGAAGGAGCCATTTCCAGTATGTTTATGGCGACGGTGGCTAATCAACTTTCACATAGTTGCGTTACCTGGTCACGAGAAGCATTGCTGCATGCGGGCATTAATGTTCCGCTGTCTCAATTAATCAATCTAGCCACGATTACCAGCCTTGAAGCCAAAGGGGCTAAAGATCATCCGATGGATGCGAGTGGGATGGCGAGACTTGCAAGGGTCAATGAGCATCAAACCATACAAGACTATTATCCGAAGCAACAAGCAACCCTCAGTGCCGAGGGTTATGTTGATCCAAATTCAATATTGCATCGAGTTAGTCGCGGCCCAGTTGAGTTTGTGCTGGGGATTTATTCGCCATTCATGTTAGCTGCATCCTATGGTCACATTGATACCATTAATACGCTAATGCGTGGTTATGGGGCAAACCCTTATGTCAATGTGCACTCGAAATTTTGTTTTGGCATATTAGGTCGATACAGCGCGTTTGATTGTGCGCAATCATTAATGTTTAGGCCTTATATTTCTCGTGAGGAACAACAAAAAACCTTAAGCACATTAAAAACCATCGATCATAAAAAAATGATGCTTGATGCGCTGGAAAGATACATCCAAACACGTGAAAAAAATACTGACTACCAAACAACCATCGGCTTCTTTGGCCTGACGGTGTTAAACTTAGGCTATAGCCGGCATCAAAAAATTGAAGCAGCCACTGCCTTTAAAAACGCACTTGAAGGGAATGATTCTGCCATCGATAGCAAGTTTCAAGGGGCATTGAATCAGGGAGAACTCGGGAAACTATTCAAAGATTACAAACGTTATAGTGGTAATGAACCAATAACCTTTGTTCGACACAATGATAAACAGACGGTTGACATAAAGCCCTAATCGCTGCGTTAAAAAGGAATTGTGGTGAAGTTTAAACCTGAGGGATAGGCACTTTTTTAAAACATAGCGTTCGTGCAATATATTAATATAGTGTTTAATCCGACGTCCCGCGGCTTGTCCGCGGGATCCAGGGTTTTCGACCAATACGTTATTATTTTGTGCGGCAAGTGGTCTCTGGATACCGCGGACAAGCCGCGGTACGTCGGCGTTTGAGGATAAGTCTAAGTTTTAAAAAAAGTGTCTATCCCTCAGGGCCTGTCCCTAAAAGTTCCACACTAAATTTGAAAATAGCATGATGTTTTTGAATAAATATATTATACGTCCCGACGTGCCGCGACTCGTTCGCGGCAACCAGGAGATGTTTAATAGGTACCCAATGGTTCTGTTAAAAAAGGACTATCATGCTGGATACCGCGGACAAGCCGCGGTACGTCGGCGTTTGAGGATAAGTCTAAGTTTTAAAAAAGTGTCTATCCCTCAGGGCCTGTCCCTAAAAGTTCCACACTAAATTTGAAAATAGCATGATGTTTTTGAATAAATATATTATACGTCCCGACGTGCCGCGACTCGTTCGCGGCAACCAGGAGATGTTTAATAGGTACCCAATGGTTCTGTTAAAAAAGGACTATCATGCTGGATACCGCGGACAAGCCGCGGTACGTCGGCGTTTGAGGATAAGTCTAAGTTTTACAAAAAGTGTCTATCCCTCAGGGCCTGTCCCTAAAAGTTCCACACTAAATTTGAAAATAGCATGATGCTTTTGAATAAATCAGGACTTACGAAAAACCCCAAGGTCGAGGCAAAAAATATTTTTAATGAGGGAGTTTAGATCAACTAAATGACCGAATTAAAAATATTTTTTAACGAAGAGATTGGGAGTTTTTCGTAAGTCCTGTAAATATATTATACGTCCCGACGTGCCGCGACTCGTTCGCGGCAACCAGGAGATGTTTAATAGGTAACCAATGGTTCTGTTAAAAAAAGGACTATCATGCTGGATACCGCGGACAAGCCGCGGTACGTCGGCGTTTGAGGATAAGTCTAAGTTTTAAAAAAAGTGTCTATCCCTTAGGGCCTGTCCCTAAAAGTTCCACACTAAATTTGAAAATAGCATGATGTTTTTGAATAAAAATATTATACGTCCCGACGTGCCGCGACTCGTTCGCGGCAACCAGGAGATGTTTAATAGGTAACCAATGGTTCTGTTAAAAAAGGACTATCATGCTGGATACCGCGCATAAAGCGCAGTACGTCGGCGTTTGAGGATAAGTCAAAGTTCGAATACTAGCGTCTATCCATCTGGGTCTAAATTCCCCCCATCAATATTTCCTTTTTGCCTTGACCTTAGGGTTGTTTGTCAGTTCTGGAACAGCCGTCCTACCCCATTCTTAAACACAATGAATACCGAGAGCGCCGAGGAATCGGCGCATTCGTTAAATAGGGTTTGGCTGTGTTGTTAATTCACTTATAATTGAATCAATGCTATCAGGCGACTCGGCATCATTTAGAACATCACTGATTCGGGTTCGTGGTTTCTTGTTTGTCAAATCCCCTAGACTTTTATTTCCTCGTCGAATGCTGGTTCGAACACTGGCATATTTATTATCACTAAATAACCCTGTTTTTGATGCGGTTGTCTTTGTCTTGGAAGGAGCACCTCCCTGGCTACCCTCATTGAAATTGATTGGGGTAATCGATTGATTGGGATCGGTTATGATAGCGGAGCTAGTGGCATTTTGCTCAAAATCAGAAGATGATTTTGGAAACTCTGTCGTCGCCGAGGAGGATTCGTGATAGAGCGTCGTGTTTACTTCCAAAGTTGTTTCAGAAGATAAGGATGACGTTGATGATAACGTTTCGCTACTTAACATTGGGATGGATTGATCATCAACGGGTGATTGCTTTTCCACTTGTTTATGAATCACATCCGCATGAGAGTCGATGAAATAGGCAAAGTTCTCGGCTAACGGTTGAGCATAGCAGTTGAGGATGGAGAAGTCGATAAAATTGAGTTGTGGGTAATGGCGATAGAGTGCATCGAGTTCATCCTTTGATAGTGTTACCAGCGGCTCGCCTTTTTCATTCGTTTGTTTCGAGCGATAATAAGCCCCTAATAAGGCGGAGTAATCAAGTGGAATGTTTTTTTTCTGTCAATGTGGGACTGGATAATCGTTGTTTTCCCCTTGGATTAAAACAGTCTAAGATATTTTGATAGACACGAGAATAATCATCGGCAACATTGTTGCCATTGACAATCGACTTTCCCTTGGATTGTTTGGTCGTTTTGTGTTGTAAAAATGCAAATGTCTGAAGCAACATATCCGAAACGATAGATGGTTTACCAAATGACCACTGGGGCTGTTGCTCTGTTGATAAGGTCGAGGAAGGCATAACTGCTTATTGATATCACTTCTTAAAAGTATAGCAAACGACATAAAATGCTTTCTAAATATTCACATTGAGTTAATAAATAAAATTACTTGTTTAAGGAAAATACGCTTTATGGTAGATTAGCAACTTCATTAACCAATTGAGGCAGTCTTATGCTATTTTTTAATCGAGGTCCTGGTTTAACGCTTTTACAGATGATAAATGTTGGTGCATTGGGTCTATCCTTGTATGAACTATCCTCAAACCCTGATTCGAACCGTGGTCCGTTAGTCACGGATGCCCTCGTTCATGGTTTAACGACATTAAGCTTGCGGCAAGGTTCGAACTTTCTTGAGAATATGGGTGTATCCACGCTTAACGTCTTACGCGCTGGCATGGTTTTACAAGCCGCGATGACAGGAGATACCTTACCTATCGCTGTGCTAGCGGTTGATTTTGCCCTTCATTCTCTGAATGGGTTGGTGAGCCTCCTAAATGGTGCTAATACTCCGAATGTAAATGACAAAGATGACACACCATCAGCTGCCAAAAATAAATAGTATTCATTTTTCAGCCAAATCGGGGTTGGCTATTTGAGTTCGGGGGTTTTAGATTTTGGGAGGAATTCCCCCTTGATTTCTCTGAGGCTTTTTTTAAAATCCCAAACTTTTTCCTTGTTGACTGCCTTTTCATCAAAAGAAATATGTTTTGTTAAGCCGAGTTTAATTTTGATGTATTCAACAAAGGATGTTAGTTTAACCCCTAGGATGGAGGTCGAACTTAGTTTATGTGTCTGTTTGTCTTTCATGACCATTTTTACGGATCCTGAAAAATCAGCCCCGTTTTTTTCTAAGCTATTTAGAATGTGTAAGTCGGTTTTTTCTGCCTGAGATACGCTTAAATTTAGTCTCACGATTATTGACTGTTTCTGACGTTCGGGCATGTGGTTGAGAAGATGGTCGACCATCAAGAAATTATTTTTTTCAATAGCTAAGCCAAGCAACGCTTCATACTGCTTCACATCAACATCAAATTTTTCAGATGACAAGCGCTCAAGCAATATTTTTAGACACTCCGAAGAACCGCCCTCAATGGTTGCTGTCAGGGTATTTCTCCCAATTTTATCAACAGCGAATAGCTTTTCTGCTAGGGTAACTGGCGAAGGAACGCTATTATCCATATCTTGCAATATCTGCCGTAGCAAATCAGGGTTGCCGCCTTGGGCTGCACTTTTAATAATAAAGTTTGAGGAGCTTGATGTTGGGTTGATAAAGGAACGATATGCCGAGTCCCCGGTTGGCTCTTTGAGGATCACCTTGAAGCATTCCATACTGCCATTTTTTAATGATAGGAGGATTGCTAAATTGACGCTATCAGGTTTGGTAAATAGCCGATTTCCGTCGATATCTTGGTAATTTAAAATCGCATCCAGTGTTCTATCGGCATTTAAGGATGTTGCGATAGCAATTGAATTTTCCAGTGTGTCTAAATCAATCTTTTCACTCTTTTTAAATAGGGTCTTTAGGAGCGTATCATCATTTTCGGTGCAAGCTAATTGCAAGGTTGTCACTTCATGATTGTCATATTTTGCTTTTTGTTTGACATCTAAGTATCTATTATAAAAATCCTGCGCACTGCGCCTATTTGCATTGGCGGGTTTGTCTGCCGGTCGAAGTTGTTTTAATACTAATGCTAAATTTCCACCATCAAACACAAAGACATTTTTTCTAAGCTCTTCAACTAATTGTTCTTCATTGTTAAACGTTTTTCGTCCCAAGTTATAATTTGGATCATAAACCACGTACTGCCCATTTTTCCGATAGATGGATATGGTATGATTGGGACTTGACGCATTAAATACTTCGCCATCTTGCATGTTGAGTTCTTTAAATATTGAAACCCAGTTGGTTTTGGAGGTTACCAGTGGAAGGGTAAAATCGGATACAAGCGGATGCCCGGCTACTTTGATAATCTCATGGGCGTTTCGTTGGGTGTAACGCTTATCATAAACATCTGGCTTATAAGCGATTAAAACTTGAAAGATAAAGTGATCAATATCACCGCTCAATGGGTCATCGGATGTCGTTATTTCCGTAAAGTTACCTTGGCTCATATCGACAATTTTCTCGAGCATCTTGAAGAACTCTTCTTCCTTACCTTCAAAAATATATTGAGCACGGATGATTGCAAGGCCATGGCATACCCCATTTCGATTAAGCTCAATTGGCAGATTGTGCCAGGCTAGATAGTCATTAATGATATCGATGGCATTGCCTTGAGAAATGGTTGATTTTGGCATATTCATTTCCATGATTATATGTATTAAATTATATCATATTGTTTGGCAGCCGCGCCTTGTGCGGTATTCATGGGTAAATGCTCCCTAATATGGTTTGTCGTATTGATGTCGTTACGCCAATTATTTTACTATGTTATTTCAATAACGTTGGTCGGGTAACGAAAGGAGGAAGTGAATGAAAGGATGTCGAAATTTGAACAAAACCAGACTAATAACCGGGAGTATTTTCATGCTTTGCTCAATAAAGGCTTGGTCTTTGCCCTGGTTTCAAACGCCCATCGCCCAAAGAATAGATTTAGTTCAAACTGGCAAGAAAACCGCTGTTTCCAATACAAGGGACATTAATTTTTCTGGCGATTGGCAAGGACAATGCAATAATCAGCCAGTTATCGATATTTCGATTATACATAAACCCGATAGCATTACCCTCTCCTATGGGTTTATGGAAGAAATTTACCCAATCGGTGTATTGAAATCTGAATCAAAGTCAAGCCAACAACAGTCTGAATCCGGTAGTAGTGCTGCGACTTGGTCGCAAGATGAAAACGCCTTGATTTTTATCAATAATCAGCAATACATCAATGGCGAAGGTCACATGAGCGTGTTCTTTAGCAAGGTTGCCATGAGCCTAGAGGATGATAATTTAGTCATCAACGGGGACTATTTTCAAAGTTCAAATAAGTTAGGAGACGTCATTAAAGATAACTTGTCTTGTATTTATCGGCGAAAATAAAGCACTATTGAATGATCACGTGGTGATACCCGTTATCATTCAAAAAATAAGGGGGTTTTTAACTTATCAACATGATTTTTCAAAAAGTTAAAATCTGCTTTACTATACTATATAGTATCAGCGTGGTTTTTTATGGAATTAGAAGGTAGTAAGAACAATACCTAACAACAATGGAACATATGAACTCATTCAATAAAAGGAAGCGTTTAATTGTCATATTGCTTGCATTTTCATTGATATTATCTGCATCCATTATCGTGGTGGAAGAGCTGCATTTTTTGCACAATGTTAAAGAGATAATGCGTCAAAATGCATTTAATATGATGAAGGAGCGGGAAAATTATTTGCGAGAATTCATTCGCCACTCACAGCAGAATATCCAGGCAATAAGGCAATCGCTCGCTTTCAAAAATTACTTAAAACACTTGAACCATTCAGCTCAAATTGAAGCCATTCTCATCGCCTATGCGAAGGAACATCCGGATATTATGCAAATACGATTTATTGACAAAAAGGGGAATGAAACAATCCGGGTTGAGCGTAGAACTGAGAAAGATAAGCCTTCTGTTGTTGATAACGATAAACTCCAAAACAAAGCGGCGCGCTATTATTTTGTTGAATCAAAACTAAGAGAATTAGAAAAAGTATGGTTTTCTGCCATTGAGCTAAATATTGAAAATGGAAAAGTTGAAGTACCCTACAAACCGACGTTTAGAGCGGTATTGCCAATTAAAAAGGGTGATGAGTTTGGGGGTATTTTAATCATTAATTATTTCATGACCGACTTTATCAAAAATCTATCCAGTGCAACGTTGTATGACACGATCCTGTTCAATGACAAAGGGAATACCATTTATCATTCCAAGGATCAAAACAAAAGTTGGGGAAATTCATTAGCCAATCAATATCATATCGCCTCTGAATTCCCTCAGGGATATGCCCAAATACTCTCCTCACCGATGGTGCGATCGAATTATTTCATTTCAAAAAAATTCGATATGCCGATTCATGGTGGTGTGCATCTCATTTTAAAACTGAAAGAGTCCTATTTAGCACAACGACAATCTAATGCCTTGATGCGATATCTGTTGGTGTCTTTTATTGTACTTATTTTATCCATTATTCTCACGTATATCATTATTAAAATATACAGCCGAACACTGCTTAATTTGGATGAGGTCGAGGCGTTAAATGAATCACTGAACGAAGCATCCATTGTTGCAAAAATTGGATTTTGGCAGTTAGATAACAAGTCTCAAAAAGTAGCATGGAGTGATAGTGTCTATGAGATATACGAAATGCCACAATCCGATAAACATATCACGTTTGATACGTTATTAGCATTCATGGATGAAGAAGAACGTGAAAAATTGCAGCTTGAATTTGCAAACTCAATCATAGAAAAACGCGATTATTTTATGACGCATAAAATCATAACCGGTAATAATCGCGTTAAATTTGTTGAAGAGAGAGGGCGGCATTATTTTGATAAGCATGGAAAGTTAGAAAAAACGATTGGCAGTGTTTATGACATCACTGAAAAGTATTATTCCGAGCAAAAATTTCTATCCTTATTAGAAAATGCGTCTGATGGTATACATATTTTAGATAAAGAAGGGAACTTGATTCTTTATAGTAAATCATTTGCTGCTAATTTAGGCTATAGCATGGAAGAAGCAAAGCATCTAACCGTCTATGACTGGGATGATAAATTAACAGAACAACAGATAAAAAGTGCAATCCAAGTTCTTTTAAATTCCCAAGAAACATTTGAAACAAAACATCGAAAAAAAGACGGCACTGTCATTGATGTACAAATCAATGCGAAGGGTGTTGAAATTGAAGGTGAAGCCTATGTTTATGCATCTCAACGGGATATCACCTTGCAGAATAACTACCGAAACGAACTCGAGAAAACGAAAGAGAAGCTCGAATCAGCCAATGACGAGTTAAAGAAAAGTCTTGAAAGTTTGCAGCTGACCACGAATCTTTATGAAAATGAAAAGTTCAAATACAAAGGCATCTTAGACTTAGCCTCTGATGGCATTTTTCTCATGGATACCGATGGCAAGTTAGTTGAATATAGTAAAAAAGCCATAGAACTGTTGGGGTATTCACATTCTGAAATGAGCAACTTAACCGTCTATGATTGGGATAAGTCAATCACAAAAAAGGCATTAAAATCAATTGTAGATGCTTTGTACTCACATCCCATTGAGATCGAGCGCGTGCACACCAGAAAAGACGGTTCAACCTATATCGCCTATATTACTGCCAATTTACAGTTGATAGAAAACGTTCCCTATATTTATGCGTCGGTTCGAGATATCACGGTGCAAAAGGAAAATGAAAGTAAGATTTTAAACAGCAGAAATGAGCTTGAAACAATCTTTAATACCGCTTTAGAGGGAATTGCCTTAATCGATTTAAATAAAAAATATAAGAAAGTGAATCGAAAATATTGCGACCTGTTAGAGTATAGCGAAGAAGAAATGTTTCAATTAGATTTCTTTTCCATATCCGATCCGCAAGATATTGAAAAATCACAAGAGGTGTTTAGCGTTGTCTTAGAGAAAGGCTATTATGAAAATTTTGAACGCTTTTGTATCACCAAAAATGGAAAAAAACGACGATTTAGAACGTCCATTGCATTAATGCCTAATAAAAATGAATATTTGATAACCACCATTGATAATACCGATCTGTATGATGCGTTTAAAACGATTGAACAGCAATCGTATACCGATGAACTGACACAGTTGCTTAATCGCAAGTCATACAATGAAAAAATCGATGAATTTTTGGAACAGTATACTCGATACCATACCCCATTTTCGCTAATGATATTTGATATTGATCATTTCAAATCGATCAATGATAACTATGGTCATGATGTGGGGGATAAAGTGTTAGTCAAATTAAGTAACGTGGTGCAATCAATCATACGAAAAAATGATTTTTTCTTCCGCATAGGGGGCGAAGAGTTTTTAGTGCTTATCAATAATACGACTCTAAAGGGAGCGGCTTCCTTAGCGGAAAAGGTGAGAAAAGCGGTTGAAAAAAAGGTGAATACTATCAAAAATCAGAAAGTCACCATCTCCATCGGTGTCACTGAAGTGCAAAAAGACGACACCGACGATACCATCTTTAAACGAGCCGATGAATACCTTTATTATTCAAAAGACCATGGCAGAAACAAAGTGACAGCGATGCTACCCGAAGCTTTGAACTAATCATGTTGTTGGCGGGATTAATTAAACAAATGCCATTACCATGTTCTTGCTTTCTTCGATCATTGCCATTCTCCTAACCAAAAAAATTAAGTTGGATCAAGGGACCTTGTTCATCCCAAACTACCACCCGGCGTTGCCAATAGCGTTTAACACATTGGGTATGGACAGCGCTGACAAAATGAAATAACATTGCCCTTTATGATATAAAGTTGATTAAATATGAAAAAAATAACCCTGGTTGTACTAATTTCATTACTAACGATGCCCGTTTATGCTAGTAAACTAAGTCAGTATCTGCGCAAACACAATGAGCGCGAGCAAGCACGGGAACAAAAGCAACGCCAGTTGGACCTTAGCTTTTCTGACTATAGCTTCCAACAAGAAAGACGGTTTAGCGATCAGTCTGGTAAAGAATGCCGTGAATATTATTTTCGCAGCCGCACAACGCCATTCCGACAAGGTAACTTAACCGTTTGCGACGAATAAGGCCCAAGCCTGAGGGATAACCACTTTTTAATAAAATACTATTTGCTCAAAATATTACCAAACACATGCCCAACATGCCACGGCATTTCCCCGAGAGTTCCACACGAAGCTTGAATATAACTTGATATTTTTTAGATAAATATTCCATATGCCCGGCGTGCCGACTCATTCGCGGCATTCAGGGATTTCAGTCATCATGTTATTATATGGTTCAGACTCGCGTAACTGGATACCGCGAACGAGTCGCGGTACGTCGGGGTTTGGTGGCAAGTCTTAATTTCAAAATAGGGTCTATCCTTTAGGGTTCGAAAAAACATAGCTAAAGCGTTCATTTTAGGGGTTTAGGAAAAATCACTCTAAACCCCGGCTCTAAAATCTGACCCAATGGGTTTTTCGATAATTCATTCTCAAAAACCGCCTGCCTTGAATCTATTAATTGTTGAAATATCGCCTGTTGTCCCTCGGATGTGTTGCTTTTCTTGTGAAGGGATTGCTTATACTCAGACAAGATTTGGTGAAAATAGGCTGGGTGGTATTTTTGCGGATTTGATAAATAAGTGGCTAATACGAATGCAGCAGGTTGGATTTCTTTTTCAGCTTGAAGATGAGCGATGAAGGTGGCTACCCAGTTGGGATCAGACTTATCTGGAACTTGCTTTAAAAGATCACAGCGTTGCTGAGAAAATAGTGGGTGTTGATAATCAATCATTAAAACGCTCTGCGCGAATTGTTGCGTTATGCGATTATCCTTAATCAGTTGCAAAATGGCATGGATGTCATTTATCCCGTTGACAGGGGTGAGCCACGCATGATCCGCATCAATTTGACTGGTTTCTGGAAATCGCATCCTATTTTGGATAAGCAGGTTTTGATAAGCGTGAGCGGGAATAACAATGTTCACTTGGTCAAGCAATGGATTGAGAAAAAATGAGGAAGGGATGGTAATGGGATTGTCTAAACCGGGAGTAGTATTGGATGCGATATTGATTTCAGTTGTGCAAAATAGAGGGCGCAGTTGTTCTTGAAGGGATAATGAGTGCGAAAATTGTTGATAAGGAGCACTTTGGGAGAGTTGTTGGATGCCATCGTTCACCTCCTCTGCAAACACGTGCGCATCGACCAGTTCATTGACCAATTCATTCACCTCATCATCCAAGTGATTGGGTAAAAAGATCAGTTTGTTGGAATAGCGCCACCAGTCATTATGGGGTGATTGAATTTCTTTAAGGATAGGGCCTCCTGAATTATGGCAAGCAGAGCAACGCATTCGCCTGCCAAATTTGGCTGAGTTGGCAGGCGGGGTGCGGTATAAATATTGGTTATCTAAAAGCGCGTCGTTCGAGTCACCGCGATAATACCACCGCGTTTTAACGGAATCTAAACCGCGTAATTCATAAAAGTTATAAAGCTTTTTTTGATTATCCCAGGCAATCAATTCAATGAGCAGTTTCTTGCTCTCACTGGATTGATCTAATTGGATTTCGTCCTTTGCAAGGGCAGTAAAATAGCCCAGATACAAGTCGCCCGGTTTAATATGAAAGCCAGTTAGTAGCGTCCCATTAATCGATTCAAAAAAACTAAAACTTCCCAGATGAGGATTGTTTTTCCCTCGATTGGCAACCATGCTGGTTTTAATCTGTAGCTGGTTTTTTTGTATTAAATGCTGAAAGCTTTGAATGGATTGTGGGCAGGATGAGGCAGTATCTAAAAGATGGGCGACCGCATCGTCATTTTGTTGGGTAAGTGGTGATTCATGGTAATAAATAGCACATCGTGCATGAGCTATGGAAGAGAGCACGATAAATAACAGCATTATCCTTAAACGGATCATGGTAATACTCCATTAAATTTGTTCTTACAGGACTTACGAAAAGCACCCAATCTCTTCGTTAAAAAAAGTTTTTAATTCGGTCATTTAGTTAATCTAAACTCCCTCATTAAAAACTTTTTTTGCCTCGACCTTGGGGTTTTTCATAAGTCCTGTCTCATTAGCTTGTTTAGGGAATCATCTTAATTCCTAAAACGCCTGTAATAATCAAGCCGATACAGCTTAATTTGCTCAAGGTCGCAGGTTCACCAAAGCCTATTATGCCTATTAAGGCTGTGCCGATAACGCCAATACCCGTCCAAACCGCGTAAGCGGTTCCCACCGGAATGTCTTTCATGGCAATGGACAAAAGTAGGATGCTAATAATCAGGATGATTATCGTCACAATAGACAACGGAAGATTGGTAAAGCCATGGGTATGTTTGAGTAAAATAGCCCAACAGACTTCGAGTAAACCAGCGAAAATGAGAATAAACCAAGACATAGGACACCTCCTTAAAATAGTGAGGCCGTCCTCGATGAAAAAAAAAAACGAAACAGGGTCGTCCCTGTTAGTCAAATAATAGCAAATTGTTTCTAGTCAGACAATCTTGTTTTGCGATATGCCATGATAGAGTAATGAAGGTTTAACTTTAGGACCGATTGATTGAATGCTATCCAATAGCATTCAATAAAATGACCGATACCAATTAAATATAGAAGGGGATAGCCGTATTGATATCATGGATACCATGATCTTCACTGTCTTGCATCAGCTTCTTTTTATTGCAGAACTTTGCACAAAAATTATTTTGCAATAGTCGGTTATACTGTATCTAGGGATATTCCCTCGAGGTGTGATGGATTCCATGAATTGAATGGAACATTGTTTCAATCAAAGAGGCATGGTTATGAGAAAAATAGCAATGGTTTGCTTAACAGTTATCCTGCTAACTAATGGGTATGCGGAGGGTCTTCCTAAGTCGGCTGTCAAATTAGATGGTGTTAATAATCCGGATTGTGTTGAGTATTTTAGTTATCAAGGGGAATCGTATTGCACAACGGATAAACATCAAATCACCCCGTCTCAGATCAACTGGCCTCAAGATGAGCAATTAAACATACAGTTTGATGAGAGGCTATGGAAAATGGCGTGGGGGAAGAAAAATGAAGCCTTTACCACGATTGAGTATATCCCCGATGGCGATAGTCTGAGCAATTGGGGTGAATTAATAACGAGTCAATATATTGCTAATGTCCCTGAGGGGGTCACACCGCAAGCGTTTATGCTAACCATCGAGCATAAATTAAAAAAGGTGGGACTCAATCCAGACGTTCATGTTCTTTACGCTAGCCCAGACCAAGTTATCTTCGAATTTCGGATTTATGAGCCAAGCAGCATGCGGCAAAATGAGATTCAAAAAGTGTTAAAAACGCCCAATGGGTTATATATATTGCATTATGTTATTAAAGAACCAGACATGGGTGAAAAAAGGCGAAGTGCCTGGTTGGAGCGGCTAAAAAATAGCAATCCTAAAGAAGATGACGTCCCTAGATCAAATTAGGTTTGAATTAACGTTGTGAAGGCCTTAATCATCGCCACAAAGTCTTGGCATTTTCTTTGCTGACAGCGACAATAACATCGTCCATGGGCTAGCCATATAAGCCCTTCATAAATGCTTTTTTGGTATCTGCGGACATGTCAATATCTGCCAGTTGAATTAAGACTCTTTTGGGTAACTGCCAAAACGCTTGCATCACTGCCACTTTTCGCGGGTTCTTCCAATTTATTATTCCAACTCGCTTCAACAACAACCTCCACCGGTTTAATTTGTTGTGATGGTTGGGTTTTGGGTAAACTTTTTTCTGGAATACCTGTGATTTCCATCCTATTGATAGTCGAACCTGTTTTAATGATGCCATGAACATTGGTTGCCTTCATTAGCGGTCTTTCAGGCGATTCTGGTCTAATACGAGCCCGTGAGCGTGCCCGTGCCGGATTTTGAAGAATTAAAAGATAAACTTTTATCTTGAAGCAGATCACCGAATAAAGTGATTTCTGCCCATTAAAAACCGGGCACGGGCTGGGCACGGGCACGTCTTAGATATGAGTTTTTGTCCGGTACAAAGAACAAGCCCTTGGCTAATGTACTAAGTTAATAAAATCTTAATAAACATAATTTATAATTGGACGGTCTGATTATATATGGTTCCATTTGGTTTATTTATGTCTGGTAAAAAGATAATTATTTCCCTCGATGCGGATGGTTGTGTTTTTAATCCACTTTTTTTCACTTCCAAGCTTGAGTTGTCTGCACTATTTATAAAACAGGAAATAGAACGGTTAATAAAAGAGAGCCCATCCAGTGTTAATAAAATTGAGACATTAGAGGGTGAGTTGAATTCCATTGAATCAATTCTTGGAAGAAAAATACACCAGCAAGATACTATCGATAAAAAACTCGATAATCCCCAGGTAATTGCCGACATAATCATCCAAGCAAACGATGCTTTAATCAACAAAATTTGTGACAGATTATCACAAGGCCAATATGATGAGGTTATTTTTCTCGATGGATCATTAAGGCAGTCTTTAGCGCAAGATTGGAAAAATGCAAGCGTTCAAGACATTCCTCAACTCGTATCGTTATCGATTTGTAAAGCGGTGGAAATCATTCAAGATGAGGTTCAGAGGAGACATTTACAACAACATGGAAACTCAACGACTAAATTCAGTATCGACAAGACAACCTTGTCAGCCGCACACCCTCTGCGCCCACGCGATGACAAAATGAACAAATATGCGAATACAGTATTCGATGATATGAGTCGCTTTATGAGCTACAATGAACAAGGTGAACTTGTCTCGAAAGTTGGTACAGATTCCTACCAATACACCAATAATAATGATAGAAACAGGATCTATAGCAAATTCCCTGGCTACGTCGCAGATACAACCAAAGGGAGCATTCTTTATTATCAAACTCACCGTTGCGCTTCTAAGTTTAGTAGCGACAAAATTGATTTTTGGTTTGTCGATGATAGTGTTAGGGTTTTAAACTGCCTAAAAGATTTTGGTCATGAGATGTATCCGCACAATGTCACGTTAGAGCTAATCCATCATGCTGCTGAGACAGTGGGAAATCAGTATGTTATGTTTGTGACACCCTATGCAACGATTAACGGTTCAAGCGTCATTGATAAAAATTATAAAGAAAATTTACAAGGCTTGTATGATCACTCAGAAAGTGAAGGCCTTGAAAAATATCGTAAAGATTTGTATTACCAAGATGCGAGTAGCGATGTAACATCCACCTTAAATAAAAATTCTTTTCTAAATAAAAGAAAAACGGACAAATCGAAACAACCAGCTAAACAAGAGATGGATGAGCCTCATCAATTAAGTGAAAAGAATTATTGTCAGTAGGGACATTCCTAAGCATGAGGATTAAATCCGTTATTCCGCACTAGGAACCAGGATTTATTTATGAAATCATTTCGGTTATGAAACCATAGCAAAAAACCATGAACGTCGCCCTCCGCTTTATGAGGAGGATCCAAGAACTGAGGTGTTTTTAATAGTAACGATAGTCCGTTGTCCCTGGATCCTCCGCATAAAGCGGAGGAAGAGGGGAATAGGTCTACAGCAAGATTGAATTAGGGTTTTATTTTTATTTATGTTGAATTAAAAGTAAACTATCATTTTAGGGTGCGGAATCTGGGTAAAATCCCTCGCATTTTGAATCAGGCACACGCAGCATACCCTGGCTTATAGAAGGTGCAATTTCGTGTTGCCACAGTCTTTAAGAAAATAAAAAACCAATTAACAACCATGCTGTTAATTGGTTAAAGAAATGGTCAACGAAATTCAATTAAATTAAATATACATAGAAGGTTTAATTTCTTCGAAACGCGCATTATCTGCCTCTTCCATTTTCTGAGCCAATTCTGATTCCATTTTCTCTTGTTCAGCTTGAATTTGCAGTTTCATTAACTCAATTTTATTACGCGTTTCTAATGTTTGGAGTATCGCTGCTAATAAATACTCAACCGTGGTTTGCACTTTAATCTCTTGAACAGGTTGCTGTTTTTCCAACGTAGGGGTTTTTTCCGGATTTTCCGGCGGTGATTCTGCTATTTTTTGATTTTTTTGCGGAGGAAAAAACTGTGGACTCAGCTCTGATGCAGCACGCTTTGTTTGGGAAGTTCCATTATTTAAGGCAACATTTTTAGCCATGATGATCTCCTTTTCCATATAAACCACTTCCAGATTAAACCTACTTTTGACTAAAATGCAAATGATTTCTTCAATAAAGGTAAAAAATATAATTTGTTATTCAATCTTGCTTATATCGACTAAAATATATCATGGATGTTTATTTCCTATGTTTATCAAGCGTATTTTTTTTGCTAGTGAAGGTTACAGTTAAATCTAGTGTCGTTTCAAATGGTTTATTTATCGCTTTATACACAAATGGAAAGTATTTTATATTGACAATATCATGAATTAAGTCGATGTTTTTATCAGGAAAATCCCATTACCCGGTAGGAAATGGCCAAGCGGTTAACATGATATCTACGATGACTTTTAAATTTCGCTGAATTCCGATAGGATAATCTCAGATGTCATTACACGGAGATGTAACGCAATGGAATTAAGTAAACTCGATGCTAAAAAAGCAATTGTTGCTAACCTAAAGAAGCATGGTATTCAAGCTGAAATTGTCAATTGGGAAAATTTTATGGGAACGGTTGAGTCGCCTTCTTCCGTTGTGATAGAAATAAAATCAGCCAAACAAGCAAAAAGAGCCACTCAGGTTATCAATGAGGTCCAAGCGAATTGTGAACAACTATTAACAAGGAGTGGGGTTGCGGGTTGGAAAGACACCACCACTTGCCCTGTGGTTCGGTTTTTTAAGGATATATTTTGTCAGCCTACTGAGCGTTATAATGAGTCTTTCACTGCTAACGCTAGTTCAGCGGGTGATATTATCTTTCGCTTTCCCCCGGACTATCAAAAAAATAAATTAAAAATAGTTGCTGATGGCGAGGAAGTTGAGATTCCAGCGGGAATACAAATCAGTAAACTCCAACAGTTTTTGGGCAAGCATAAACGCTCGCTTGGAACGGCGACGATGATCAATAAAGTCAGTGGGGTGGGCGCAATTTTAAACGGATGCCAAGGGACAGGAAAAGATCAACCCACCTTAGCGGGTTTGGTGACTCAGTTAACCATTCTTAAACCGGATGGAACCATCGTTAAGCTGAATAAATCCAATGAGGATTTTGATACATTGAAAGGTGCCAACTTGGGACTAACAGGAATCGTTTTATCAGCACGATTAAAAACAGTTCCTCAGTTTAAGCTCAGAGAAAAAGTGGATCACTTTACCCGCTTAGCGGATCTTCGTGAGCACCTGTCAGAATGGCTTCAGAGTGAATATTTCACTGCGATGATTACGCCCTTGTATGGGGTAAGACAAATTGATGACGCGTTGGTGCCTAATATCCAAGTGCGTCGTTGGCAAAGAACCTCAGATAAAATCACAGAACACCGCGATGTCCATGATTATACCGTCGAAGATCTTGCTTCTGAGATAGGAGTACAAATAGGTGATGAAGTACAAACGCTTTTATTAAGAACCGATTTGCACCTTATTCTTGAAGCGTATTTAGCACTAACAGCCGTTATCGTTGCTGCACAGCGAGGTGAAAAAGACAAAGTCGCAACCGCTAATAATATGATGCATTATCAACGTTCTTTTCCAAAATCTTTAAACTTAGTGAGTTTTCAGCTATCGGTGCCTGATGATAAAGCCGGCGAAATCCTTGATAGCATATTATCGGAAGGTGAGCGGCTACAACAGAAAATGAATAATTCCGAGGATCATCTTCTACCTGTGACCTATGCTACTTATGTTAGATACATCAAAGGAACATCGGGGGGGTTGTCAACTTGTCCCGAAAAACCAGGACATCATGTGCTTATCGTTGAATATGTCACCCATCCATTAGCCCCTGGCTTCAATCAATTTATCGATGGAATGCGGGCTTTCTATCAGAAAAATAATTGGGATCCTAAATTTCATTTAGGGAAATCATTGCCTGAGGAAATCAGTCAGTTTATTGATTCAAAGCAACTCGAGGAATTTAAACAAGCTCTCACAAACTGGTATGGTTCTGAAGAAGCAGCTTTTGAGAAAAATCCCATGTTCAATTCTTTTCTGAAAACCCAATTCGGCATGCCTTTATCAGAAGCTGATAATCAATTAATGGCACGTGAAACGGTAGCGCCGGTTATTGATGATGAGAATGCAATAAAGGCGATGCATAAATTAGTTGATAAGCTGAAAAAGCGGCAGCCCTCGTGCGATTCTGAAGCATCGGCGATTAATCAATTTTGTGCGTTATGCACCGATAAGATTAGTCAAATGGAATCACAACTGAGAGAATCACAGGCTGTCAGCATATAGAAATGGTCAGCTAGCAAAGGCACAATATTGGCTTGTTCTGCTTGCTATACTCATTGATAAACAGCAGTAGGAGATGCTATGTATGACCGTAAAGTGGGTGGTAAACCGGCAACGGTTACTCGGTTTTTTGCGCTAAGACTTAATAACCAGGGCGTTGAGGATATTTCGAAACTCCAATTGTTATTAGCCAAACAGTTAAATGACGGCAACGTTACTGAGGTAAATCCACACGATTTTCACGTGACTATGCTGCATATGAAACAAATGAACAGCGAGCAAGATAACACTGCCGCTCAAATGATCGATGACATTGAAAAACAATCAGATATTGTTGTTGCTTTGAGTCATGTTAGGGTCCTTGGTCAAAGTATCGTGTTGGAATTTAAAAACGATGAGGTTGATCAATTGCGCGATAGCTTGGTGACTCTGCGAAATGAACGTTTACCAACAGTACAAACCAGTGGGCTTGATCAGAAAACTGGGAAACCAACGCAAAGCTTTATATCCCATATCAGTCTTCTAGAGTTCAACGAAAAACCGCACGATATTGCCCGTTATGAGAAGGTATTAAACAAAGCGCTACGCGCGGAGTTACCGTGTCAGGTAACATTGAATAAAATAGAGTATCTTGAGCATATCGCCTCTATGCAATCACCAGCGATTGTTTATCAAGCGATTCAATCCAGGCCATTGATAGAAGATGAATAGAAACCGAGTCTTAAGTGGTAATCCTGAGCACCAATCGGAAGCCAACATTAGTGACGTTTATTGTCTGAACAGCCTAGTATGATAACCTTGCCTGAGCTAGGCTGATAATTTACCATTCGAACCCTACCTTCCTCATTCTAAAAGAATGAGGAGGAAAGGGTTTTAAGTGCAGGGTCAACGCATTGTTGAAGATAAGACATCCGAATGTTTTGGTAAGGTGCCAGCTTTAAGTTCCTCTATTTTTCTTTGATAGGAAGCGACATTTTGTTTGTCACCCATCGCTTGATAAGCCTGCTTAATCCCTGTCAATGACCAGATATTATGCGGATGGATTTTCAAATCACTTTGAAATGTTGCGATTGCCTGTTGATATTTTCCAGCGCTTAGAAATGCAAACCCTAACCCTTGGCTGGCAGGGAACAGCCATGATGGTGGATCACCCCCTGCTTTTTCAGTCGCAACAGCCTGATGCCAAAAATAAATGCTTTTGTCAGCATTGCCATTCATGTCTGCTTGATGGGCAAGAAGGATGTTTTTGGCTATCTTGAGGTTGTTTTCAAATGCATCTTTCGTGTCGGTATCTTGGTTGTTTGCTTGGGCAGCTTGGTGGAATAAGCGGATGTACCGTTTTGCCGAGGCTTTATCATTTATCTGCATCGCATGAAGGGCCTGCGCATAAGACCATATCGCCTTCAAATAGGGGTATTGGATTCCTGGTTCCGGAATGCTCGTTAACGCATCCCACATACCAAAATGAGCGATAACGAGCATTAACTCTGCGTGAAAACGTTGAAGGGATGGTACTTTCATCAACCAATTAAACGGGGTGATATTTTTTAATTTTAGCGCAGCTTGGTAGGCAATATCGCCATTGGCATTCAGAGTGGCTGAATATAACAAATAATCGAGATTATGCTGGTTTAGTAAGTTAACTTCAGGTTTAAAACCCTGTTTTCGGCATAATGATTCGTATTTGTCTGAAACAGCGACGGCTTTTTGATTCAAGTCCACCGCCTGCTGGTACTCACCCATTCTTATCATAATGTGAGTTGGCATATGGACCAAATGTTCAGCCATTGGGGTAAGCTCTGGAAGTTTGTTGGCAAATTTAACGGCTTGTTCTGGGTGCCTTGACCATTCCATCAGGTGAATATAATAATGGATGGCCCCAGGATGGTTGGGCTCTATTGCTAATACCTTTTCAAGGGATTGTTTCATCATCAAAGCATAGGGTTTTATGTCTAATAAGTTGTCATAAAAGTCCCAATTCTCAACGGCAAAGACACTGTATGCGAATAGCGTTTGGATGGTCGTATTATCCGGATGCTGAAGGGACAGATTATGTAGGGCGTTTGCAAAGGCAAGATTATTTTCTGCAGGCAGGCTCACTTCAAGGAAAGCGCAATGATGACCATTTGACGCATGTGATGGTGTTTGGCTAAGTTGATATCGTCGTTTTAGTGCTTGAATAAGACCTAAATCAATAGGGTTTTTAGGTTTAAGGGAGTCGGCTTTTTCCAGTATTTTTAAAGCCTTTTGAGGTTCGTCCCCTTTTAAAAAGAGATTGGTGGCAGAGCCCATGCTCAAGGCCAAACCAATATAGCATCTGACACAGTTTGGATCAGCTTTTGTTGATGCTTGAAACGAGCGAGTCGATTCCCCATAATCAAACCCATAGAATAAGACCATGCCTTGATTAAAATAGGTCTGTGCTTCTTTATTTTGCGTATCCGCTTTGAAGTACGCCTGGCCTAAACCATCAAAGACCGGTGCAAGCGGTTTGGCCCCTAATTGAAATGATACGAAACAACTAAAGACTATCAGCAAAACTCTCATCGATGATCCAATTATTGGTTATTCCCATTCATCGCTTTGGTGCAATGAGACAACGAACGTATTTATATTACCAAGCTAAGGCTTAATTCACCAATAATGAATGGCAAATATTTCATTTTTAATTTATAACAAACAACAATCGCTTTTATAGTCCATAATTTGAATATAATGAAGCAATTGGTGTTAGGCGTGTTAATTAAAATTAGCAATCGCGCGTATGATTCTGACGCAGTTTCTGAAATTACTATTCAAGATAGGCATTTTTTAAATGCCGCTATTTCTTCGGTTGCACCTAATCGACATTATTCTGAAATTCAATATGAGAATGAAACAATTTATTTTTCTCCCCCTGTCTTTATTCGAGCATCGAAAAAATATACTGGAAAGCATACTATTTTGGTGGAAAAGGAAGAGTTGGGGCGAGGTAAATTTGGCGTTGTTACTGAATATGAAAAAATATATTTAGAAGAAAAAACACAATCGAAAGAAACGGGTTGGGTAATTAAGCAAGTCAGATTAAACGATAAAGAGGAACGAGCTAAATTCAGACAAGAGTGTGAGTTTACAAAACGCGTCTATCCAGATGTGTTTTTTGATATTGAAAAAGGCTACCTAGTCATGCCAAATCTAGGGTTAGAGCTCTATGAAAATATTATCCAAGACATGAACCATAAAACATTACCCTATAAATCAAAAGCTTATGCTTTTCATGGATTTTTAAAATCACTTAGATGGATTCATGAACAGGATATTATTCATCATGATTTAAAGCCTCAGAATACATGTTATCAAGTCGTCGATAAGCTTTTAAGAATTAATATCTTTGATTTTGGATTGAGTAGATTCACAGGAGATGATTTAAATCCTATTGGGACACCTGCCTATTGCGCGCCTGAGAAATTGTCAGGCAATTATTATGCAAATGAAAAGTCAGATGTGTTTTCAGCAACCTTGTGTATGCTCGCTATGTTTCTTGGTGATGGTTTTGAGCGAACCCAATATGAAGAAATTGCTGTATTAGATGGAATGCTATTTAGCGCATTTGACTTGTTGGGGGTTAAAAAAGACAGCTTAAGCCCTAGCGAGTTTAAAGAGCAAGCTTATTTGGCAATCGATAAGCTTGACCCCGAAAATGATTTGCTGGCAAGGATTGTATCTAAAAATGATCTAAAGAAGATTGTGGATAATTATGGTGAAGCTTATTTAAAAGGTGAATTACATCATGCGATGTTACATAACCTTAAAAATCATTTCGAAAAATTTCACTATGTTATTGCCAAGTATCAAGCTGATTTTTTTATCAGTCTATTTGAGAAAGGGACTGCATTTAATCCTAGCAATAGGCTATCCCTTGATCAACTACTATATGGTTCAAAATTATTTTTTCTTAATGAAAAGCAAGTCGATTTCTTACGTGGCGTGCAGGATGTTAAAAACCTAGAGGAGTCGGAAAAGGTACACCTAAAAATTCTTATTAGTCAAGCGAATCATTCGCCAGCCTTTGAAGAAATCTTGGCATTATATGGGGGAGTCAATACAACTAAACTATTAACAGCGCTTGAAGAGGTAGATTGTGAAGGGTATCTCTTTAAAACAATTGATGATGCAAATCAAAAAATGATTTTAGCAAAATTATTTGAAAACGATTTGAAACGACTGAATAACAATTTTGATGCCAAGCAATATGCTCGAGGAGTGATTGCGGATTATCTTAATCTTGCAAAAAATAGCAAAAAATTTTACAGCCAACTTGAAATAAAAGCTTACAATTTTCACCATGATAGAGGCCTGGATTATGAGGAAAACGAGTTGCAACGCTACTGGAATGAGTTTATATATGAAAGTTATCAATCTTGCCCAAACAATGACAAGCTTGTTTTCTTCAGATTACTACCAAGAGGGCAACAAGAATTTATTCGCGCAAATGAGATTAAAAAGGGCAAACAAGATTGCATTCAGTTAATCCCAGGCTTTCAAAGTACGGTCGAAAGTCCTGAAAGCGCAGAGGCATTATTATTAAGCCAAACTGAGAATAGTTTGATTTTGTTTTTTGATGAAGCAAGCAAAGCGTATTATCTATCTTTTCTGGATGCACAAGAGAATCTCCAGTCTTTTCCCATTCATGTTGATAGCGGGAAGTTGTCAATTGGTGATACGACTTTTGACTCATTAGAGGATATTTATAATACATTGTCACAAAAGCAAAAAAATCTGTCTCCGTTGATTGAGTCTAAAGAACAGCCTGTGACACCAAAGCAATCCAGGTTTCGATTTTTTGATGTTTCCTCAAAGACACCCCATGATTCAGGCAATGAAAGTGAATTACCCACCACGAAGAAAAGCCCTTGATATGCCCAGGCAAATGCCCACACATCGTTAAACGACTTTATTTAGCCATCACGATGGAATAAACATTGGTTAGTTTCTTTTGGATAAATGCTGAATTTCAACAATTGCAAATAAATTTATTCATGAGGATCTTGCCTTTAGAATCCCTTTTGTCTCTGAATCTTCGTTAAAAAATTTAACGAAAAAAGTCTTACTTAATTTTGGGTTTTTCTTATTTAGTCTGGTGAACTCTGCTGTATAGCCACACTTCTTATAGAAATCTGGCGCTTGAAAAGCACTTGTCACTAAATTGATATTATTAAACCCCTGGCCTTTAAAATGATTTTCAAGTGCAAATAATAACTTCTTACCAAATCCTTTGCCACGGTAGGCACTGTCCACCCAGATATCATCGACATAGATTTCTGCATACGCTGTATAAGCATTTATTACTCCAAAAATTACTTCATTTTCATCAGAGATAACCACTGAAAACCGATGATAATTGACATCGATACCGTGATTTGCTTCATAATCAATAAGACCATAGGTCATTCTGCTTTCAGTTTCAGCATCTATTACATCAACAAATTTGATCTGATATTTGGTCTTATCGCCTAAAGACTTATAATCTTGGAATTCTGGTATATCAAATTTTGCTGATGGTTTCAGTTTTTTTGTGAACCATAAAACTAAATCATCATCTACTGGAACGTTGCTACCTGGATTAACAGCTTGATATTGATAAGTTAGACCGCGCCCATCAGGTGAGTACCCCTTATTAATATATAATTTTTGTGCATTTCCATAATCACGATATAGTCCAACACCCAAGCCAACAATCTCACTGCGCGTGGCGGCCAATTGTTCAGCCATTTCCAAAAGTTGTGACCCAATCCCTTTGTTTCGATATGGAGGAAGAACATTTAAGTCCATAATTTCAGGAATTTTTTTTTCTCTGAATGGTTGGTAAAGGGATTCCCATTTTAAAGTGGCATAACCAGCCAATTGGTTCTCATAAAAAGCCAGCCATATGATCCTCTCATTTTCAGTTTGTTCATGAAAATACGATTCAAATGTTGATTTCGGTTTAGGCCAATTATGTCTTGCGAATGTATCTACCAATGGGGCTATATCTTTTATGGTAAGGAGACGAATTTTGATTAGATTCATATTTTTGTTATCTCCACTTAATTAAAAGGCTTAGACCAATGATTTTATCATGATAAAGTGATTTGGATCTTGACTAAATGTTGTCTTCGTAAAGCCCGCTTTTTCATAACAGCGAATAGCTTGGAAATTATTGATCCTAGGATCGACGATTACGACTTTAAACTGAGTAAGAAACTTTGAAATAAATTGATTAATCAGTGACACGTATAATTAAGCGTTGGCAGTGTACTTATGTATCCAAACATTTCTGAAAGAGGACCTTCCGCTTTAATGCGAATGCCTGCTGCACTGGACTCTTGGCCAGAAATCATGCCACGACAGCGGTTCAAGTCACCGATAACGTTACCGACGTCTTCTTCCGTATTGTAAACATCGACTTTCATGATAGGTTCAAGTAATTGTGGGCTCTATAGATTTATTTTATAACTTGTTCAGGATTAAAAGATCTCCTTTATTTCTCTTTTCTCCTCTATTTAGAATAAGGATTCGGCACAGTGCGGCATGGTGTCGGAGTTTGGTAAGTTTTTGCTCCTTCTGGTGATAAATTTGAGTGAGATTGAATGGATTGGTTTTCCTTTGAATCTTTATTTCTTGAATGACAATTGGGCTGTGGTTTTGGAGGAGTTGGCATTCGTTGTAGCATTTTCGACGTGCTTTCTTGTCTTCTCACAGCATCCGAACTCGTACTTTTTGGATGTTGTTCCAAGATTTGATTTCTTAATTGAGAAAACATTTGCTTATCACTGGGTGACACCCCCAGTAGGTTTGCCACACAAACCTGAGCTTTAGCGGGATTGTTGGGATTTGCAGCCAACGCAACAAACAATTCCTTTTTAACATGTGGAGCAAGATCCTTCATAAGCTCGTTCGTATCAATATATTTCATATAGTCTCTTGTGATTGAATCACGAAGCTGGTGTAATCGATTCATATCTTTGGGATTTTGCAAGTTCATTTCCGACAAATCAACATTCACCATTCTGGGAATCACCTGCAGTAAAAATGCATCCGAACCTTGTTTAACCATTTCCATAATCATCATAACCTTGATGTTATCGTTATAAGGACCGTGCGCTATGTCATGCTGAATGGCTGGCATATTTTTAAGGGCTGGGGTTGAATTTGTTGACTTAAAAAAATCTATTAGGTCATTAAATTGCTTGTTGTGACAAAGCATAGTCAAGGCCTGTTTTTGGACTTGGGTAAAGTACTTATCTACTTTTTCTTTATTTGCCGATAATATATCTCGTGTGACATTGGTATATAAATCACCTTGAAATAGATTGAGCATATCTTGTTTTTGCTTTGAACTGAGGTGATTGATAAAATTTGGTTGATTGACATTTACACCTATCGCCTTCGCATACTCCTTAGCAACAGACTGGTAATCTTTATTAATAAGTCCTTCTGTCTTTGCCCACTGAAATAAGGCATTAAAATTATGTTTGCTATAAATATTAGCATAGGCGTCATTTTGTAAGGTCGCTGTTAAAAACCCACTCCCTGTTTGATAGTGGGGTAAGTAACGCCTATCGCCATGGTTAAATATGGCTGAACCCTTGTCAGTCTGATTCATTGCTAGTCCTGTTTCACCCCGATTCGTTAAGAAAAAGCTCGGTGCATTAACCCCGGACTTATTAGCAGGTAAGCGTTCTATGTCATTGCTAAACTGAGGCAACATCAGTTTAGCAATGGTTCGCGTATAATCAATCTGCATTTGTTTATAAAGTTCGTTAGGCCGACCATTCTTATCAACTTGCTTTGCATAACTGGCTGGGATTTCCGTACCCACATAAAGGGTATCATTAGCATAAAACAGCCTAACTCGTGGAGGTCTAGCTAAATTCCAACCATGCTTAGCTAATTCAGATTGCCAGTTTGTTTTATCTAGGCTAACTGTTTTATCACTGAGATCTTTAGGTTGAATACGACTATTTTTAAACGAAAACGTGGCTGTGCCATGCATGGCTGTGACTGGCATGGATGAGAGATCAATGGAGGGGATAGACGTGTTTTTTGGTTGCTCACTCATGGGGCGATAGATAAGGGTATCAGGCGTGGTACCTTTTCCTTGTGGGCCTTCTTTCAGTGCCCCCGCGGCATTATGATAGGTGATATTTGCACCATTTTTGACTGACATCAATAATTGAACGCTTTTTTGCAAATAATCTAAACGGCTTAGTTTAGACGCTTTATCAAATTGACCTTTTTCACTGTTATCGTCTCTAGAAATTTGAATTTGATGTTCAAGATCGCAGATTTCTTGGTTTAAAGGTGATAAAACAGTATCACGAAGATTGCTATGTGTATTGACTTGATAAAATGAATTAATATCAACATCAGCATCAACGAACGTAACATTGCCACTTTTCTTTAGATCATTTAAGTATAACTGTTGCAAATCCCGAATTTGTATTTGTGTAAAGCGTTCATTCCCGAATACTTTTGTATCACCATACTGAAACCCGGAGTCTTCCGAAAAATTCCGCTCTGTCGATAGACTATTAAATGCTTTGGCAAATTCTTCTTTATTAAAGGCATTTTGGATAATTTTATCCCGTTCGCTCAGAGGAAATCGAAAGATGTTAGCTCGTGCTTGAGCCCTATCTAATTCACCAGAAGGCGATACCCGCTTATCAAGGAAAATAAGCTTGGCATTAGGATCTTGTTTTCTAATTTTCAACGCCCGATCTAAATTTGCGGGTCCTGCGCCAATAAATACATGAGTATTCTCTTGCTTTGCTTTCGTTTCAGTAGAACTGGCAATATCCATAACTGAAGATTTGGTTGAAGGCAGGCGGGTACTTATTTGATTACTATGGCTTTTTTTGCTGCTTTGAATGGTTGAGTTATCGGTTAGAATAAAGTTTGTTTTGTTTTTATGCTCATCTCTGTAATAGACGAAATAAGGCCGAATCCATTCATTAAACTCGGAGTATTGTTTTAAAAGCCAACGAAACATTTTTTTTAAAAAATTAAACATTATACCCCCGATCTATATCACTTAAGTATTAAATACTAAACTAATTGATTAATTATAATTTACATAGATATAAATAATATCAATATGCACATATGTTTACATATTCTTTACTTGCTTAAGATATTTTTTTATGGATTTTGACTGGAATAATGGCCTGCTCACATTCACCGGAGGCATATTGTGGAAATCTGAGGGAAGCGTGTAAAATGGATTAATATGTGCGGCAAGAAGCTTTATGGCCTAAACAGCCTAGCAAGCCTACATACAAACCAGCATGGATGCTGCCTATTGTGCTCTAATTTATCGTATTCAGGATATTGAGGGATCGTCTCATGAAGTGTTTATTGAATATAATCGCCTTCTTAGAGCTATCTTCTGCTCTAATGCAAAAAAAACTTGCGGTGAAAATCCTATTGAATATTGATAGCTCAATCTAATTTTTTAATAATGTCTGGTATAAAATATAAATACCGTTTTTTCTATTATTAAGTTTGTCTTAAGGTATTCCTGATATGCTCCCGTTTATCTTTAGAATTTTCTACAGTATTTTGGTTATCGAGAATAGTGAGGTTGTTGGTGAAGTTCAGCAATATTGATGATTTAATGGCCGATGATGATAAGTTATCGACGAAAGGGATGTATTTGCTTCACGATTATTATAAAGGTAAATCAAGTGGCTCATACCCTGTTTATGTCCTTAACCACTATTCAGACTTAGTCGTGATGATTACCATTGCTCCCAAGGATACCATTTATGGGGTTATCATAAAAAATGGTGGCTTACCTCATAAAACACCGATTATTGCTAAAAATAATGAATATATCCTACTTGATTCCTTAGGGGCTACGGGGACGATATATGCCAAAACATTGCAGCAGGAATTAGAGAAATGCCTAAATGAACTGGGCATCACGCACGCGACTATTACGAATGTTGACTATCAACGACAGTCTGATTTTGTTTCTTGTGGGACGGAAGCATTTTTAGTGATGAAAGAAGCACTTAAGTTAGGTGACTCATTGTTTACTCTTTATCAAAATCAACCGGTAAATTATGTTCCGCCTGAGATTGCTAAATATACCCAAGGGATTGCGCGTTTGTGGCCTGTTTGTAAAAAAGGGATCACCACCAACTTATCTCAAACCGTGTCGGGGCTAAAGATGCTATCGATACCGGTTAATAAATCGGGTTCGCACGTTAAAAGTGAAACATTAAAGTCTTATGTAGACAGGCACGCTTCCCCCAATGGCAAATTCAATCTTGCAGTTGATAATCGGCGCGCTAAGCATCGAGAAATCCTCCAAGTCCTTCTCGCCACAAAGGAGGAGAAGACGTTGACAAAAATGGCGATGGAGGCTTCCGGTTTGAATTCTTTATTGTCCCATCCTTCTGCCTTAAATGCATTATTTCCTTATGAAAAAATAGACGTGTTGTATGAGATTGCTGGGATTACTAATTCGTTCAATACGAAAGAGGGAAAAATGGTAACTTATCATTTCAGTGCATTAAGGGACGCAAACGAGTTGCAAAGGGTTGTGAAAGGGTTGGAAGAAACGCTAATTGATTTAGTTGATAGATATCTTGATGATGATAATCATGATAGTAATATTAAGCTTTATGATTTGGCAAAATTTGTTTATGCAAAATACTATTTCCAACAGATATTAGATAAGCTGTTGCTTAAGCAATCCTCTCAATCTGATAGTTTAGAAAGTTCAGCACTATCACTTAATAGCATGTTTTCAATAGTATCAGATAACAAGCAGCCGAGTCTACCAACACGTGAAGCTATATTTCACCACTAATTTCAGGGACTCAATCGACATATGCCTAACTATTGCGGGGTCTAGGAAATGGTCAATTCATACATGGGCGGCAATCGCTATCAATAGCGAATGGAGGGAATACAAACAAGCAATGACCAATCATCCAAGTATACCAAGCCTTAATTGAATTAGTTTGCATATTCAACTTCTGGTGTTGTTTCAAATTTCAAACTTTAAAAGTCAGCTTGTTTCACCTACTTTTCCATAGTCGCGCTCTCCGAAGATAGCGCTTTGATTTGTATAATATTTAAATTCAAGTAAATTGTTGCTTGGGTCTTTTAGAAAGAAGCTTTGGTGCTCTATAGCTGTGTTTATGAATCTTGTTTTTAAAGGGATCTCAAATGCGACATTGTGTTTATTTATGTGAAAAATAAACTTATCAAAATCACGCTTATCAAGAAAAATCAGGCCAAAATGACGGGGGTAAATCCCTATTTGTTCTGGCAATGGACTATCTATTTTATGCGCAACAATTTGATGATTATTAAACTCAAAAATAACAGCGCTATTCGATTCACGACCAACATTGAAACCAAGTTTTTGCTGGTAAAATTGTTTGGCCAGTGTGAAATCATGTACCGGGAAAGCCAGATGAAATAGAGTGTTCATAACTGCTTCTTATTTCTTGAAACAATTGGCATCAATATCGGACTGTAGTTGCATTATTTGTTTTACAGTTAACAAAGATTTCATTTTAGCCCCATACTTGATAGCCAGTTGGTTAAAGCAGGCGAGCTTTTTTTCGTTTACAGTCGTATCAAGCAATAATCCATTGAACTGGATACCAATGAGTTTGTAGTCAGCATAGTGAAAACTGCCAATGCAACAGACTGCGCAATCAGGTAAAAGCGCTTGTTGATTAACTTCCACATTTTTATTGTTTACCTCATATAAGGATTGTGGTGTCATATTGGTTTTATACAAAATCAGGTTATTTTTTACCAATGCGTCTATAATGCCACCATTGCACCGATCACCTGAGGCAATGGTTTTGCTTGATTTTAAAATATCGTTATCTAAAGTCATGGTAAGTAGCTCAGTAAAAGAACCTGTGCCGCCGCCACTCCAGGAAATTAGAAAAACATACTCAGGCTTACCATTTCGTGTTAATTTTCCAATATACCGGTAGAAAATATAAGGGAGCTTCATGCCAGGTTGATCCGTGTCGATATTATAACCGATAAACCCGTTTTCAAGCGCATATCTATTATATGTTTGATGATATTGAATGCAGGAATCCGTTTTTAAGTTTATCGAGTCTTTTTTGTCAGATAATTCAGTAAATCGGTTAAAACATAAAGGGGCGATCACACCATATTTTGTCATTAACTCGGGTGGTAATTTAAAAGGGATCTGAGTAGCATGTGTTTTGAAGCATGTCAGCAGTGTTAGAATAAATATTGATATGTGTTTCACGTGTATACCTATTACTAATGTATTTTGACCAATAATATGCGAGAAATTCAACCCGGTTCGAACGATCATTTGAATATTAAAGAGTAAAGCTATATTCAATATTGATTATGACACTTTATCAGACAAGAGAGAAGTGTCTATGATTATATGAAAATAACGGGATGCATGACAGAAACAAGGGGGGGGGGGGGGTGACACAAAAATATTACTGAGCCCTGATTAGCGAGTTTGATGTGGTACATTTTCCTTATTTAAACACGGGAAAAGTCATTTTAAATCCTATATGATAAACACAGGGATGTTTGTATGAAATAATATAAGGGATGATAATATGAAGTCAAAATCAATTCTAAAAAAAGTCATACTTGTATTGTCTGTTTTATATGGCATTAGTGCATATGCTGATTCCACCAACCTAAAACATGATCTAACCCGCGAACAAAAAAAGCAGATAGCTGCATACAATAGAAAACAAGCGCTATCCAACAAAATACCCCCTCACCAACCTAATATCCATGTTAGACCCTTTAGTGATTATGAAAAACCAGGTTATTTGATAATGACCTCTAACTTTTCGTTTAATTCCAAAGATGCAAAACTTGAAATAGCGAAAGCACTTGGTGAGGATGCAATATTAGTATTGATTACCGAGTCTTCCTCAAAAAATGAGATAGATAAACTCTACAAGATATACTCAGATGTCGTTCCGAAAGATCGTATGCGAATCATTAAGTTAAACAATGCCAATAATGGATTTTGGGCGCGAGATGCGTTTCCAATTCCGCTTGTCGATGAGTCTGGCCAGTTAGGACTCCTATCGTCCCTCTATTATAAAGACATCAAGCCCGGATTAGAGTTTACCCACCATTTCAGTGATAACGTTATTTCAAATTATTTTTATTTTGAGGGAGGCAATCTTCAAACGAATCACCTGGGTGTTTGTATGATCGTAAATAATGATAGTCACAGGATCATTCCTGATTCGGTCTTTTCAAAGAAATTTGGCTGCAAAAAACTAATACGGCTGCCTCATCTAAAGGGAATAGGTCATATCGATGAACATGCGCGCTTTATTAATGAATCAACGATTATTACTGATCTGGATGAGTATGCGGATACCTTAAAACAGGAAGGGTTTAATATAACAAAACTTCCACGCCCAGATAATTACTATGAGACCTACATTAATTCTATCCAGTTGGATAATCAAATTGTTGTACCAATTT
Source organism: Legionella sp. W05-934-2 (assembly GCF_964199965.1). NCBI lineage: Bacteria > Pseudomonadati > Pseudomonadota > Gammaproteobacteria > Legionellales > Legionellaceae > Legionella > Legionella sp. W05-934-2. The sequence continues at coordinate 252,714 of NZ_CAXMZT010000002.1, read as the reverse complement.
TTGGGGGAAAGTCGGATAAAAAAGCGATTTCAATATATCGCAATCTAGGGTTTGTGGTTACAACAGCTAATTCATCGTCTTTGTCTAATGAGGGAGAGGGCTCCCTTCATTGCATTACCATGGTATATCCACCGGTTCCTTACTATCAATTACTCGAATCGATTAATGCGGTAGATGTTGGTAATCAAGAGCATTAGCCCCTAGCTTGATAGCCCATTCACTTAAGCCAGAATATCGCTTTTATACTGTATTGATGAGTCTCACTATTCTTAATTATAGTGTCTTGAGCCGGCTTTTGAACAATAAATGGTCTCTATTTAACTTCTATAGACTCTTATTTTTCAGGTTGGTTTAACTGATTCTTGATTTGATGGGAGAATGCTATGAGTTTTTTAAAAGTTTGCGAGGAGTTAGTATAGGGTTGGTTGCAGCCCCTTTAATTACTGCCGCTGAAAGCAAATCATATGTTATCGATAAGGCTCTGTGGGATGATAGTGGGCCCAAACACGGAGAATTGAAATTTAACCATCCTCCCACGATGGGTATCGTCGTTAACCTTTTAGGATTGGCTGTTTGCGGCGTGCCATTTGCTGCTAAGATCTTGACAGAATCGGTTAAAGCGGGTTATGAGGATGGTCCTGATAGTGTGTAAAAAAACTTCAGGGACGTTACCTAGTATCATATCAAAAACACCCAACACAAGAAGGCTGATCTCTTGAGTATTTTCTTGCAGTTAAAAGCTTACATGATGGCACAACTGCTACTAATACTAGGAGGTTTGGGGGTAATGGTTGGGCCATTTTTGTATTCTAAAATAGCTTCTTTCAACATATGCGAAACGGCTGAATAATTAGGATTATCAGCTGAAAATGAGCATTCAAGGTAAAGCATGCCTTTTGACTGAGCATATTGAAGGGCTTGTTGGTTGCTAACAAAACTGTTTGCTTTAAACATTTGATTGTTTACAGATGGATTATCTCTAAAGTGAGTATTCGTTCCAACTAGAACAAGTGTCGCATCAGGACAATAATGTTGTACTTCACGGATCCATTTAGACTCAATCTCTCTAAATGCGTTTTGGTCGGTTACTGAAAAACATAATAAGAAAATATCAGTATTTGGATAATCTAACACTCTTGTTCTGTCAAAGTCATTTCCGCATGACACGCTTTTAATCATTAGTTTCACGGCGGTCTCATCAACTAAAAGAGTTGAAACATGTTCACCGAAAATATTCATTCCTGAATAGTCACCTCTAGGATGTTCTCTCGTCATGATAATATTAATCATCTCCAGGATTCCAGGATTGCCACTGCCAACGGGAATTAACTTTAAATTAAAAGGTATTTTTCTTTTCTGAGATGGATCATTTGCTGAGGGATTTCTTTTCATAAATTTCTAGAGAGGAGTGAAATAATGTAGTAAATAATAGCACAAAATATAAGCAGAGCAAATAAAAATAAATCAGCCCTAATTCATCGCTTATTCGATTTGCCTTTTCCAATTGGGTTTCTTCATAGCATGGATAATGATTGGTATCACTGAAAAAATGATAAATCCACCCGATACGACGGCGATATAGGTTGAGGGACGGGTGACATTTAACGAAGTGGGTGGGAAAAATGCCAAAATAAAGGCAAATGTCACTGAGGATATACCAACGAGGCAAATAAACCACATGCCTGGCATACCGCCTGGTACACGATAAGTGCGTATGACATGAGGTTGGCTGTAGCGAAGTCTTAAGGCAGATAGGAATATCAGAAAATAAACAACTAAATAGAGCGCAATCGTCATGGCGGAAAGCAAGAAAAATGCGATGTTGACATTTTGCATTACCAGATACAAGGAGGCGAGTAATGTGACAATGACGCCTTGAACTAATAACATATTAGTTGGCACCCCATTTTTATTAACATACGCTAAAAAGGGAGGAATTTCTCCTTCGGCAGCTGTAGCCAGCAACCCTTTGCTTGGCCCCGAAATCCATGCCAACACGCCACCGAGAGCCCCAAAAGCAATCAATGCTCCTAGCAGGGGTAATAACCCATGCAACTGAAACTTAATTAATTCTTGATCGAACGTTTGTAATATCCCTGCTGTTAAACTAATTTCCGATTTTGGGACAATCATAGCGACAGCAAAGGATCCTAAAGAAAAAATAGTAATGATAATAAGCAACGCCAGAAAGATGGCTTGTGGGTATTGTCGTCTAGGATTTGCCATATTTTTAACATGCACAGCGCCAACCTCGATTCCTGCAAATAACAACACGATCCCTGCTAAAAATGACACATTGGAAAATTGAGAGAAGTCAGGAATTATGGATTGGTGTGTATCGATATAAACTGGATTGCCAAGCATTATCCAAGCAAAACTTAATATCAATAAAAAAATCACAGGTACAACAGTTCCCAATAATACAGCGTAGGAGGTAATTTTCTCAACGTAGTGCATACCAAATAAGGTAATCCACGTTGATAACCAATAGGCAACAATGATAAAGACAGCTGAGTAGATATTGTTGTTGGATAACTCGGGATCACCAACAGCATAGGCAAATGCACTGGCAGCAAATGCCAAAATGACAGGGTACCAGATTACGTTTTGCACCCATTGCATCCAAATGGCGATAAATCCCCAAAGACCGCCAAAGGCTTCTTTGACCCAACGATAAACCCCACCTGCGAAAGGCCAACCTGTGGCCAGCTCAGCTGACACTAAGGCGCATGGCAATAAAAATAAAAATGAGGAAAAGGTTAGATAAAATATCATTTGCATGCCAGTATCTGCCATCATGGGTAAGCCGCGCAAGCTCAACACGGCGGCCACATTAAACATAGCCAATCCAAAAACAGATAACATGGGTTTATTCATGGAGGCATCCAAAGTCCGTATTTTTTTAGTCTATAGAATCTCCATTTGTAATGCCACTGATAATTGGTCTACGCTTTAATACATAAAATCTTTTGTGATAGGGATGACATGATGGATAAAGATGATAAGGCCATTGAAGATGATGTGGTCTAATGGATCTTCACACCCCAGTTAAGCGATAATAACTTAACTGGAGGTAATAGTGAAAACTAAAAAAAATATACAAAAGAGTTCAAGCTTGATGCAATTGGTCTTGTTACGCAACACGGGTACAAAATAACAGAGGCCGCCAAGAGCTTAGGGTTAAAGCCTTATTTACTTGGGCGATGGATCAAAGAATCAGAAGAAGCCGAATCAGAACCATTTCGAGGCAATGGCCAATTGACTGCCGAACAGACTGAAATTCGACATCTACGAGAAGAAGTAAAACGTCTTACTATGGAGAAAGAAATCTTAAAAATGGCGACGGCAGATGCCTGACGGTTCTCCTGCGCGAAAACAATTAAAAGAATGGGTAATTAAAATAGCTGCGGCAAGTGGATTTTCATATGGCTATGTGGCAAAGAAGACCTTCTTCAGGGTTAATTGCGCATTCCGATCGCGGCTCTCAATATGCTAGCAACGAGTATCGGAAGTTACTAGAACAGAACGGATTTTTTTGGCAGCATGAATCGCAAAGGTGATTGTTGGGATAATAGTGTTGCGGAAAGCTTCTTTTGCCGCTTGAAAGAAGAGCGAACACGATGGCGACACTATCAAACTAGAGAAGAAGCCCGGCAGGATATTTTGGATTATATTGTGATGTTTTATAACAGTCATAGATTGCATTCTACGATTGGATAGGTCAGTCCCAATCAGTTTGAAAAACGATATTGGGGCCGGATGGAAAAAGCTGCTTAACTGGGGTGTGAAAATTTAGTTGACCACCTCACATATGATTGGCTCCCTAGCATGACTCGGATTGGATATTAACAATGACAAAAATAACAGCAATTGAACTGAAATGTTGGATAATAATAGGCCTTTCATAACAGATTCCTTTTTGTAAATGATAGTCAAATACCCAAGATAACTTGCTATAGGAAATTATTAAAGCATTTCTACGACATAAAGCACGCATAGCCCGAATGAAGTGAAACATAATCTGGGAGGTTCAAATATTCCTGAGCACAATGCTTGACTTACTATAGCTATCTATAGATACTTGCGTACTTCGTTGCTTCTGATAATGAAAAGGGCGCAGGTTGGTTAGTGTGAATATTTGAAATACTTCACACCAAAGGATTAATAAGGAGTTTTGCATGATTAATTTCAAGCGGTTAACCATTTCGATAGTTGTGTTAGGAAGTAGTTCGCTTTTTGCTGGCGGATCGTATACTTGTAGCCCAGAAAATGTATCGGTGCCTTGTGAGTTTACGGCGATAGACGTTGGTATTCAAGGTTTGTATGTTAAGCCGGCTTATAATGGTGACTTTGGATATTTTGGAGATACTATCGTCAACAATGTCCTGGTTGGTCAAGATGTTGATCTGGATTGGGATTTTGGTTTTCGCTTAGAAGGCTCATACCATTTCAATAATGGCAACGATATTAATCTTAATTGGACCTACTTTAAAAAGACCACCCAGTTTAGAAATGTCGTGTTTTCGGGAATTACGATTAATTGGGAACCAAAATACTCCGCGCTTAATATCGAGCTAGGCCAACATGTTGATTACGGCGAATTGAAAAATATTCGTTACCATGGTGGCTTTCAGTTTGCAAGCATCGAAACCGACATAACAGCGACCGTTGGCAATTTTCGCCCGATGGTTGATCTAAAATTCAATGGTTTTGGGCCTAGGGCCGGTCTTGATATGTCCTATGATCTGGGTTATGACTTTTCCGTGTATAGTAATTTTGCTGGGGCCATATTAGTTGGTGATGGCGAATACACGGGTAACGTCACAGCGATTGGCAACAACGTGATACAGTTGCTTCGTGGGTCCAGAACAGCCATTGTTCCTGAACTTGAAGCAAAGGCTGGTATCAAATATAACTGGGCTCTTTATCAGGGTGATTTCATATTTGATTTAGGATGGATGTGGATAAATTATTTTAATGCACAACACCTGGGTTCTGGTAATAACCAAACAGATTTTGGCTTTCAAGGGCCGTATGCTACAGTAAAATTTATTGGTGGAATTTAATCGATTTCCTTTTCTGAAATAGCAGAGTAAATCGATACTAGGCTTTGAAAAACAAGCGTTGTCTAAAAAATAGGGCGATATGTTTATCGCCCTGGCTAACACACAAATTTTGCTCAAAAGCCGTTCTTTTGTCAGTATCGAGATCACAAAAATCCAAACCAAGCAGCTAAATCTTTAGGCCAATCTTGACTAAAATGCACCATATGGAAAGATTTTTGATACCCATCTTAATCTAAACTATACTAAACAAGAATAAAATTAAAACAGACTGTTTCATGAAAAAAATAATCATACTGATTCTTTTGTTACTAAAAAGCCACATGTGCATGGCTTTTCGCTGCAATGGTCAGCTAGTGTATGAAGGTGATACTCAGGATATAGTGATACAAAAATGTGGTGAACCCGAAGGGAAAAAAGTGATGAGTACCTCTCAGGCGCTCTATAATGATGCTGGGGTGAGGTATGGGTCGACGCCTTATTTGACAGAAGTATGGACCTATCAATCAACCCCTCAGGATTTTGTATATAAAGTCTACTTTACCAACAAAAAAGTCACCTCCATTTCTTCTAATTTACCGACTCCTTAGATAAAGACCCATAAAAATGGTGGCCAAAGACAGAATCGAACTGTCGACACAAGGATTTTCAGCCACTTAATTAAATAATTATTATGGTCCGACCCCTTATGGTATGGCAGTATAAAGTGCCATACATCTAAATCCAATCTATCGCAAAATAAAAATCTTGAGGCAGCTTCTCTGCCTCAAGAAAGGGGTTAAGGGGTTAAGGGGTTAAGGGGTAAAAGCCCGGACACATCGAACTCGGTTGACTAAGTCCTTACTGCCGCCGAACCGGGCGCCATTGAAGAAGTCCTGGAGCCGAGCGAAGTTCGCATTGAGCTCGGTAGAACTCCAGTAGACGACATTGGCAAAACCGCCAATGGCAGCTCTATTAAACCACAAACAGTCTAGCTGAGATGTTGGGCTTGATGGAATACCACCTACAGCTGGTGAGGCCGGCAAGAACCAATCATCATAACAGGTGTTTCCGGATACACAGGGTGTGTTGCCTTGGTCATCGACTTCGTAAGTAGAGCATATGCCTGCAGCGTAGGTATTAACATCAATACCGCCAGCACAAGCGCCTGCACCATTCGTTAAACAATCAACGATGGTTTGTGTATTGGTAGCCCCATCGGTTGTACTGGTTGCGCCGGTTGTTGCAAAAATACCCCATATGATGGTGTTACCGTTATTATTATCAACCGTTGCTGCTATTAGATTATTTTTACCCCCATTAAGGCAGGCCACAACCCCACCCTGAAATGGTTGGCCTATGGTTAAATTAGGTAGTTTGACAATATGCAATGCATTGGCTTTAGATGGCTGATAACATTGATTCGGATTGGCACTGCCATTGGCATTGGCTTGACATATCTTCGGGCCACTTTGGATTCCGCCTGCGGGGATGTTGCTACCATTAATGTTAATGGTTAATATACAACTACTGCCTGCACTACCTTTGGGCGCTAAATTACAATCACCACCCTGGCTTAAGCCGGAAGTTGGTAATAGCATTAACTTTTTTGGCCGAGATGATTGATTAGTCACGGTGTACTGGACACTATCGGTTGTGCCAGGTGGTACTGCAACTGTAGTTGCTGTTCGTGGGGTAAACGTCCACATTGGCCCACCTGCATGCGCAGTTGGTACTAGTAGTCTTGTCATCAGTATTGCTAATAGCAAGTTTTTAAATGATGTTTTATTCGTTCGCTCCATGATGTTCTTTCCTTATGCTACATATGTG